>DATLNJ010000085.1:0-6999 GCA_035536815.1 Frankiaceae bacterium
CCGATCGCGCGCCACGCCCTCGCCGACCTCCGCGGCTGATGCCGTAGAGCTCAGCCGGGCCTCAGCTCAGGAGGTCTCTTCCTCGCAAGCCCGGACGTTCTGGTAGCCGAGCAGTGCCGCGAGCTGGCAGTCGTTCTTGGGGATCGGCGGGCCCGCCGCAGCGAGTCCGGCGAGCGGGCCGGCGACGAGCACGCCGGTGACGAGGGCAGTCGTGACGAGCTTGCGCATCGACGGACCTTCCGAGAGTCGGCCGGAGACCCGGCCGGGTGGCTGGCCGCGAGTATGCCCGGTTCGTCCGGTCCGCGCGACTGCCCACGCTCGTGTCGAGTGCACTCCCTGGCGCGGAATCGGAGCAAGGGCGTCGCCTCTAGGCCACGCCCTTGCTCCGATGCGGCCCTCGGGCCGGTCGAGTCAGGCTACGCCCGACGCAGCGCCAGGTTCAGCGTCGACGTCGTGCCTGATGCGACGGTGACGTTCCCGCTCTTGCTGCGGTAGCCCGAGGCCGACGCGGTGCACGTGTACGTCGACGGCGGCACATTGCTCAGGGTGTAGGACCCGTTGGCACCGGTCGTCGCCGTCCCGGCGGTGCCGCAGTTCACGGCCGCCCCCGAGATGCCGGCCTTCGAGGTGGTGTCGGTGACCGTGCCGGTGATCGCGCCCGGAGTGGTGGGCGGCGGCGGCGTGCCGCCCCCGCCGCCGAGGGCGCCGGCCAGGTTGACGATGCCGACGCCGTTGCAGCCGCCCGAGTCCTCGGTCGTGCTCTTGAGCTTCGTCCGGGTCTGGGCCGCGTCGAGCCCGAGCTTCCACATCACCATCGAGGCGACGCCCGACACGTGCGGCGTGGACATCGAGGTGCCGCTGATCACGCCGTACGTGTTGCTGGGGAACGTCGACCAGATGTCCTCACCCGGCGCGGCGATCTCGACGTCGGTGTTGCAGGTGCTGAACCAAGACAGGGTCCCGTCCTGGCTGACCGACGACACCGACATCACGTCGCGGTGGTAGGCGGGCCAGTTCTTGGTGGCGTCGCCGTCGTTGCCGGCAGCGGCGATGAGCAGCACGCCCGCCGCGGCGGCCTCGGTCAGCTCGGCGTCGAGCGCGCTGTCCTGCGGCCCGCCGATGCTCATGCTGATGATCTTCGCGCCGCCCTTGGTGTGCAGCCAGTGGATGCCGGCGATGACGTCGGCGTAGTAGCCGTCGCCCGCCGCGTTCAGAGCCTTGAAGATCGCGAGCGGCGCGTTGGGGGCCACGCCAGCCACGCCGACGCCGTTGCCGGTGATCGCGGCGACGGTGCCCGCGACGTGGGTCCCGTGCAGGTTGTCGTCGGAGCAGGTTCCCTCGGTCACGACACCGATGATCGCGTTGGCCGTGGCGCACGCCACGGTCTTGTTGAGCAGGTCGACGTGGGTGCGGTCGATGCCGGTGTCGAGGATGCCCACGCGGACTCCGCCCGTGCTCGGGAAGCTGCCCGGCCCGAAGGCGGCGTCCCAGCCCTCGGGGGCGTCGACGTCGAAGTCGGCCGCGCCGTTGACCAGTGAGCCGGTGACGGGCTGGTCGGTGTTGTGCAGGCCCCACTGGTCCTTGAACAGCGTGTCGTTCGGCACGCTGAGCAGGCTGGCCTGCCAGTTCGGCTGCGCGTACGCGACGTTGGGGTTGCGCTCGTAACGCGCGATCGCGGCGGCCGGAGTCGTCCCCTCGGCGATGCGCACGACGTCGAGGTTCAGGTGCTCGAACGTGTTCTCGACCCGTCCACCCTGCTGGGCGTGCGCGCTGCGGCGTGCGTCGGCCGCGGAACCCGGGTCGAAGGCGACCAGGATGCGGTCCGGATCGTGCGGATGCGCCGGTGCGGCCGGGTCAGGGCCGGCGAGGGCGGGACCGGCCACGGCCAGTCCGGCGGTGACCGCCAGGGCGACGCCGGCGCGGACGAGGGACAGGGGCACTCGGGACACGTACGACCTCCAGCAGCGATGGGTGCGCGCCGCTGGGGAGACGCGCGTGGGACTGAACAGACCTTTCCGGACATACCGCGTACCGGCATATGCCCCGCCGCTGTACTCCTCACTCACGCAGAGGTGAGGGTATTTGCGCCGTACGGACGGTTTCAATGCGCCATTCGGGTCAACCAGTCTTCCCCGAACTCTGACTCGCGCCGAGCGTAGCGGCGAGAAGGATCGGTCATAGTTTTCGGACGCTGGCGACGACGGGTCGGCGTGGCGGGACGGAAGATTGTCGGAGGTGGCTCCTACCGTCGGTGAGCATGACGGCGACGGCGATCCAGGGCTCGTTCGACGAACTGGGCACGCCGCTGCGCGACACCACGTTCGTCGTCGTCGACCTGGAGACCACCGGGGGGTCGCCGTACGCCAGCGCGATCACCGAGGTCGGCGCAGTGCGCGTGCGCGGCGGCGAGGTCGAGGGCAGCTTCCAGACGCTGGTGCAGCCCGGCACGCCGATCCCGCCGTTCATCGCGGTGCTCACCGGGATCACCGACGCGATGGTGGCCGGCGCCCCGCGGATCGACACCGTGCTGCCGGCGTTCCTCGACTTCGCTCGCGGGGCGGTGCTGGTCGCGCACAACGCGCCGTTCGACCTCGGCTTCCTGCGCGCCGCGTGCCGGCAGTTCGACCTGGAGTGGCCGGCGTTCGACTCCCTCGACACGGCCCGGCTGGCCCGGCGGGTGCTCACCCGGGACGAGGCGCCGGACTGCAAGCTGTCGACGCTGGCCCGCCTCTTCCGCACCGAGGTCGCGCCGTGCCACCGCGCGCTGGCCGACGCGCAGGCAACGGTCGACGTGCTGCACGGGCTGATCGCGCGGCTGGGCAACCTCGGCGTGCAGTCCCTCGAGGAGCTGAAGACCTTCTCGTCGCAGGTCGACCCGGAGCAGCGCCGGAAGCGCGTCCTGGCCGACGCGGTTCCCCACGCGCCGGGCGTCTACCTCTTCCGCGACGGCCAGGGCCGGGTGCTCTACGTCGGCACGAGCAAGGACCTGCGGACCAGGGTGCGCGGCTACTTCGTCGCGTCCGAGCCGCGTACCCGGATGGCCGAGATGGTCAAGCTGGCCGAGCGCGTCGACTCGGTCGTCTGCACCTCAGCGGTCGAGGCCTCGGTCCGTGAGCTGCGGCTGATCGCGGAGCACAAGCCGCGCTACAACCGGCGATCGCGGTTCCCCGAGCGCACGGTCTTCGTCAAGCTCACGGCCGAGCGCTTTCCGCGGCTGTCCGTGGTCCGCAAGGTGACCGACGACGGTGCGACGTACCTCGGCCCGTTCCCGTCGGCCCGAGCCGCCGAGCTGGCCGTCGCCGCGGCGCACGAGGCACTCCCCCTGCGCCAGTGCACGATGCGGATCACGGCGAACACGTCGGTGGCGCCGTGCGTGCTGTTCGAGATGGGCCGCTGCGGCGCGCCGTGCGGGGGGCTCGAGGATCAAAACTCCTACGCCGTCCACGCCACAGCGTTCCAGCGCGCGGCACACGGCGACTGCGCGCAGGTCGTGGACGCGCTGCGACGGCGGATGGACGTCCTGACAGAGCACGAGCGCTACGAGGACGCCGCGCTGCACCGGGACCGGCTCGCCGCCTTCGTCCGCGCGGCCGAGCGCACGCAGCGACTGTCGTCGATGAGCCAGGTGCCGCACCTCGTCGCCGCCCGGCCGTCGGGCGACGGCGGCTGGGAGATCCTGGTGATCAGGCACGGCCGGATGGCCGCCGCGGGCGCGTCGACACCCGGCGCCGACCCCCGTCCGGTGATCGAGGCGCTGGTCCTGACGGCCGAGGAGGTCCCACCCGGTCCCGGGCCGACACCGCGGGCCAGCAGCGAGGAGATGACCGTCCTCCTGCGATGGCTGGCCGAGCCCGGCACGCGGCTGGTCGAGCTCGACGGGACGTGGTGCTCGCCGGCGTTCGGCGCGGGGGCGCACCGGCAGTGGCTCGACGTCGCCTACGAAGGGGTCGCGACCGTGCACGCCTTCGACGACCGGCGCGGCCTGCGGCCGCAGCACCAGCCCGCGCGCTGAGGGCGGCTCAGGTACGACGACGGTCGGCGCGGGTCGCCGCCGCTGTCACCGCGAGAGCGAAGACGAGTGCGCTGCCGACCGCGAGGCCCTCCGGCAGTCCCGTCGCGGGCAGCGGGCGCGGCACGACCGGCGCCGGCTCCGGAGCCGGCGCGAGCGATGCGGCCCCGCGAGGGGGGCCGGCCTTCGGGAACGGCCACACCCCGTTGGTGAAGCGAACGACGTGAAATCCGGTCTCCTCGCCGGTGAGCCACATCTCGCCGCGCTCCGGGACGAACTCCACGTCGGCGCCGGCGCCGAAACCGCCGGCGCCGGCGGTCCCGTCCAGGCCGGGCGATCCCGGGGCGTTGAAGTAAGCGAGCTCCCTCGGCTGCAACGGGTCACGGATGTCGAAGACCCGCACGCCGGAGCGCAGCATGCTGCAGGCCACGATCCCCGGGTCGACGGGGGACGGCACGCTGCAGTAGTGCCCCGTGTAGGGCCCCCCCAGGAACGGCTTGGGATCCCCCTCGGCGGCGAAGAGCGGCTGGCTGGCCGGCATGTGCACCTCGAGCCGCAGGTTGGAGACGACCTTGGGCGCCTGCTCGTCGGAGATGTCGATGATCCGCGCGGCGCCGATCGTCCCGATCGCCCCGCCGCCGTCGGGAGGAGTGCCGCCGAACTCGTCGGTCTCGATCACGTACGGCTTGCCCTTGATCGTCACGTGCATGGCGAACTGCGGCGTGCTCTTCTCCGGCCAGGTGAGGCGGCTGATGAGCTTGAACTCCGCACCCGCCTTGCGTGCCTGGATCTCGCTCGTGTCGTAGACGAGCAGCCCGGCGGTGGCGTCACCCCGCACGGTGTCGTAGAGCCGCGTGCCGTCGGGGTTGGTCGACATGCCGTGCGACTGGACGTTCTCCACCGCGATCAGAGTGGGTGCCAGCGGGTTGGTCAGGTCCACCGCCGTGAGCGTCTGGGCGTAGAGCGAGCCGGTGTAGAAGGTCAGGCCGTCGGCGGAGAAGTTGCCTTCATGCCCGAGCAGGGCGCTGGGCAGGCTCGAGAGCAGGGTCGGGTGCTGGCAGTCGGCCTTGACGTCCCAGACCTCGAGCACCCCGGGTGCGGTGGCCAGCGTGCTCAGCACCGCGACGAGCAGGCCGCGTTCGGCGTGGATCGCCATCGTCTCGTGCGGCGACTGCATCGCCGGCGTACGCAGGTAGTCGGTCTGCACCGGCTTGGTCGGGTCACTCACGTCCAGCACGTGGGTGCCGGGGTTCTGGTTGGTGAATGCCGCCAGCGCCGTGCCGCCGGGCTCACTGTTGTAGTAGGCGCAGTCGCCGTAGCGGTCCACCTTCCAGCCGGCCCGGCTGGCGAAGTGGCCGACCTCGGTGAGGTTGCAGGTGTAGCCCTTCGCCGCGCGTCCGCTGGCGAGCTCGGCCGGCGAGACCCGACCCTGCATGCCGGTCTCCGGCAGCGACCCCGGGCCACAGTCCGCCCGGGGCACCGGTCCGGTGAAGACCCCCGGCGCGGCCTGGACGTAGCCGACGGCACCGGTGATCACCGGTAGGGCCAGCAGAGCGGCGCTGGCGAGCGCCAGGCGAGTGCGAGATCGGGTCGACGTCACGGCGAGCTCCATAGCTGCCGCGACGGTGACGCCGGGACTGCTCAGTAGGGTCAGGACATGGGCGAGCACCGGGCGGTACGTGCGCTCGCTAACCGTTCTGCCCCCGTCACCCGCCGCTCACTCGTCGCCGACCTCACCGCGCTCGGCGTCACGGCCGGGGACACCGTCCTCGTGCATACGTCGCTCAGCGCGCTGGGCTGGGTCTGCGGCGGCGCGGTCGCCGTCATCCAGGCGCTGCTCGATGCGGTCGGCGACGACGGGACCGTGGTCATGCCGGCGTTCAGCACGGACCTGACCGACCCCGAGCACTGGCGCAACCCGCCGGTGCCCGAGCCGTGGTGGCCGGTGATCCGCGCCGAGTCGCCCGCCTTCGACCCCGACCTGACTCCGACGCGGGCGATCGGCGTCGTCGGCGAGACGTTCCGGCGTTGGCCCGGCGCCGTCCGTGGTCCGCACCCCCATGTGTCGTTCGCGGCGTACGGCCCGCGCGCGGCCGAGGTCGTCCGGCCGCACGACCTGGCCGCTGAGCTCGGCGAGGGCTCCCCCCTGTCGCGACTGCACGAGCTTGACGCGTCGGTGCTGCTTCTCGGCGTGGACCACGGCAACAACACCGCACTGCACCTGGCGGAGCACCGGGCCGAGCTGCCGGACCGCCGTAGCGACCAGCAGAGCGCGACTGTCCTCGTCGACGGGCATCCGCAGCGCCGCAGCTGGGAGTCGGTGGTGCTCGACGACACGGACTTCGCCGCCGTCGGCGAGGGGATCGAGGCGCGGGGCGTCGTACGCCGCGGGCCGGTGGGCGCCGGCGAGGGCCGGCTGATGGCGATCCGTGACGTCGTGGACCTCGGCGCCGCCGAGCTGACCCGGCGCCGGACCGGGGCCGAGCCGTCGCCGGCCGCGGCCGCGATCGCGGACATCTCACCGCTGCGCGACGAGGAGCGCGGCCGCGCGTGCGCGATCTTCAACCACTGGATCGAGACGTCGACGGCGACCTTCCACGAGGAGCCGTTGGACGTCGCGGCGTTCTCCGCCGAGGTCGTCGACCACGCCGACCCGCGGCACGGCTGCTTCGGGATCAGGGTCGACGGCGACCTGGTCGGCTTCGTCGTGGTCGCGGCGTTCAAGGGGCGCTGCGCCTACCGCGACTCCGCCGAGGTCTCGGTCTACCTCGCCCCGGGCGCCGTCGGCCGTGGGTTGGGCCGTCAGGCGATCGCGTACGCCGTCGCCCACGGGCGCGCGCGCGGGCTGCACGTGTTGCTCGCTGTCGTCTGCACCGAGAACGCGGCCAGTCTTGCGGCGTTCGGCCGGGCGGGGTACGCCGAGGTCGGCCGGCTCCGGGAGGTCGGGCGCAAGTTCGGGCGCCTGCTCGACGTGGCGTACCTCGAGCTGA
>DATLNJ010000086.1:0-28960 GCA_035536815.1 Frankiaceae bacterium
TCGGCCGGCCGGGAACGGCCGCCGTCGACGGTGCGCCGCCCGCCGGCCGCCGGGCCGCGCGCGGGAACGCGCACCCGCTCCCCCAGCGCGCGCCGCGCGCGCAGAGCACGCCGGCCCGCCCGCGCCTGGCGTCGAGGTACGCCGCGTACACCCGCCCGTCCGGCGCGGCGACGACGGCGGTGGCGCCGGTGTCGAGCCGGCTGCGCCCGCCGAACTTCGTCCACGCCCCGCCGGGGTCGGTCGCGCGGTAGACGCCGCCGTGCACGGTTGCGGCGGCGGAGGCGTCGTTGCGGACCGAGAGGACGGCGGCGTAGACGGCGCCGGTCCCGCGCCGCCCGTCGAAGTCCGGAGTGAACGCCACCGACTGCACGGTGGTCACGGCGGCGTCGGGGCCGGGGCGCTGCACGGTCACCGGCGTGAACGTCGCGCCGTGGTCCCTGGACAGCCACGTCGTCCCGCTGACGGTGGTGGCGACGACGACGCCGTCGCTGTCGAACCGCGGGGACAGGAAGAGCCTGGGCACGTCCTTCTTCGGCAGCAGCACGACGCGCTGCCCGCAGGTGAACGCGGCGTCGCAACGTTCCACGACGGGGAACCCGGTCTGCGGGTCGGTCCCTGACACGAGCGCGGCGGGCCCGCGCGGCGCGGCGTACGCCGGGCTCAGGACGAACGTGGGGTTCCGCAGGTCGAACGGCGCGTACGTCCGCGCCGTGCCCTCGCCCACGCGGTAGAGCGCGGGGCCGGCGGACGACACCGCGACGTCGGGCGCGTCGGGGTCGGTGACGACGATGCGGCCGACCGGGCCGCGCGCGGCACCGAACGACGCGCCGCCGTCGTTGCTCACCTGGACGCCGCCGGGCGCGGACGCGAGCAGGACGTCGCGGCCTGCGTGCCGCGCGGTGGCGATGTCGCCGCCCTCCCACCGCGCCGCGGCGGCCGCGGTCCAGCGCACCGCGCCGTCGGAGGTCGTGAGGAGCAGCGCGCAGCGGCCGGAGCTGGGCGCGCAGCCGGCCCGGACGCCGGCCGCGTAGACGCGGTGGGTCCGGTCGTAGTCGCCGGCCAGCGAGACCGACTGGATCATCACCGCCGGCGGCGCGGCCGCGGGTCCCGTCCCGGCGGCCGGAGCCGCCGGGACGAGCGTGCCTACCGCCAGGGCCAGTGCCGCCGGGCGGGAACTACGGCAGCGTGCCAACGGTGTAGCCCGTGCCGCTGGCGGAGGACTCGCTGCAGACGTCCGGTGACGGCGTCAGCACCTTCACCGAGAGGTTGTGGAACGTTCCGACGCTGGCGCTGTAGATGACGGCGACCATCCCGCCGATGATGACGCCGGTGTGGGTTGCTCCGCCGGTGAGAACAGCGGCAGCACAGTTGCCGACGTAGTTGTAGGAGAACCCGAGGCTGTACGGCCCCTGGACGCCCGTGACCAGGTACGGCGCGGCGGTATCGACGATGTAACGCGGGCACGTCGCGGTGTAGCTGCCCGACGCCGTACCCGGGGCGAGCAGCCGCGGGGTGAGCGTGAGGGGCGGCGAGAAGTTCCAGCTATCGCGGGTGGTGCAGACGCGGGCGCCCACGACGGGCGCCGCCTCTGCCGTTGGCAGGGCGAGCCCTGCCGTGCTGAGCGTCGCGGCCGCGACAGCCGCGAGCATGGTGCGCAGACTCATGCGGACTCCAGTTTCTCCCCCCAACGGAACTGCGTGAGCCGCGCAAGGTATTAGCGCCCCCGATCCGCCACAAGGGCGGTAGGTGAGGACTTCCCGTCAATGCGGGTGATCGTGCCCCTCGTGGTCGTGCCCCTCGTGGTCGTCGTCGTCCGCGTCCATCCCGAGCGGCGAGTCGATGACGGCGGTCGCGTCGTCGCGCAGCTCGGAGAGGTCGACCGGGGCGCCGTCGGAGTCGGTGATCGTCGCGGACTCCAGGACGAGGGCGAGCGCCTTGCCGCGCACGATCTCGCCCATCAACGCCGGCAGCTGCCCCTGGCGGACCAGCCGCTGGGCGAACTCGTTGGCGTCGATGCCGGCCCGGCCTGCCCGGCGCACGACCTGGTCGGTGAGCTCGGCCTCGCTGACGCCGATCTCCTCCTTGGTCGCGATCGCGTCGAGGACGAGCTGCGCGCGGGCGGCCTGCTCCGCGCCGGTCCGCGCGTCGTCGCGCAGCGTCTCCTCGGTCTGCCCGGTCTCGGCCAGGAACTGGTCGAACTCCACTCCGCTCTCGGCCACCTGCTCGGCCATCCGGCGCAGCCGCCAGTCGGTCTCCGCCTGGACCATCGACTCGGGCACGGGGACGTTCGTGCGGGCGAGCAGCTCCTCCAGCGCGCGGTCGCGTGCCTGGACGCCCTGCTCGAGCTTGCGCATCCGCTCGATCCGCGAGCGCACGTCGGCGCGCAGGTCGGCGATCGAGTCGAACTCGCTGGCCATCCGCGCGAACTCGTCGTCCAGCGCGGGCGCGTCCTTCTCCTTCACGTCGGTGACGGTGACGTGGAACGTCGCCGCGGTCCCGGCGTGCACGCCGTACTCGATCTGCGCGGTGAAGTCGCGGCTCTCGCCGACGCCGGCGCCGAGCAGCGCCTCGTCGATGCCGCCGATCAGCGACTGCGAGCCGACCTCGTACGACAGCCCCTTGGCCTCCGAGCCCTCGATCGGCTCGCCCTGCTCGTTCGTCGCGGAGATGTCGATGACGACGTAGTCGCCGTTCTGCGCCGGGCGCTCGACGCTGCGCAGGGTGGCGAACCGGTCGCGCAGCCCGTCGAGCTGCTGGTCGACCTCCTCGTCGCTCACGGCGACCGCGTCCACGGTCACCGGCAGGTTCTCGTACGACGGCAGCTCGATGTCGGGACGGACGTCCACCTCGGCGGTGAACACCAGCGGCGTGCCGTCCGCGAACTGAGCGAGGTCCACCTGGGGCTGCCCGATCGCGGCGACCTGCGCCTCGTCGACGGCGGCGCTGTACAGCTGCGGGAGGGCGTCGTTGAGGGCCTCCTCCAGCACGACCGCGCGGCCGACCCGCTGGTCGAGGATGCGCGGCGGCACCTTGCCCGGCCGGAAGCCCTGCACCTTCACCTGGCGCGCGATCCGCTTGTACGCCGTGTCGATCGACGGCTGCAGCTCCTCGAACGGCACCTCGACGGTGAGCTTGACCCGGGTGGGACTCAGGGTCTCGACGGTGGCGTTCACGGCACTCCAGGGCAGCGCGGTACGACCGGACAGGGGGAAGCCGCGAGCCTATCTGTCGGGGCGGGGAGACTCGAACTCCCGATCTCGTGCACCCAAAGCACGCGCGCTAGCCACTACGCTACGCCCCGCAGGCGCCGATTCTACGGGCGCCGGCGCGGGCGTAGCTCAATGGTAGAGCTCCAGTCTTCCAAACTGGTGACGCGAGTTCGATTCTCGTCGCCCGCTCCACGCGCCCTACGCACGCCAGATCATCGCGAGCGCGCGGTCGTCGGTCGCAGCCGGCGCGACGGCGTCGATGAGCCGGGCCGCGCCGCCCTCGAACGTCGAGATGACCAGCCGGTTGGCCTCGCCGAGCAGTTTGTCGATGCCGAGCTCGAGGTCGCGCCCCGGCACCTCGACCAGGCCGTCGGTGAACAGCAGCAGCGCGTCGCCGCGGCCGAGCCGGCCGCGCACGGCCGGCCACGGCCCGTCGTCGAACAGCCCGAGTGCGCTGCCCTCGGCCGCCGAGAGCGTCCACACGCCGCTGCCCGCCCGGAACTGCGCGGCCGGCGGGTGACCCGCGGAGTCGAGCAGGTAGTCGCCGCTCTCCAGGTCCACGGCCACGTGGATCGCGGTCGCGAACCCCTCGTCCCACGCCTGGCGGCGTAGGTACGCGTTGGCGGCGGCGAGGAACTGCTCCGGCGGAACGGCGCCGAGCAGGCCGCCGAGCGCGCCGGACAGCAGCAGCGCCCTGGTGCCCGCGTCGATGCCCTTGCCGGAGACGTCGACCAGCGCGAACTCCAGCATCCGCCCGCCGCCGGTGCGCGCCGCGACGAGGAAGTCGCCGCCGAACCCCGACCCGCCGGCCGAACGTTGCTCCATCTCCCACTTCCACCCCGCGGGCAGGGGGGGCAGCGCACCCTGGACGCGGAGCCGTTCGCGCAGTTCGACCAGCATCGTCTCGCCGCGCAGGCCGGTGACGCCGAGGCGTTCGCGGCTGGACACCAGCAGGAACGCCACCCAGCCCACCGCGAGGATCAGCAGGAAGTTGGCAACGCGGACGTCGGCGGCGCCGTGCACGCTCGCGACGATCGCGAACCCGCCGCACGCCGCGGCCGTGACCACCAGGATGTCCCGCCGCCGCTGGGCGAGCAGCCCCCCGGCGAGCACCGGCAGGATCAGGAACGCCGACGGCACCGCGCGCAGGCTCAGCCGGGCCGCGAGGACCGTGATGAGCACGACGCCGGTGAGCAGCGCGGGCAGCACGAACGCGTGCCACTCCGATCGCACCCGCCGCACCCGCGCAGCTGTGAACGAGACCGTGCTCAACGCCACCTATCCATCCGGTCACAAGACTTGCACCTGGTCCGGCCGAAGATTCGCTGCCGCCGTGGTTTGCCTATCAGGTTCGCCGGGGAACGCCACAATGCTTGCACGTAGCGGCAAGGCTAGGTTTGCCTGGCCGAGCGCGGCAAGCGAACCAGCCCAGCACTGCCGAACACTCGCACAGCGATGCCTACAGCGGCGCCCCCCAGCGACGCCCCACCCAGCAACGACGACGGTCCCGGGAGATGACGAGCGAAGCCCGACTGGCGCTCGAGCCAGTTCCCGGTAGTGCCGCGCACGCGCGGCGGTTCGTGGGCGAGACGCTGTCCGGGTGGGGGTGCGACGACTTCGTCGAGACCGGCCGGCTGCTGGTCAGCGAGCTCGTGACCAACGCCGTCCTGCACGCCCGCACCGCGATGACCGTCGTCATCCGGCTGCGCAGGGACGGCGTACGGGTCGAGGTCCACGACGGCAACCCGGCCGCGCCCACCGTGCGCGACTACGGCGACGAGGCGATGACCGGCCGCGGCCTGTCGCTGGTCAACGACCTCGCGAGCCGCTGGGGCGTCGAGAGGGACAGCACCGGCAAGTCGGTGTGGTTCGAGGTCGACGCGTAACGCCCGCGACGGCGTACCGGCCGCCGTGATACGACCAGCGGCATGATCGAAGTACGCACCATCACCGAAGCCGAGATCGACGCCTGGCAGGTGCACCTCGACACGGCGTTCGGCGGCGACCCCGACCCCGAGGACATCGCGGCGTGGCGGCCGCTGGTCGACACCGAACGCGCCCACGGGGTGTTCGACGGGCCCCTGCTGGTGGGCACGGCGGGCATCTTCACGTTCGACATGACCGTGCCCGGCGGGCCGCAGCCGTGCGCGGGCGTGACCGCGGTGTCGGTCTCGCCGACCCACCGCCGGCAGGGGCTGCTCACGTCGATGATGCGCACGCAGCTCGACGAGATCCGTGACCGCGGCAGGGAGGCGTTCGCCAGCCTGTGGGCCAGTGAGGCCTCCATCTACGCGCGGTTCGGCTACGGCGTGGCGAGCCGCCGCTGGAGCCTGACGATCAAGGCGCACGACCCGCAGCTGCTCGGCCGCCCGTCGCGCGGCACCGTCCGGCTGGTCGAGCGGGACGAGCTGCGCACGATCGCCGGGCCCCTCTACGACGCCATGCGCGCCGACCGCACCGGCATGATCTCCCGCTCCTCCGTGCGCTGGACCACCCGGCTGCTCGACCTGCCGGCCAACAGGCACGGCGCCAGCGCGCGCAAGCACGCGGTGTACGAGGTCGACGGCGAGCCGCGCGGCTACGTGCTGTACCGGACCAAGTCGGAGTGGACGGCGTTCCGCCCGGAGGGCCAGGTCCGCGTCCAGGAGCTGGTGTACCTCGACCCGGACGCGCATGCCGGGCTGTGGCGGTTCGTGCTCGGCGTGGACCTGATGCGTTCGGTGCTCGCGGACAACATCCCCGGCGACGACCCCGTCGTCCACCGGCTGCGCGACCCCCGCGTCGTGGACGTCGGCATCGTGGACGGCCTGCACGTCCGCATGATCGACGTGCCGCGGGCGCTGACCACGCGGTCGTACGCGGCGTCCGGGTCGGTGACGATCGAGGTCGTGGACCCGCTCGGCTACGCCGCCGGCCGCTGGACCCTCGACGCCTCGCCCGACGGCGCCACCTGCGAGCCCACGACCGCGTCACCGGACCTGACCCTCGGCGCGGAGGAGCTGGGTGGGGTGTACCTCGGCGACACGACGCTGCGTTCGCTGTACCTCGCGGGCCGGGTGGACGAGCACACCCCGGGAGCGGCCGACCGCGCGTCGGTGCTGTTCGCCTGGCCGCGCGCGGCCTGGTGCCCGGAGATCTTCTAGCCCGCTCCCTCGAACTGGCAGTGCCGCCGAGCACGCGAAGGGGTGCCCCGGCACTGTCAGCTGGGGCGGGGCCGGGTCAGCCGGGCTGGCAGCCAGGGCACCAGTACGCGGTCCGCGCGCCGAGCTCGGCCGACCTCACCAGCTCGCCGCACCGGCGGCAGGGCAGGCCGGTCCGCCGCCACAGGTAGTTCCGGTCCGCGTCGCTCGGCCTCCCTGACCGCCGGTCCCGGTCGGCGGGGTCGGTGGTGACGATGCGGTTCAGGCGCACGCCCGTCCGCATCAGCCGCACCAGCGTGCCCCACAGCGCGTCCGCCTCGGCTGCGGTGAGCGCGCTCGCGGGGCGCTGCGGCGCGATGCCGAGCAGGTACAGGGCCTCGGCCCGGAACACGTTGCCGACGCCGGCGATCGCCGTCTGGTCGAGCAGCAGCACGCCGATCGGCGTCGCCCGCCTGGCCACCGCGCGCCGGAACGCCGTCACGTCCGCCTTCGGGTCGAGCGGGTCAGGCCCGAGCCGGGCCAGGACGGCGTCGCGCTCCTCAAGGCGGATCCGCGCGCACTGCGTCGGGCCGCGCAGGTCGACCACGTGCGTGTCGGTGGCGATCCGCAGCCGGACCGCGCCGACCGGCGCGGGCGCCGGCTGCGGGTACGTCTCGAACTTGCCGTAGAGGCCGAGGTGGACGTGGATCACGTCGTCGCCGAGCTCGTAGAACAGGTGCTTGCCGTACGGCCGCACCCGGACGAGCACCCGCCCGTCCAGCGCCGCCGCCTCGGACGCGAACCGACCCTGCGGGCTGGACAGCCGCAACGCCTTCCCGCGCAGGACGGCGTTGTGGTCCCGGGCGAGGCGGTGGATCGTGTGTCCTTCAGGCACGACGCCGATTCAACCCGAGGTGAGCGTGGGCGAGCAGCGCAGGGAACGCGGCCACGACCGCGGCGGCCCGTCGATCGTCGGCGTCGGAGGCGGGATGCGCGCCCGCGACGTGTCGAAGGTCCGCCCCGAGGACGAGGCGGCGGCCGCGAAGCGGCTGGTCATCCGCCGGCGGCCGCCGGACGCGGACGGTCGCCCGCCTCGTACGAGCTGATCTGCCCGATCCGGCGCACGTGCCGCTCGTCGCCTGGGAACGACGTCGCCAGGAACGCCCGCACCACCTCGACCGCTTCCTCCTCGGAGAGGAACCGCGCGGGCAGGCTCAGCACGTTGGCGTCGTTGTGCTCGCGGGCCAGCCGGGCCAGCTCCGGCGACCAGCAGAGCGCCGCGCGCACGCCGGGCACCTTGTTCGCGGCGATCTGCTCGCCGTTGCCGCTGCCGCCGAGCACCACGCCGTAGCCGCCCTCGGCCACCGCTCGGCGCCCCGCCTCGATGCAGAACGCCGGGTAGTCGTCGTTCGCGTCGTAGCCGTGCGCCCCGCAGTCGCCGACCTCGTGCCCGTCGGCTTCGAGCAGCGCCTTGAGCCGCTCCTTCAGTTCGTACCCGGCGTGGTCCGTGCCGAGGAAGACCCTGGGCCGATCAGCCACGCGGCGTGACGACGTACATCGTGCGGGTGCCGCTCGGCAGCGGCTCCGACTTCTCGATCGTGAACCGCTCGCCCAGCAGCTTCTCGAACACCTCGACGCGGTAGTCAGGGAACATGCCCTCCGGCTTGTTCGCCAGCAGCCGCTTGGTCTGCACGTCGTCGTGGTGGACGAACTCCACGACGATCCGCGAGCCGAACGACGCCATCCACTCGACGATCTGCGCGAGCGGGACGTTCTTCGAGATGGCGATGTGGTGCAGCAGCGCCAGCATCAGCACGACGTCCGGCTGCTGCCGCTCGAAGAAGCCGGGCCGCTCCTTGGTGCGCCAGCCGATGCTCGGCGACGGGTCCACCAGGTCCAGCACCACGGGGAGGATCTTGGTGTTCTTCTCGTTGCGGAGCTGGCGGTACAGCGGCTCGATCGCGCCTTCGTCGAAGTCGGCGGCGACGACGTAGTCGCTGTGCTTCGCGGCGATGCGGGAGAACGCCCCGTCGTTCGCGCCGAGGTCCCAGACCAGCCGGTTGTCGTGGCCGGCCAGGGCGCCGTCGACGAACGTCTGCTTCGCCTTCGTGTCCTCGTCGGAGTACGAGTTGTTGCTCCGGTAGTCCTTCCAGACCGTCTCGCCGGTGTCCCACTTCATGCCTGCGACGAGCTTGCGCAGCGACTTCACGGCGGCCTTGGTGACCTCGGCGGAGAAGCCCGCCGCCTTCAGGTCCTCGCCGACCGCGCGGGAGCCGCGCGGGTCGCCGCCCATGCGGCCCTCGATCGCGCTGTGCAGGAGGACGTTCTTGAGGACGCCGCCCTTCAGCACGTCGAGCGGGCTCGACATGATGTTGCGCATCTGCTTCGGCTCGATGCCGTCGAGCTGGCCGCGCAGCAGCGGCCGGAACGACACGTCCTTGTACGACGTGAGCATCAGCGGGAAGAGGAACGTCCGGCAGAACTGGCGGTAGCCCGGCCAGGGGCCGCCCGCGCTGCGTTCGAACGACGGCGTGTCGATGAACACCGGCTGCGCGCCGTGGAACTGCACGTTGTAGACGTAGCCGTCCTTCATGGACAGCCCGGCCTCCAGCGCCTCCGACAGCAGGTCGAGGTGCAGCAACGCGGCGTCCTGCAGCTGGCTGAACGTCCACTCGTACGCGTACGAGATGAACGGGACGCGCTCGTGCTTGAGCACGACGTCCCAGGCGGTGCCCTTCGGCGCGGCCTTCTTGGCCGCCGCGGCGGGCAGCTCCTCCGTCTTGACGATGCGGCCGTTGGCCATCGCCTTCGCGAAGAACGGCGCCTTCGACATGGCCGCCCAGTCGGCGGCAGCATCAGCGTTCAGACCGCGCAGCACGTCCCCGCCGGCGTAGAACACGCTGCTGGCGGGGTCCCGGAACGAGCCCGGGTCGGACGTGCGCGGCGGGGTCGCCGCGGGCACTACTGCTGCTCGGTGGTGTCGGCCGCCTGCGTCTGCGGGGTGTCGTCGCCCTTGTTCTTCTTGAAGACGCCGGTCACCTTGCGCATGCCGACCTTTCCGACGACGCCCACGCCGGCCGCGCCGGCGACGATCGCCGAGACCAACATGCTGCCGCTGCCCGCATCGAGGTACACGGTGGAGCCTTCCTGGCTGGAGACGTGGATTGCACGGGATTCTACCCGCTCCGCGATGTCCCCACGAACCGGCGGTCGCCCCGGGCGTGTCACCCGTACGTCACGCTGCGTTGCCTGTGGACAGCCGGCCCGCAAACCGGCGAGATGTTCCGCGTTACACGGAACACGGCGGGGTCCGGTCGCGTAACCCCCCTTTCGCCGTACCGCGCCGGTCGGCAGACTCGCCGGTACGACCCGAGTCCCAGCCAAGGAGATAACCCATGCTGTTGCGACGTACCGCGCTCGTCCTCGCCGGCTCCGCCGCGGTCACGATGCTGCTCGGCGGCACCGCGTCGGCGAGCTGCGTTGACGATTTCGGGGCCGAGTACCCGGAGGGCCACACCTTCACCCCGTCCGACCACTACTTGAACTGGGTGCACGTGGTGGGCACCGCGACCGTCATCGTCGAGGGTGACGATTTGCTCTGGGACGCGGGCCAGCTAGTGGACTACACGGTCCACGTGGCGGGCACGTCCGGACCCGCGGCCACCGTGGGGTTCGTCGACTGCGTGGCCGGGTGACCCGTCGCGAACGCGGCTTCGGCGCGGGCGACTCCCGCTACTCCGTACCGGCGGCCGCGCTGAGGTCGTCGCGACATTCTGACAGCGCGAAGGCCGGGTGCCCGTCTTCCGGCGGGGGACCCGGCCTCACTGCCGAGGGCCTCCTGGCCCCGGCAAGATCCATCGTCCGGCGGTGGCCGACGGCCGTCAAGAACCGCTTGCCGCCGGCCGGACTGCGGGCCGCTCGTCAGAGCTGGATGGACTTCACCTCGAGGAACTCCTCGAGGCCCCACTTGCCGAGCTCGCGGCCGTTGCCGGACTGCTGGAAGCCGCCGAACGGCGCCACCGGGTTGAAGCGACCGCCGTTGACGTCCACCTGCCCGGTCCGCATCTGCCGCGCGAACGCCAATGCCCGCTCCTGGTCGCCTGACCACACCGCGCCGGACAGGCCGTAGACCGTGGAGTTCGCGATGCGCAGCGCGTCGGCCTCGTCGTCGTACGGCATGACGGCGAGGACCGGCCCGAAGATCTCCTCCTGCGCGATCGTCATCTCCGGCGTCACGTCGGCGAAGACCGTCGGGCGGACGTAGTAGCCGCGGTCCAGCCCGTCGGGCGCCTCCGGCCCGCCGGTGACGAGCGTCGCGCCCTCCTCGACGCCCTTGCGGATGTAGTCGCGCACCCGGTCGCGCTGCCGCTCCGAGACGACCGGCCCGAGCTTCGTCTCCGGCGCCGTCGGGTCACCGGGGAGATACGCCTCCGCGGCCGCCCGCAGCTGCTCCACGACCTCCGCCTGCCGCTCGCGCGGTACGACCAGGCGGGTCAGCGCCGAGCACATCTGGCCGGCGTTCTGGAACGTCAGCGCCACCGCGAGCTTCCCGACCTTCGCGAAGTCGGCGTCGTCGAGGTAGACGTTCGCGCTCTTGCCGCCGAGCTCCAGCGAGACGCGCTTCACGGTCTCCGCGGCGAGCTGCGTCACGCGCCTGCCCGCCGCCGTGGAACCGGTGAACGACACCATCGCGACGTCGGGGTGGCTCGCGATCGCCTCGCCGACGACCGGGCCGTAGCCGGTGACGAGGTTGAAGACCCCGGCCGGCAGCCCGACCTCGTGGACGATCTCCGCCAGCAGGAACGCCGCGAGCGGCGCCACCTCGCTCGGCTTCAGCACGACCGTGCAGCCGGCCGCGATCGCGGGGGCGACCTTGTTCGTGATCTGGTGCAGCGGATAGTTCCAGGGCGTGATCGCGCCGACGACACCGACCGGCTCGCGGACGACGAGCGAGTTGCCGACCTTCTCCTCGAACTCGTACTCGCCCAGCAGCTTCGCGTACGACTCCATGACCGTGATCGGCAGGCCGGCCTGGACGAGCTGCGCGAACTTCGTCGGAACGCCGACGTCCTCCTGGATGACCGCCGCGATCTCGTCGTGCCGCGCGACCATCGCCTCGTGCAGCCGCGACAGGTACTTCGCGCGCTCCTCGACAGAGGTCTTCGAGAACGACTCGAACGCCGCCCGCGCCGCCGCCACCGCCCGGTCCACGTCCTCGGCGGTGCCCTCGGCGACCCGGCCGATGACCTCTTCGGTCACCGGGCTGATCACGTCGATCGTCGCGGTGCCCGTGGACGGCACCCAGGCGCCGTCGATGTAGTGCTGCGTGCGGTCGTGCACGGTTCCTCCGGAGGTCAGCTCTCCCGCGGCCAGTCGGCGTGCGGGCCGGGGTGCGGCAGGTGCTCGCCGATGGCGCCGGGGTGGTCGTTGTTCAGATGGTCGCGGAGCTCGTTCTCGTCCATGAAACGCAGCTCGCACTCGGGACATTGGCGAACGGCCATGCCATCAGTGTGGCACCACTAGCCTGTCCGCCGTGATCCTCCGTCGCGCGACCCACGCCGACGCTCCCGCCGTGTGGGACGTGCACCGGGCAGCGTTCGAGCGCGCGCTCGAAGCGGACCTCGCGGAACGGCTGCGCACCGACGGCGACCTGCTGCCCGCGCTCTGCTTCGTAGCCGTGGCGGGTGACGACGTCGTCGGGAACGTCGCGGTGTCGCGCGGCCGGGTCGGCGACGCGCCGGTGCCGGCGTTGGGGCCGATCGGCGTGCTGCCCGCGCACCAGGGGCGCGGCATCGGCTCGGCGCTGGTGCACGCGGTGATCGGGGGTGCCGAGGCGCTGGGCGAGCAGTGCGTCGCGCTGCTCGGCTCGCCCGGGTACTACGGCCGGTTCGGGTTCGGGCCGTCCGCACCGCTGGAGCCGCCCGACCCCGCGTGGGGCGAGCACTTCCAGGTCCGCCGGCTCACGGCGTGGGACGGGTCGCTGCGCGGCGTTTTCCGCTACGCCGCGGCGTTCCCGGACGACTAGCCCGCGTCAGGCAACGTTCGCCCTGTCCTACAACTGCACTTGAAGGGTATCCTCGACGCCGGAATTGCGGCGACCTGTGCAGGGGCGCTCGCGCTGCATTCGGTTCCCGTCGAGCGATTTGGGATCATGGACGACCCGCGTGCCGACCCCAAGGGAGGGTTCCGTGCCGAATCTCACAGTGGCGACCGACAAGCCTGAGTACGCGATCGGCGAGATCGCACGAGTCACCTGCGTCGCAGACTTCACTGACCCCCAGGGAGGCTGGCCGCCGGACATCTGGGCGCTGGTGACCGTCGAGCTTGAAGATGATCGGGGCCAATTCGGATCACCGCAGGTTTATCCTGATTTTCCGCTGCACGACCGTGACGCGGACAACGAGCAGGTCGTCTCTGGGTGGACTGCGGTGCCGATCCAATCAGGACGTTGGGGACGATTCCGAGTGACCGCCGTCTTCTACGAGCCGGAGCGGCACGAGATCGGCGCAGACAGCGTCGAGTTCGTCGTACAACCAATTCCCTGAACTGAACGGTGTAGGAGCAGACATGGCGGCCGATGGACCCTGGATCGTGGTAGCGGGCAACTTCGCTGATGGATGGCGGGCTATCGGACCGTTCCCCACCGCTGAGGCGGCATCCGAGTGGTCCGCCGCAAACGCTCCTACCTGGGAGGGCCTTGTGGCGGAGCTCGCCCGGCTTGAGGAACCCGATTCGGTAACCTGGCCCGACTGAGGTTCCACCGCGGCTGTCCCGGTGCACGGGGTCTCATCGCTGCCGGCTCGAGGTCACGCCAGCAACGGGCAAACGTTGCCTGCCACGGCACTAGCCCTCCGGGAACTTCCAGCCGAACTTCGTGGCGAGCAACCCGCGCAGCTGCGCGAACACGACGGGGTCCACGACGCCACCTGGCCGCCGGACGTGCGCGTCGGGAAGGCGGTACCACGGCTGCAGCCGCGCCCAGCTCCGCCGGCGCCGGCGATCCCAGTTGCCGACCCCGAGCGGAAACCAGTCGGCGTGCGCGGAGCGCTTCTCCTGGCTCGACAGCGTGAGCACCAGGAACGCGCCGGGCTCGCGTCCGACGATCAGCACCGGCCGGTCCTTCGCGACGCCCGGGTTGTCCATGTACGCGACCGGGCCCCACACGACGTGGCCGGGACCGATCCCCCACCGCCGGAGCCGCGGGGGGAGCGGCGGGGGCGCGAAGTACGGGACCGGAGGGACGGACGGCGCGGACGGGACGGACGGGACGGGCGGCGCGGAGCGCACGGCCGCCACTGGAGGCGGTGCGACGCGCGGCAGCGCGGGCGCCTCACGGCGCCGTCGGAATAGTCCCACTCGCGTCCCCCTGGCCGATCCCGAGCACCTGCAGCAGGTCGCGATGGTCGCACAGCACGTGGTCGCCCTCCGGCTCCGGCTGCGAGTCGTCGTCGAACAGCCCCGTGTAGCGGACCGCGGTCATGCCCATCGCCCGGGCGCCCGCGACGTCCGTGCGGCGCAGGTCACCGATGTGCAGCGTCGTCTCGGGCCGCGCGCCGAGTCCGTCGAGCGCGTGCGTGAAGATCCGCGGGTCCGGCTTGTAGTGCCCGACCTCGTCGGAGAACGACCAGTGGTCGAACAGCGCCAGCACGCCGTGCCGGTCGAGGTGCGCGCGCAACGTCGTGGACGGCGTCATGCCCACGTCGCAGACGATGCCGAGCCGGAGGCCGGCGTCCTTGAGCGCGCGCAGCGTCGGCGCGACGTTCGGGGCGAGGTGGATCTCGGCGTCGTCGCCGGACCGGCCGAACGCGTCGACCAGCTTCGCGCGGACGTCGGGCGGGACGTCGTAGCCCAGGTCCTCGACGATCTCCTCCGCCGCCTCCGCGAACGCCAGGTGCTGCCCGCTCGTCCACCGCGCCACGAAGCGTTGCCACGAACGGTCGAATGCCTGGTCCAGCACCGCGCGCTCGGTGGCGTAGCCGGCCTCTTCGAGCAGGCCGCTCCACGCGTCGAGCCGGCGGCCGCGCAGGTGGCCGCGGTCCTCGTAGCAGAGGGTGTTCCAGAAGTCGTACGTGACGGTGTCGACCTTCGGCGCCGCGGGCGGCATCCAGCCATCCTTTCCCGGTTCCGGATCCGTGCGAGGATGCCCGGACGGAGGAACCTACGCAAAGGGAGCATGACGGCGTGTCGGCGCAGAATCTCACTCGCGACGAGGCCCGCCGCCGGGCCGCGCTCATCGGCAACGCGTCGTACGACGTGACGCTCGACCTGACCACCGGCGAGCAGACGTTCACGTCCACGACGGTCGCGCGGTTCACCTGTACGGAGCCGGGCGCCGCGACGTTCGTGGACCTCATCGCCCCGTCGGTGCAGTCGATCACGCTGAACGGCGCGCCGGTCGACCCCGGCACGGCGTTCGACGGGGACCGCATCCGCCTCACCGGCCTCGCGGAGTCGAACGAGCTCGTCGTCGTCGCCGACTGCGAGTACATGCACACCGGCATCGGCCTGCACCGGTTCGTGGACCCGGTCGACAAGCAGGTGTACCTGTACACGCAGTTCGAGACGTTCGACGCGCACCGCGTCTACGCGTGCTTCGACCAGCCCGACGTCAAGGCGGTGTTCACGCTCTCGACGCTGGCGCCGGCCAACTGGGTCGTCGTGTCGAACATGCCGGTGGTCGAGTCGCCGGACCAGGCGCAGGGCGGCTGGTGGCGGTTCGCTCCGTCGCCGCGGATGTCCACGTACATCACCGCGATCGTCGCGGGGCCGTACCACTCGGTGCACGACCGGCACGGCGACATCGACCTCGGCATCTACTGCCGTGAGTCGCTGGCGCAGTTCCTCGACGCCGACGAGCTCTTCCACGTCACCAAGCAGGGCTTCGACTGGTTCCAGGCCAACTTCGACTACCCGTACCCGTTCGGGAAGTACGACCAGCTCTTCGTGCCGGAGTTCAACGCCGGCGCCATGGAGAACGCCGGCGCGGTGACGTTCCTCGAGGACTACGTCTTCCGGTCGAAGGTGACCGACGCGGCGTACGAGCGGCGCGCCGAGACGATCCTGCACGAGATGGCGCACATGTGGTTCGGCGACCTCGTGACCATGCGCTGGTGGGACGACCTGTGGCTCAACGAGTCGTTCGCCACGTACGCCTCGGTGCTCTGCCAGTCGCTCGCGACGCGCTACACCGGCGCGTGGACGACGTTCGCGAACATCGAGAAGACGTGGGCGTACAAGCAGGACCAGATGCCTTCCACGCACCCCGTCGTCGCGGACATCGTGGACATGGAGGCCGTCGAGGTGAACTTCGACGGCATCACGTACGCCAAGGGCGCCTCGGTGCTCAAGCAGCTCGTCGCGTGGGTCGGCCAGGATCAGTTCCTCGGCGCGCTGCGCTCGTACTTCAAGAAGCACGAGTACGGCAACACCGAGCTGCGCGACCTGCTCGCCGAGCTCGAGGCGGCGTCGGGGCGCGACCTGTCCTCGTGGTCTAAGGAGTGGCTGGAGACGGCCGGCGTCAACACGCTGCGCGCGGTCTTCGAGACGGACTCGTCGGGCGCGTTCACGTCGTTCGCGGTGCACCAGGAGGCGCCGGACGAGTGGCCGACGCTGCGCTCGCACCGCATCGCCATCGGCCTCTACTCCGACGACGGATCGCGGCTGGTGCGCACCGACCGGATCGAGCTCGACGTCGTCGGGTCCGTGACTGAGGTGCCCGAGCTGGTCGGGCGGACGCAGCCGGACCTGGTGCTCGTCAACGACGACGACCTGTCGTACTGCAAGATCCGGCTCGACGAGCGGTCGCTGACCACGGTGACCGAACGCCTCGGGACGCTGGCCGAGTCGCTGCCGCGGGCACTGTGCTGGGCGGCGGCGTGGGACATGACGCGCGACGCGGAGCTGCCGGCCCGCGACTACGTGCGGCTGGTCCTGCGCAACATCGCGTCCGAGACCGAGATCGGCGTGGTGCAGACGCTGATCCAGCAGTCGGTCGGCGCCATCGTCAACTTCGGCGACCCGGCCAACCGCACCGTCATGTACGACCTGCTCGCCACCGCGGCGTGGGACCACGCGCAGGCGGCCGAGCCGGGCAGCGACCACCAGCTCGCGTGGACGCGGGCGTTCGCGGCGACCGCGCGCACCGACGAGCACGTGGCGCTCGTGGCCGGGCTGCTCAACGGCACGACCGAGCTGCCGGGGCTCGCCGTCGACACCGAGCTGCGTTGGCACCTCGTCCGCAACCTCGCCGCCCGCGGCGCCATCGAGGACGCGGTCGTCGACGCCGAGTACGAGCGCGACCCGACGGCCGCCGGTGCACGGCACCGGGTGGCGGCTCGCGCGGCGCGGCCGACGGCCGAGGCCAAGGAAGAGGCGTGGGCGTCGATCGTGGACGACCCGAAGCTGCCGAACGCCATGCTCTCCGCGACGATGTCCGGCTTCCAGCAGGCGGACCAGACCGAGCTGCTGGCGCCGTACGCCGAGCGGTACTTCGGCTCGATCGAGCGGCTCTGGACCGAGCGGACGAACGAGACCGCGATCAACATCGTCACGTCGATGTACCCGTCGGTGCTCATCGACCAGCGCACGCTCGACCTGACCGACGAGTACCTGCGCGCGGGCAACGCCGTGCCGGCGATCCGGCGGCTGCTCGTCGAGGGGCGCGACGGCGTCGCGCGCGCGCTCCGGGCGCGGGCGGCGGACGTGGCGGCGGGTGGCGGCGCGGCGTAAGGCCGCGTTACCCGGCGTGGTGCAGGACGTCGGGAAGGTCCCGGCCGGTGCGCGCGCCGCGACCGGCGGCGTCCGCGAGCAGCCGGACGCCCTCCGCGATCCCGCCGGCGATGTCGCCGACGCCGAACGACGCGCTCATGGCCAGCGCGGCGAGCTGCGCGGCGTGCGCGGGGACGCGTTCGTCGGCGGCCGGGCTGGTGACGATCTCGAACCGGCGCGCCTCGGGCACGACGACGAGCAGCACCGCGGGGTCCTCCCGCAGCCCGAGGTCGTCCATCATCGTCTCGGCCTGCGCGCGCGGGTCGCCGTCCACCGGTCCGAGGTAGACGCAGAACTCCAGCCCGGTCCACTCCTCGGCGTGGCGGACGGCGCGGGCGACACGAGCCCGCTGCCGCTTCGTCAGCGGCTTACCAGGAACCACTCGCGCCACCGCCTCCGCTCGACCCGCCACCGAAGCTGCCGCCGCCACTCGGCCCGGACGACACGCTCGGGCCGCTGGAGGAGCCAGACCCCCACGACCCGGGCGGCGGCCCAGCCGCGTGCCAGGCGCCACCGCGCAGGATCGACGGCGCCCCCCAGCCGGGGCCGCCGTGGCCGGGGAAGCCGCCGCGCCACGCCGAGCCGCTACCGGCGTTGAGGCCGGTGCCGCGGAAGATCGCCCGGCCGATGGTCAGCACGATCCCGCCGATGAACAGCAGCGGCAGCAACGCCCCCAGCCGGAACCCGCCACCGCCGGTCGACCCGTACGGGCTGACACCGGTCGGCACCTCGTCGAACCCGGGCAGGCCCGCGTCAGGAGCGCCGGTGTCGTCGGCGCCGGACCCGCCGCCGTCCTGGACGTTGCCGGGCCCGGGCGTGGCGGTCGGTGCCGGCCGGCCCGGGTTGCCCTTCTTGGTGTCCGGCAGCGTGCCGCCGAGGTGGCGGACAAGGGACACCGCGGCGGCGCGCAGCCCCAGGGCGACGTCGCCGGCGCGCAGCGGCGCGACCATCGCGTTCAGGGCCGCCTCGAACTGCGGGTCGCCGAGCCGGTCGGACAGCCCGGCGCCCGCCTCGATCCGTACGACTCGCTCGCGCATCGCGAGCAGGATCAGGATGCCGTCGTCGGACTGCGCGTCGCCGATGCCCCAGCAGTCGAAGAGCCGCTTCGCGTAGGAGGCGACGTCGTCGCCACCGAGGTCGGGCACCGTCGCCGCGACGATCGCCTCGTTGCCCATGATCCGGTACTGGAGCAGGTCGGCGGCGAGGTACGCCTCCGCGTCGGGCGGCACGACGTTCGCCGCGTCGACGACCGGCCACTTGCCGTGCTTCGGCAGTCCTTCGCAGCTCGCGGCTGCGCGCGCCGCGGGCGCCGCGGCGTAGGCGGGCACGCCGGTGGCGAGCACGGCGAGCAGCGCGAGGCCGAGCAGACGCGGTCGCACGGTGACCCCTCCAAGTTGGCGGCGCGACATCCTCGCACGGCCGGGGCGGCTTATGCCCTGGGCACGCGGCGGGCGCTGGACTAGGTTGCGAGCGGCGGACGAGGAGGTGCGTCGTGGGCAGCAAGGACAAGGGCGGTCGAGAGACCAAGAAGCCCAAGAAGGACAAGAAGTAGCACTTCTCCATGCCGTGCGGGCGGCGCCGTCGAGGGGGCGGCGCCGCGCCGCACCGATGCCGCAACCCCCGGGTGCGCCGGCGAGGCGTCAGTAGCGCCCGCGCGGCGGTGCCGGCACGCGCCGCGTGCCGCCGGCCGCACGGCCTCATGGACGCGCGGGCGGCCCGGGCACGCGGCAGACTGCACCGCGTCACCCGTCGCCGCGACTGCCCCCGGAGCCCGCGCTGATCACGCACGTCGTCCTCATGAAGCTCGCCGACCGCGCGGACGCACCCGAGGCCAAACGCCGCCTGGAGCAGCTGCCCGCGGCGATCGCCGAGCTGCGTTCGCTGCGCGTGGACCTCGACACGCTCGGGCTGGACGGGTCGTCGGACGTCGCGCTCGTGACGACGTACGACGACGCGGACGGGCTGCGCGCGTACCAGGAGCACCCGGCGCACCAGGAGTTCCTCGCGTGGCTACGGCCACGTGTCACCGGCCGCGCGGCCGTCGACTACGAGAGCTGACGGCGCGGTGCGGCGGGGTCAGCCCGGCCCGGCGCGGGCCTCCACCTCGCCGAGTCCCGCGGGCGCCGCGAGTGCAGCGAGGGCCGCGAGTGCCTCGACCTCGTACGGCACAGGGACCAGTACGCCGCACCAGTCGCCGTCGGCGACGACGACGTAGTCGTGGAACTCGACGCCGGCGTACTCCGCCGCCGCGCGGAACCGCCGCCCGAGCTCCTCGTCCAGCGCCTCGGCCACGGCGAGCGGCGCGGACGACAGCCGGGCGACGGCGAACCCGGCGCCGTCGTGGCCGACCACCGCGTCGATGGCGCGGGAGACCGGCGCCGCCGCCCGCGCGACGTGCCCGGCAGCGACCGACACCGTCCAGCGCACTCGCCGGGCGACATCGGTAACGAACACGAGCAGCTCGTCACGGCGCACGCCGCGCAGCTCCCGCCGGGCCAGCGCCACCACGTCCTCGGCGCGCCGGACCGGCAGGCACTCGTCGAGCTGGACCGAACGCCGTCCGAGCTCGAACGCCGCCGCGACCGCCGCCGCCTTGGCCGGACCCATCCCGCTGTACTGGGCCAGCGCCTCGGGCGGGGTGGCGGCGAGCCCGCGGATGTCGCGGTGCCGGGAGACGAGGTCGCGGGCCAGCTCGAGCGCGCTCTGGCCGCTGCGGCCGTTGCGCAGCACCAACGCCACCAGCTCCACGTCGCCGAGCTGCCGCGCGCCGTTGCGGAACAGCCGCTCGCGCGGCCGGTCGTCCAGCATCGGCATCACCTCCTGGGTCCAGTGGACACCGGGGGTGTGACAAGTTTCCGGCGGCGCTACCGCCAGGGGTACGCGCCGAGCGCGCGGAACTGCTCGGCGGTCGCGTGCTGCCACACGTACAGCGAGACCCCGAGCACCCCGCGCCGCTGGGCGACGTCGGCGAATCGCCAGACCTCGCGGCCGGTCGGGTCGCCGCGACGGCCGCCGTACGGGCCCATGTCGAACGCCTGCCCGATGACGTGCAGCGGCTTGCCGTACGCCGCCAGCCGCGACACCGACCGGGCGACCTCGAAGCCGGGCTCGTTGCAGTTCCAGTACGTCATCACGGCGAACGCGTCGACGTACGGCGCCTGCGTCTTGTAGTCGTACGTCCGCAGCCAGTGCGGGTTCGCGGGCGGCACCGTCGAGACGATCGGCCGCTCGTCGGCCGCGCGCTGCAGCAGGCCGAGGTAGACGGCGAGCCGGCGGCGGGTGAGCTGGGTGCCCTCGCTCGGCGATTCGATGTCGGGCGAGAACGCGTCGATGCGGTGGCCGTCCACCGAGAACGCCAACGTCGCGGCGGCGCGCCGGTAGTCGGCGACCGGGTCGTAGAGGTAAGGGAAGTCCCACGCCACGACCTTGATGCCGGCCGCGTGGGCGAGCGGCAGCAGGCGACGCAGCTCGGGGGCGGCGTAGAAGCCGGACTTGGACGAGCCGGTCCGCACCCAGATCTGCCGCAGCCCGGCGGCGCGCGCCCGGGCGACGACCGCCTGCGCCGAGCCTCCCTCGGTGCGTTCCCACTCGTAGGTCCACATGCCCTTGCCGCGCAACGCGTCCAGCGACGGCGTGCGCGTGATCGGCGCCAACGGCGCCGGCAGGTCCGACTCGCGGACGACCTCAGAAGGCCGCCACGGCTTGTACGTCTGTCCCCCGCCGGAACGCTTCGGCGGCGGGCACCCGCGCGGGTCGGCCGGCGGGGCGGGCAGCGGGTAGAGCGGGCGGACGGCCGGCGCCGGAGACGCCATGGGCCGGCGGGTGCGGGCGAACGGCGTCGGCGACGCCGGGGCCGGCGAGGGCGGGGTGACCGAAGGCGCGGCCGCCGGGGGGATGGCGGGCGGCGCGTGGCGGGCGACCGCGACCACGCCACCGGTCGCCACCGCGAGCGCGGCGGCGCCCACGGCGAGCGCGGAGCGCAGGTACGGGGTCACGCGTCCGAGTCTCACACCGGCACCCGGACGCCGGGCCGGAAGCGGCCGAAGGCTAGGGCACTGTGGCCGGTAGGTTGGGGCGCATGGAGTACCCGCCGGCGCGCCGGCTCGACCTGGTCGAGACGATCCACGGGCACGCGGTCGCGGACCCGTACCGGTGGCTCGAGGACCCGCACGACGACGAGACCCGCACGTGGGGGGAGGCGCAGGACGCGCTCTGCCGGGCGCACCTCGACGCGTGCCCCGGCCGCGACTACCTGAAGAAGCGGATCACCGAGCTGCTCGGCGCGGGCATGGTGTCGTCACCGGCCTGGCGCAAGGGCCGGGCGTTCTACCTGCGGCGGGAGCCGGGCCAGGAGCACGCCGTCCTCTACGTCCGCGAGCCCGACGGCACCGAACGCGTGCTCGTCGACCCGATGGCCGTGGACGCCGGCGGCACCACCACGCTCGACGCGTGGCAGCCGTCGAAGGAGGGCGCGCTGCTGGCGTTCCAGCTCTCCACCGGCGGCACCGAGGAGAGCCTGCTCCGCGTCATGGACGTCACGACCGGCGAGGTCGTGGACGGCCCGGTGGACCGCACCCGCTACTCCCCCGTCGCCTGGCTGCCCGGCGGCGACGCGTACTACTACGTGCGCCGTCTCCCGGCGGCGGACGTGCCCGCCGGCGAGGAGCAGCTGCACCGCCGCGTGTACCTGCACCGCCTCGGCACCGCGCACGACGACGACACCGAGATCCACGGCGCCGGGCTCGACAAGACCAACTACTACGGCGTCTCCGTCTCCATGGACGGGCGCTGGCTGGTCGTCAGCGCCAGCGCCGGCACCGCGCCACGCGACGACGTCTGGCTCGCCGACCTGCACGGCGACGCGACGCTGCAGCCGGTCCAGGTCGGCGTGGACGCCCAGCTCGGGCTGCACGTCGGCCGCGACGGCCGCCTCTACGTCGTCACCGACCGCGACGCGCCGCGCGGTCGCGTCTGCGTGACGTCGCCGGAACAGCCCGGGTACGAGCACTGGCGCGACCTGATCCCGGAACGGGACGACGCCGTTCTCGACGGCTGGGCGCTGACCGACGACGCGATCGTCGTCGCGCACACGACGCACGCCGTGGGCACGCTCGCCGTGCACGACCGGGAGACCGGTGCGCACCGCTACGACGTAGCACTGCCCGGTCTCGGCGCGCTCGGCAGCCCGGGCAGCGACCCCGACGGCGGGCACGACGTGTGGTTCGGGTGGACCGACTTCGTGACGCCGCCGCGCGTCCACCAACTCGACGCGACGACCGGGACGCTGACGACGTGGGCGACGCCACCGGGCAACGTGGACGTCCCGCCGGTGCGCGCCGAGCAGGTCTTCTACGAGTCCGCCGACGGCACGCGGGTGCCGATGTTCGTGCTCTCGCCGCCCGGCGACGTCACGCCGCGACCGACCATCCTCAACGGCTACGGCGGCTTCAACATCAGCCAGACGCCCGGCTACAGCGCGAGCGTCGCGGCGTGGGTCGAGGCCGGGGGGACGTACGCCATCGCCTGCCTGCGCGGCGGCTCCGAGGAGGGCGAGGAGTGGCACCGCGCCGGGATGCGCGAGCGCAAGCAGAACGTCTTCGACGACTTCCACGCCGCCGCGGAATGGCTGCGTAGCAACGGTTACGCCAGCCGGCTCGGCATCTCCGGCGGCTCGAACGGCGGGCTGCTCGTCGGCGCCGCCGCCACGCAGCGACCCGACCTCTACGACGCCGTCGTGTGCTCGGCGCCGTTGCTCGACATGGTCCGCTACGAGCGCTTCGGCCTCGGCACGACGTGGAACGACGAGTACGGCACCGCCGACGAGGCCACGGAGTTCGGCTGGCTGATCGGGTACTCGCCGTACCACCACGTTCGGGAGGGCACCCCCTACCCGGCGACGCTGTTCACGGTGTTCGACAGCGACACCCGCGTGGACCCGCTGCACGCCCGCAAGATGTGCGCGGCCATGCAGCACGCGACCACCGGCGGCGCGCCGATCCTGCACCGCCGGGAGAAGGACGTCGGCCACGGCGCGCGGTCGGTCAGCCGCAGCGTGGAGCTCGCCGCCGACACCGCCGCGTTCCTCGCCGCCCACCTCGGACTGGAGCTGTCATGACCGACGACCGCATCGTGCTGTTCGGGGCGACCGGCTACACCGGCCGCCTCACCGCGGAGGCGCTGGTCCGGCGCGGGGCGCGGCCGGTGCTCGCCGGCCGCAACCGTGACTCGCTCAACGAGCTCGCCACCACGCTCGGCGGGCTCGATGTCGCGGTCGCCGACGTGGCCGAGCCGGCCACCGTGGACCGGCTGGTCGCCGACGGCGCGGTGCTCGTGACGACGGTGGGGCCGTTCGTCCGCTACGGCGCCCCCGCCGTCGAGTCGGCGGTCAAGAACGGCGCGACGTACATCGACAGCACCGGCGAGCCAGGCTTCATCCGGCAGGTGTTCGAGGAGTACGGACCGCGCGCGCAGAGCCCGCTGCTGACGGCGTTCGGCTACGACTACGTCCCCGGCAACCTCGCCGCCGCCGCCGCGCTCGACGCGGCCGGCGACGCCGCGACGCGGGTGGACGTCGGCTACTTCACGACCGGCAAGAGCGGGTTCAGCGCGGGCACGTTCGCGTCGCTAACGTCGTCGGGGCCGGAGGCGTTCGCCTTCCGCGACGGCGCGCTCCGCGACGAACGCAGCGCGGCCAGGGTGGCGTCGTTCGACGTCGACGGGCAGCAGCGCGACGGCGTCTCCGTCGGCTCGTCCGAGCACTTCACGCTGCCGCGCATCGCGCCGGGGCTGCGCGAGGTGAACGCGTATCTCGGCTGGTTCGGGAACCTGTCGCGCGCCGTGCAGGCGGGTAGCGCCGTCGCCGACAAGGTGCCGGGCGTCGAGGCCGCGATGCGCGCGTTCATGAAGGCGGTGCCGAAGCCGTCGCCGGGCAGCGGCCCGGACGAGGAGACCCGCAGGCAGGGCGGCAGCCACGTCGTGGCGATCGCGTACGACGCCGCCGGCACCGCGCTCTCGACGGCGCGCGCGGTCGGCGTGGACGGCTACACGTTCACCGCGGAGGTCCTCGCCTGGGCGGCGATCAGCGCGGCGAGCGGCGGCGTACGGGGCACGGGCGCGCTCGGTCCGGTCGAGGCGTTCGGGCTGGACGCGCTGCGCGACGGCTGCGCGTCAGCCGGCCTGACCGTGGGGTGACCCGCACGCTGCTGCTCGTCCGGCACGCGACGTCCGTGCCGCCGGCTCCGGGCGCGCCCTCGGAGCGCGACCGGCCACTCACGCCGGACGGGATGGCGCAGGCCGAACGCCTCGCCGACCTGGTCGTGCCGCACTACCCGGCGCGCGTGCTGTCGAGCCCGTACCTGCGCGCGGTGCAGACCGTGCGGCCCACGGCGGACCGCCTCGGGCTCGCGGTCGAACGGCTCGAGTCCTTGCGGGAGTGGGCGAGCGGCATGGATCCGACGCCCGACTGGCAGGCCCACTACCGGCGCTGCTGGGCCGAGCCGCAGTACGCGACCGCGACCGGCGAGACCCACGACGCGCTGGGCCGCCGCGCGCTGGCGGCGCTGGCCCAGGCAGCGGAGAGAACCCGCGCCGGCGAGGTCACAGTCGTCGCCTCGCACGGCACGTGGATCTCGCGGGCGCTGCTCGGCCTCGGGTGCCCCGTGGACGCGGACTGGTGGCTGTCGCTGCCGATGCCAGCGGTGTTCACGGTGACGTACGGCGACGTCCCCGCCGTCACCCCCACCGGGCCGCCGGCCTACGGGACGCTGCCCGCCTGACGAGCCGTCAGTGGCGCGCGCGGCCGAGCCGGGACGACACCAGCGTCATCAGGGCGCCGGCGCCGAGCGTGAGCGCGGCGAGCAGCAGCTGCAGCTCGATCGGCGACCCGGTCGCCGGCAGGTTCCGCCGGTCCGCCTCGCCGAGCTCGTCGCCCTCCGTGGTCCCCCCACCGCCGGTCGACCCGACCCCGGGCAGTACGACGTGCGGCCCGCCGGCGTTGTCCGTCGTTCCGTCGTCACCGGGCGGGGTTCCGTCGTCGTCGCCCGGGGCGCCGCCGTCATCCGGCGGGTTCTCCCCGTCCGGCGGCGTCTCGCCGTCGTCCGGCGTCTCGCCGTCGTCCGGGTCGCCACCGCCCGGGTCGCCGCCGCCTTCGCACGCCGCGTCGGTGATCGTGTTGCTGATCAACGTGACCGCGCCGGTCGTCGCCAGCGCGCTGCCGTCGAGCGTGGCGCCGGCGCCGAACGAGATCGACGTCTGCGCCAGGATGTTGCCCGCGAACGCGGTCCGCGCGCCGAGCGTCGCCGAGCTGGCGACCTGCCAGTACACGTCGCACCGGTCGGCGCCGTCGACGAGCTGCACCGCGCTGTCGGTGGCGGTGGTCAGCATGCTGCCGTCCGCGCCGGTCAGGAAGATGAACTCGCCGATGCCGCTGAGGGTGAGCGTGCCGGTGAGGCCGAACGTGGGCGAGCAGTAGACGCCCGGCGTGAGCGTCAGACCGCCCAGCTCGACGTTGATCGGCGTGCAGGTCTCCTCGAGACCGACGAGCGTGTCGTACGCCGTCAGCAGGTCCGCCTTCGCCTGCTGCGCGACGCCGTCGGCGACGTGCAGGCTCCCGGTCAGGTCCACGCAGTTCGCCGGCCCGGTACAGCTCTCGAAGCCGGTCACCGCGGACCCGGGGTGGAGCCCGACGTCGCCGGTGATCACGCTGCGGCCGGTGTTGGTGACGGTCGAGCCGGCCAGGATCGCGAACGCGTCCGCGGTCCCGAGCCGGACGTCGCCGGCCGCCGCCGCGACGTGGGGGTGCTGCTCGGTCGAGCCGCGCGCGCCCGTCACCACGGGACGCGCGAGGCGCTTCGCCGCCGGCGGGGTACGCGGCGTGGCCGTAGGCACGGGCGGCGTCTCGGCCGGCTCCGCGACGGGGGTCTCCGACGGGGCGGCCGGCGGCGGCGTCGCGGTCGGGTCGCTCTCCGGCGCGGCGGTCGGCGACGGGTCGGCGGCCGGCGTAGCCGGAACGGCGGTCGGCGTGGGCGACGGCTCGGGTGCGGGGCTCGCGGGCTCGGCGGACCCGACCGGCTCCGGCTCGGTCTCCGCGGGCGGCGCGGACGGCGCGGGCGGCGTGGCCGTCGCGCTGGGCGCGGGCTCGTCGGCGGCGACGGCACTCGGTGCCGCGCCGAACGCGAGCAGCATCGGCAGCAGCAACGCGCCGATGGCGAGCGCGCGCGAGCGGCGCGGGTGGCGCGGGCGCGAGCCGGCCGCCGCGACGTTCGCCCGATGACGCGGCGTGTGTGACCTGCTCACGAGGTGCCTTTCGTCAGACCGCTCTCGGATCGGCGAGCGAGCCGCCGACGATCCCGGCGGCCCGAGCGAAGGCCACGCGACTGCCGCGGCTGCGAAGCCGCGCCCGACACCAGCTGTCCCCGAGAGGTGCCGGGGGAACCCCGACGAGTACACCATACAGTAGAAATTTTCTTCTAGTAATGTGTTACTAGGTTCCTCTTTCCGCTGTATGGTCCGAGCATGCCTCAGTGGAGCTTCCTCACGAACCACGCGCGAGCGCTCCTCTTTCTCGCGCGGGAGCCCGACGCCAGGTTGCGCGACCTCGCCGCGGCGCTCGACATCACCGAGCGGACCGCGTACGGCATCGTCAACGACCTCAGCGAGGCGAGCTACCTGGTGAAGGAGCGCGAGGGCCGGCGCAACCGGTACCACATCCAGGAGCACCTGCCGGTCCCCGGCGCGCTGCGGCCCGAGCTGACCATGCGCGACGTGCTCGCCCTGCTCGTCGACGCGCGCCGTTCCTGACCTGATCGCCTGCTGCCCTCCCGTACGGCACCATTCCTGCATGACGCACGCGTTCGCACTCCGCTGCGGCACCGGCCCGGCCGGCGCCGACCGGCCGCGGGTCCTCGCGCCGCCGCCGCTCGTCTACCTGCCCGCGCTCGGGGCGGGCTTCGCGCTCCAGGCGCTGCTGTCCGACATCGCCCCACCCGACCGGGCGGTCCGCGTCCTCGGCTACGCCCTCGTGGTCGCGGGCGGCGCGCTCGCGGGGTCGTTCGTCCGAGCGTTCCTCCGGGCGCGGACGTCGATCGACTTCGGCCGCGCGACGACGCTGGTCACCACCGGGCCGTACCGCCTCAGCCGCAACCCCGGCTACGTCGGCATGGCGCTGGTCTACGCCGGGATCGCCGTCGCGAGCGGGGCGTGGCTGGCGTTCGCGACGGTGGTGCCGGCGCTGGTGGCGATCGACCGGTGCGTCATCCGCGGCGAGGAGCGGCACCTCGAGAAGGTGTTCGGCGACGAGTACCGCGCCTACACGCGCCGCGTCCGCCGCTGGCTGTAGCCGCCGCTACCCGGCCGGAACGACCTTCCCGCCGAGCTGCACGACGAGCTCGTAGTGGTCGGTCGCGTGCCAGTGCTCGGTGATCCGCCCGTCCCGCACGGTGAACACGTCCAGCCCGTGCGAGCTGAACGACCTCCCGGTCGCCGGCAGCCCGGCCCACGTCCCCTCGTGCGTCCCGCGGTAGCGCACCCGCGTCACGACCCGGTCCCCCGCGACCAGCACGTCCTCGACGGTCGCGGTGAAGCCGGGGAACTTCGTGAACCACGACCTCACCATCGCCGCGAACTCGGTGCGGTCCAGCGGCTCGCCGTCCATCAGCACGTCGTCGGCGTACAGCTCCAGCGCGGCGTCGCCGTCGCCGTCGTTCCACACCCGCTGCCAGTAGTCCCTGGCGACCTGCTCGGCGACCTGCTCGGCGACCTGCTCGGCGACCTGCTGGCTCACCGGGCCTCCAGGACCTTGCGCTCGACGTCGGTGAGCGGGCGGGAGGCGTTGGCGGCGTAGTCGTACGCGACCTGCACCGACACGGCCCTGGCGACGACCGTCCCGTCCTGCTCCATCGTGTAGCCCATCCGGAACGACTTCGTGCCCACCTGCTCGACCCACGCCGTCGTCCGGACGACGCCCGCGCCGAAGTAGACGGGGTGGACGAAGTCGATCTCCTGGCGGGCGAGGATCATCCCGGACAGCCCGACCACGCCACCGCTGACGTGCTGGAAGAACCCGACGCGCGCGTCTTCCAGGTACGTCGCGAACTTCGCGTTGTTGACGTGGCCCATCGCGTCGGTGTCGCCGAACCGCACCGGCGTCTCATGCACGTACACGACGCCCGAGTCTACGGTCGCCGCGCGGGCGCCGGCGCTACGCGAGCGCCGCGTCCAGCGTGATCTCGGCGTTGAGCACGCGCGACACCGGGCAGGCCGCCTTCGCGGTGTTGGCCGCCTCGGTGAACGTCGCCTCGTCGAACCCGCCCGTACCGCGCACCTTCAGCTCCACGCGGGTGATGGTGAAGCCGGCGTCGGTCTTCTCGATGTGCACGTTCGCGGTCGTCTCCAGCCGGTCGGCCGGCGTGCCGACCTTGGCGAGCCCGTTCGCGAGCGACATCGAGTAGCAGGTCGCGTGCGCGGCCGCGATGAGCTCCTCGGGCGAGGTGACGCCGTTCGGGTTCTCGGCCCGCGCCGGCCAGTTCACGTCCAGCGGCCCCGCCGCGTTCGACGAGTCGAAGCTGACGTTCCCCTTCCCCGTGAACAGCTCCCCTTCCCAGACCGCCGACGCGCTGCGCATGACCATGTGTGTGTCTCCTTCGGAAGTTGTGTGCCGCGAGCCTAGTAGGGACGAGGCGGGGTGCCGCGCCGGCGACTCCTGGTCGGGCCGGGTGGGGTCCCGGTCCGGCGACTGATATGTAGATCGGTCCTGTCAAGGGGCAGCGCGGTGTTGCGCCGGGTTGTTGGCCTGGCGCGGGTGGTCGGGGGTCGGCCGGTGCCTGTCGGGCGTGCGTGTCGGGTCGACGCGCGGTCAGACTGATATGC
>DATLNJ010000087.1:0-55365 GCA_035536815.1 Frankiaceae bacterium
GCGCCCGACAGCACAGCGTCGGGGCCGTAGTTCTCGTAGAACGGGGCGAACACGATCACCTCGTCCCCTGGGTCGACGGTGGCCAGCAGCGTCGCTATCATCGCCTCGGTCGAGCCGCAGGTGACGCAGACCTCGGTCTCCGGGTCGACCACCCAGCCGGGGTAGGTGCGGCCGACCTTCGCGGCGATCGCGTCGCGGAACGCCTTGGCGCCCCAGGTGATGGCGTACTGGTTGACGTCGGCGTCGATCGCGGCCTTGGCCGCCGCCTTCAGCTCCGGCGGGCAGGCGAAGTCGGGGAAGCCCTGCGCGAGGTTGATGCCGTCGTGCTCGATGCACAGCCGGGTCATCTCGCGGATGACCGACTCGGTGAACGTCTCCGCCTTCGCGCTGACTCTCATGCGGCCCAGCCTAGGCACGCGGACGGCCCCGCACCCGGTGGTGCGGGGCCGTCCGGTGGGACCTAGCTCGCGACGTTCTTGAGGCAGATCTGCTCGGCATCGCCGTCGCTGTCGAGGTCGACCGCGACGCAGGTGCCGGGGGTGCCGACCGGCGGCTGGTAACAGATGACGCCCGGGCCGTAGACGCAGACGCAGGTGCGGCCGACGCAGACGGTGGTGTCGTCGGCCGTGGCGGTCGACGCGAAACCGCCCACGGCGAGCGCGGCGGAGGCGAGCAGGAAGGTGATGCGACGCATGACTTTCTCCTTCGGGGGTGGGGTGGGGGTGGGGGTGCCCGGGGTCACCGGGCGAGGGGGGGTGGTCGCCACGGCGCGAGCGCCGTAGCCGAGGGTCAGCTCGAGACGGGCAGGCAGATCCGCTCGGCGTCGCCGTCGCTGTCGAGGTCGACGGCGATGCAGCCGTCGCCGGCCGGCGGCTTGTAGCAGGCGCTGCCGGAGCCGTACAGGCAGACGCAGCGCTGCCCGACGCAGACGGTGGTGTCGTCGGCGCTCGCGGCTGAGGCGAGACCGGACACGCCGATCGCGGCGGCGGCGACGAGCAGGGAGATTCGGCGCATGGGATGACCTCCTGGGTCGGTGAGGGGAACGCGGGGGTGACCCCGGACGGCGGACGCGCTCGCGCACCGCCGCTTCGGGGACGTTCGGGGGAGGTTGCTGGTCGTGCGCAGGTGGCCGCGCGGTGCCGCTAGCCCTGGTCGAACCTCGGGCAGAGGATCCGCTCGGCGTCGCCGTCCCGGTCGAGGTCGACCGCGACGCAGCGGTCGCCCTGCGGCGGCGTGTAGCAGACGACGCCGGGCTCGTAGACGCAGACGCAGATCTGGCCGTAACAGACCGTGTAGTCGTCGGCGCCGGCCGACGACGCGAAGCCGGACACGCTGAGGGCGGCAGCGAACAGGAGGGAGAGGCGGCGCATGGGGACGTCCTCTGGGAGTAGGGGTGCTGGACGTCCGGCACACGGCCGCGGCGCGGGCTGATTACGCCCGCGCGGCCGCCGGTACGACAACTATCACCTCGCGGTCACCCCGCACCCGCACGCCGCCGCCACCGCCGCCCGGGACCGCGCCACGCCGCACGCCGCCGCCCGCCGCCGCGCGCGCGGATCCGGGCGGGCGGCGTCAGCGGCCGACCGGCGCGCCCGCGTACACAGGCGCGTCGCCGAGCTCCGCGGCGAGCCCGTCCCACGGCTGCTTGGGCTGCGGGACCGCCGCCCGCCCCACCGCGCACGACCGGTGGAAGTCGCACCACCCGCACCCGGGCGACGGGCGCGCGGGGAACAGCTCGTCCGCGTCACCGCCCTCCGGCAACGCCTCCACGGCCGCCCGCACCTCCTCCGCCGCGGCCGTGACCCGGCCGAGCTGGCGGCGTAACGACTCCAGCGAGAACTCGTGCTCCACCACCTCGCCGGACGGCAGGTGGTGCAGCTCGACCCGGCGGCAGGGCCGGCGCAGGGTCCGCTCGACGGCGTACGCGTAGATGGCCAGCGCCCACGAGCCGCGCGCCTCGTCGGCCGAGACGCCGCGCCGGCCGGTCTTGTAGTCGACGACGACGAGGTCGCCGTCGCGGTCGTCGAGCCGGTCCACCCGGCCCTTGAGCTGGGTGTCGCCGTACCGGGCGGCGACGTTGCGCTCGACCGACCACGGCTCGCGGTCGGCGTCGAGCCCGGCGACGTACCGCGTCACCCACTCGCGGGCGCGCGCCCGCCACGTCTCGGCCTGGTCCGAGTCGCGGTAGCCGTCGCCGATCCAGGCCAGGTCCACGAACGTCGCGGCTGCCTCCGGCGTGCGCCGGCCGCGCGGCGCGAGCCACCAGTCGCGGAGCGCGTTGTGCACGCTGGAGCCGAGCGACGAGCTGGCCGTGGCCCCGCCGCGCAAGGGGGCCGGCCGGTCGACGTACTGCATCCGGTACTTGCGCGGGCAGTCCAGCCACGCGCCGAGGGACGACGCCGACACGCTGAACAGCCGCCGGGGCGGCGCGTCGAACGGCAGCGTGTCCATGCCGAGGATCGTCGCAGGGGGGTGTGACAAAAACGCGGCGCCGCGCCAGGAGCCCCCGATCCGAGCGCGAGCGGCCCCGGGAGTTGACCCCGGCGGTGGAGACGGCGTTGGGTCCAGGGGACAGCCGCCCCCTTCCGGAGGACCCCTCATGCGCCGTACCGCGCTCCTCGTCGTGCCCGCCCTGCTCGCGCTCGTGCCCGCCGCGCCCAGCTCGGCCGGCGGCGTCTGCACGTCCAGCTCCGGCGTCACGGCGTGCCCGGCCGCGGTCAGCCGCTGCAACACGAACGACACGATCAGCGTCCGCGTCTTCGGCGGCGCCGGCTACGGCGCCGCGTCCTGCGGCGGCACCACCTCGGACTGCTACGTCGTCCGCTTCACCTGCAACGAGGTCAAGCGCACGGCCGGCTCCGGCGTCCTCACCTGCACCGCGACCGGCAACGTCGTCGCGGTCTGCGACGTCAGCATCGCCGTCAGCTAACCCGCGTCGACGAACGCCCGCACCGACTCGGCGAGCAGCTGCACCGCGATCGCGGTCAGCAGCAGGCCGAGGATGCGCGTGACGAGGTGGATGCCGGCGTCGCCGATCACCCGGAGCACGCCGGCCGAGTAGCGCAACGCCAGCCACAGCACGACGTGCACGGCCACCAGCGCCAGCGCGATCGCGGCGAAGTCGGGGAACCCGTCCGCCTGCCGCACGAACACGATTGTCGCCGCGATCGCGCCCGGCCCGGCGAGCAGCGGCGTGCCCAACGGCACCAGCGCGACGTTGACGTCGGGCACCTCCTCGGGCTGCTGGTTGCCGCCGCGCAGCAGCTCCAACGCCACCAGCACCAGCAGCAGGCCGCCCGCGCCCTGGAGCGCGGCGAGCGTGATCCCGAGGTACTCGAGGATCTGCTGCCCGAACACCGCGAACGTCGCGATGACCGACCCCGCGACGAGCACCGCCTGCGTGGCGAGCCGGCGGCGCGCCGCGGCCGGGCGCCCGGCGGTGAGGCCGAGGAAGATCGGCACCGTCCCGAGCGGGTCCATGATCACGGTGACGGTGACGACCACCTCGCCGAGCAGCCGCCAGTCGGGCGGGGTCATCGCGCCACCGCCGGCCACCCGTGCCGAGCCTGCCCGGTCACGTCTCTCACGCCGGTCACGCCGTCACCGGCCGGGCACCCGTGGCGCGTTCGCAGAGCGCCGCGAACACCTCCGGGTCGGTCGTCTCGCAGCCGAGCCGGTGGCCGGTGATCGAACCGTGGTCGTCGCTCGACCCGGTGACGAGCAGCCCCAGCGAGCCGGCCCGCTCCCGCAGCGCCACGCGGGTCGCGGCGTCGTGGTCGGGATGGTCCACCTCGATCCCCGTGAGGCCCGCGGCCGCCAGCGCGTCCACGGCCTCCGGCGGCAGCACCCGGCCGCGCTTCGCGGCGCCCGGGTGCGCGAACACCGTGACGCCGCCCGCCGCCGCGACCAGCGCCACCGCGCGGCACGGGTCCAGCGCGTACTTGTCCACGTACGCCCTCCCCTCCGAGCCGATCCACTCGTCGGTGAACGCCTCCGCCACCGACCCCACGACGCCGGCCTCGACCATCGCGCGGGCGACGTGCGGCCGCCCCACGGCGCCGCCCGCCGCGAGCGCGAGCACGCGGTCGTACGCGACGTCCACGCCGAGCGACCGCAGCCGCACCACCATCTCGCGGGCCCGCCGGTCGCGGTCGTCCTTGAGCAGGTCCAGCTCGCCGGCGAGCTCGGGGTGGTCCGGCGCGAACAGGTACGCCAGCAGGTGCAGCGACGTCCCCTCCCACTCGCAGGACAGCTCCGCGCCCGGCACCAGCGTCAGCCCCGCAGGCAGCGCCGTCGCCGCCGCCCCGTGCCCCGCCACGGTGTCGTGGTCGGTGAGCGCGACGACGTCCAGCCCCGCGTCCCGCGCGCGCCGCATGACGACGGCCGGCTCGTCGGTGCCGTCGCTGGCGGTGCTGTGGGCGTGGAGGTCGATGCGCACGCACCTATGCTGCCCGAGTGCGTAACGACCTCGCCCAGGAGTGGGCCGCGGCGGCGCTGGCCGCCGCCCGGACAGCGGGCGCCGACTTCGCCGACGTGCGCGTGGTCGAGGAGCTGGCCGAGTCGATCGACGTCCGCGACGACCGCGTCGAGGGCGTGAGCCGGACGTCGTCGCGCGGCGTCGGCGTCCGCGTCCTCGCGGGCGGCGCCTGGGGCTTCGCCGCGACCAACGTCGCCGACGGCCTCAAGGCGGCGGCCGAACGCGCCGTCGAGATCGCTCGCGCCGGCGCGCCGCTGCGCCGCGAGGCGGTCCGGCTGGACGACACGCCGCGTCCGGAGGGGACGTACACGACGCCGCACGGGCGGAACCCGTTCGAGGTGCCGCTGCCCGAGAAGACCGACCTGCTGCTCGCCACGACGGCGGCCGGCCGCGAGGCGGCGGGGATCGCGTACGTCGAGGCGACGAGCGACGCCTGGCAGCGCACCACGGTCTACCGGGCCAGCGACGGCGGGTGGTTCGACCAGACCGTCGTGCAGGTCGGCGGCGGGCTGCGCGGCACCGCGCTCGGCGAGGGCGAGCTGCAGCGGCGCAGCTACCCGAACTCGTTCCGCGGCCAGTTCACCTGCGCCGGCTGGGAGGACGTCCTCGCGCTCGACCTGCCCGGCCGCGCCCTCGCCACCTGCCGCGAGGCGGTCGCGCTGCTCACCGCGCCGGAGCTGCCGCAACGCGACGACACGACGTTGCTCGTCGAGTCGAGCCAGCTCGCGCTGCAGGTGCACGAGTCGGTCGGCCACCCCACCGAACTGGACCGGATCATGGGGATGGAACGCGCGTTCGCCGGCACGTCGTGGGTCTCCATCGACGACCGCGGCACGCTGCGTTACGGCTCGCCGATCGTCACGATCCTCGCCGACGCCACCACGCCGGGCGCGCTCGGGACGTTCGGCTACGACGACGAGGGCGTCCCCGCGGGGACGGCGCCGATCATCGTGGACGGTGTCCTCCAAGGCTTCCTCACCAACCGCGAGACCGCCGCGCTGCTCGGCGAGCGCAGCAACGGCACCGCCCGCGCCGACTCGTGGAACGCCATCCCGCTCATCCGCATGAACAACGTCTCGCTGCAGCCCGGCGACGCGGGCTCGCTGGACGACGTCGTGGCCGACACCGACGACGGCGTGCTGTTCGCGACCAACCGGTCGTGGTCGATCGACGACCGGCGGCTGAACTTCCAGTTCGGCTGCGAGGCGGCGTACGAGATCAAGCACGGCCGGCTCGGTCGGCTCTACCGCAACCCCACGTACAGCGGCCGCACGCCGGTCTTCTGGAACGCCTGCGACGCGCTCGGCTCCGACTGGAAGGTCTGGGGCGTTCCGAACTGCGGCAAGGGCCAGCCGATGCAGACCGCGCGCGTCGCGCACGGCGCGCCGACCGGCCGCTTCCGCAACGTCGCCACCGGAGCCCGCCCGTGACCCCGCCGCAGGGCGCGACCGACCTGCTCTCGCTCGCCGGGGCCGCGCTCGACGTCAGGGACGCCGACGCCGTCGAGGTGCTGCTGACCCGCGAGGACAGCGCGCTCACCCGGTTCGCCGAGTCGCAGGTGCACCAGAACACCGCGCGCATCGACGGCGAGGCGCGGGTGCGCGTCGTCGTGGACGGCTCGCGCGTCGGCGTCGTCGCCACCAACGACCTCTCCCCCGAGGGGCTGGGCGCCGCCGCCCGCGCCGCCGTCGAGGTCGCGCGGGTCACGCCGCCCGACGAGGAGTTCCCTGGCTTCGCCGACCCCGCGTCGTACGAGGCCGCGGGCGTGGACGACGAGGCCACCGGCCACGCGTCGCCCGCCGACCGCGCCGCGCTCGTCGCCGCGATGCTCGCCGACCTCGGCACCGGGATGGTCGCCGCCGGCACGGCGGAGACCGGCCGCTACGAGGTCGCCGTCGCGAACTCCCTCGGCGTCGCCGGCTACCACGCCTCCACCCGGGCGGCCCTCACCTGCCTCGTCTCCGGCGACGACTCCACCGGCTGGGCCGAGGACATGACCGGCACCCTCGGTTCGCTCGACGCCGCGGCCGCCGGGCGCCGCGCCGTGGCGAAGGTCGTCGCCGGCCGCAACCCGCGCGACGTCGACCCCGGCGACTGGCCGGTCGTGCTCGAAGCGCCCGCGGTGTCCGCCCTGGTCGAGTGGCTCTGCTGGCTGGCGCTCGGCGGCCGCGACTTCGTGGAGGGCCGTTCCGCCGTCTCAGGCCGGCTCGGCGAACGCGTCTGCTCCGAGCTGGTCACGATCGTGGACGACCCGCTCGCGGCCGACATGCTCGGGCGGCCGTTCGACGCGGAGGGGACGCCGAAGCGCGCGCTGCCGCTCGTCACCGAGGGCGTCGCGCGCGCGGTCGCGCACGACCGCCTCTCCGCGAAGCTGGGCGGTACGCAGTCGACCGGGCACGCGTTCCCCGCGCCGAACCCCGAGGGCGGCATGCCGGCCAACCCGTCGCTACGTCCCGGCGACGCGTCGCTGGACGACCTGGTCGCCGGGCTCGAACGCGGGCTGCTGGTGACGCGTTTCCACTACACGAACGCCGTGCACCCGCTGAGCACGACCATCACCGGCATGACGCGGGACGGGACGTTCCTCGTCGAGGACGGGCAGGTCGTCGGCGGCGTGCGGAACCTGCGGTTCACGCAGTCGGTCCTCGACGCGCTGTCGGCGGTCGAGGCGGTGGGGCGGGACACGCTCCTGGGCAGCGAGTTCGGCGGCACGGTGCGGGTGCCTGCGCTGCGCATCGGCCGCTTCCACTTCTCGTCCGCGACGAGCTTCTAGCGTCCCGGCTCACCGGCGCGCGGCCCGCACCGGCTTCCAGTGCCGTGGCACACCTCTCGTGCTCGGCAGCACCGGAAGTTCGCCACGCCGCCGAAGCAAGCGCGTTCGCCGGTCCGGCGGGTCAGAGCAGGCGCGGGGTCTGCGCGCCGAAGACCAGCTCCAGCTCGGGGTGGCCGCCGTCGCGCAGGTCGTGCAGCGCGATCGCTTCCACGACGTCCTCGGCGGCTTCGGGGAAGACCACGCACCACAGCCAGCAGGCCTTCGACTCGCCGACCAGCGCGCGCCGGTCGTCGCCGGTCGCGGTGCGCCACAACGCCGTCGGGTGCCCCGCCGCGTCGACCTTGTAGTCCGGCGCGGAGTCGGGCGCGGTGCCCGGGTCGGTGCCGGCCAGGCCGGCGAACCGCGCCCCCAGCCCGATCCCCGGCTCCTCCGCGACGAGGATCAGCTCGGCGAGGCCGCCGCCGCGCGGGGCCGGCCCGGACACCGCGACGACGGTCGCGACGGCGCCGGTGCGGTCGTCGCCGGCCCGGCCGATGCCGGTCACCGTCCAGTCGAGCGGCAGCGGCCGCGGCACCCACACAGGCACGCGCGAGTCGGCGACGAGCAGCTCCATCGCGGCCAGGGTCGGCACCGGCGCGACGTGGAACGGGTGGACGTCGCCGTGCCGTTCGCACTGCCAGGCGCTCGACCAGAAGCCGGGCGGGCGGAGCGGGCCGGCACAGCGGGGGCAGGTGGCGGGGATGCTCATGGCGGCTCCAACGTTCCGCGCGTCACCCGGTGCGCGTCAACCCCCCGGGCGGGCAGTCTAGTTAGCGGTGACCCGGCGGGAGGCGCCACGCCGGGCGGGTCCGGCACGACGAAGACCCCGCCCGGAGAACCGGGCGGGGCCTTCGGTGTCGCGACGTCAGATGTGATCCTCGTCGACGTACCGGCGCCGCTCGACGACCACGGGGTCGTCCTCGACGATCACGGTCCGGCGCCGGGTCGTGTACATCCGCGGGCCGCCGAGGCCGGCGACGACCGCGAGCACGACGAGCAGCAGGATGAGGATCAGCAGCAGGGTCATCGCGCGGCCTTACGGGGCCGACGTGCTGGTGTCGGTGTTCGTGTCGGTGTTGGTGTCCGTACCGGTGTCGCTACCGGTGTCGCCACCCTCGTTGTCACCGATGTTCACCTCGTTGTTCGTGGTGTCGCGGCCGTCACCGACGCCCGTGTCGCTGTCCGACACCGCGCGCACGAGCCAGATGGCACCCGCGACCAGCAGCGCAAGGACGACCAGCGTGACGATGGTCCGGCCGATCCAGGACCCGTCGTCCTCGACGACGGTCGTACTCGGCGCGGCGACGTCCTCTTCGATCACTCGGCGGACCACAATGGCCTCCTCTTCGGGCCGGCCCGTTGCCGGCGTACGTTGACGTGACAGGGATTCCCGTTGGATTCGGCCGAGAAACGCGACGAACGGGTGAACTGCGCCGGAGCCGTGATCCGCGACCCGGCGGGCCGCGTGCTGCTCGTCCAGCGCGCCAACGAGCCGAGCCGCGGCCTGTGGTCGATCCCGGGCGGCCGCATCGAGCCGGGCGAGACCGCGCGGGCCGCGGCGGCGCGGGAGGTACGCGAGGAGACCGGCCTCGACGTCGAGGTCGGCGAGCTGCTACAGACGGTCGACCTCGGGCCGTACGTCGTCGCGGACTTCGCGGCGACGGTCACCGGCGGCACGCTGCGCGCGGGCGACGACGCGCTGGACGCGCGGTGGTGCACCGTCGTCGAGCTGGCGACGCTGCCGTTGTCGCCGGGCCTGCTCGACGAGCTGGCCCGGATGGGCGTGCGTTAGGCCTGCGACGCCGGCCGGGCGGAGCAAAGTGAGGGCGTATCCACCCGAAGGCACGGGCGACGAACAGAGCGAGCCGATGTCGCGGCGAGACCGGACCGAGTAGCCCGGTCACCCCACTAGTCTCCCCGCTCGACCGCGTGGGCGAGGCACGGGTAGCGCACGGACACGACTCGCCCCGTGCGCTACCCGGCGTGCTCGATGCCTTCTACTGGAATTGGACCCGGTCGTCGCAGGCGCTAACCGCGGCCTCGTACGCATCGGCGTAGGACGCGACTACCCAGTAGTTGACGACGCAGCCCCTCACACCATTCGACCCGCGCCAGGAGACGTGCATCGCCACCCGCGACGCGCCACGGGTGACCGTAGGAATCGGCGTACCGTCGGTCGCGTACCTGACGCCCTGTGAAGCAGTGGCGGAACCCGTTCCGGCCCCGCCCGTCTGCACGACCGGGAACCCCGGCGAGTTGTCGATGATGGCGATCGTGACGTGCCAGCTGACGGAGGGGCAGACCGGCGACGTGACGGTGGCGGAGATGCGTTCCGTCACAACGTTGCCGGGGACAACTTCCGGCTTCGCCCGCATCCAGCCAGTCGTCGCGCACCCGGTCGTCGGATCAACCACCGGGAACGGAATCTCGACGTCGTACAAGACCGATTGCTTCGCCTGCGCCATGGGCGTCGCCGACGCGAGGACGATCAGCGGGACCGCGGCCGCGAGGGCCCTCCTGGTGATCATGCTCCGCACACGTAACTGCCGTCGCCGAGCACCGAAGAGTCGATGTTCGGCGTGTTCGTCAGTCCCGCGCTCACCGGCCCGGCATCCGCTTCGGCTTCGAACCACCCCGTGTGGTGGTCGAGGATCTTCTGCGTGTTGGCCGCGGGTTGTCCGACTAGCCGGTCGATGTACTTCGCGGGATCAGTGGTCCAGGGGAACAGGCAGCATTCATACGCGAACGAAAAACTGGAGTACTCGGTCAGGGGGCCGGTCACCGACGGGCTGATGAAGCACCAGTTCAACGTGGCCGCATAAGCGAAGGCCTTGGTTTCCGGATCATCGAGAAGGTAGTAACCCCGCAAAGCGGTCTCCGAACTGCACACCTTGGCTGGCGGGGTGACGACCGGTGGCCGCGCCGGGTCCGTGCCGGGCCTCGCCCGTGGCCGCGGCTTCGGCGCCGGCGCGTAGTCGGTCGGCTCGGGGGGAGTCGTCGACGAGAGCACCTGCACCGGGCCCGGCCGAAGGTTCGTCATCATCGCCCAGACGGCGGAACGTTCCGGCTCACGCAGTCGGTCGAAGGCTGCGCGCTGCTCATCCCATGTCCCCGCCGCCCATACCTGCTTCACCCGTGCGAGGACGCTCGCGCGGTCGAGAGGGGCGGGGCGGGCCACTGCGGGCGCTGCGGCGAGCAGGAGCATCACCGTCACACCGAGAGAAATTCGTGATCGCATATTGCCCCTTGTCGTAGGAGGCGCGAATCGTCCCGGTTCGGCGCTCCAGTGTCAACGCGACCTGGGCCCGGCCGCCGGCCCGGACGTCCCGTTAGGCGCCATTGAAATCGCCGCACTAGCCCGTCCAAGGCGGGGAACACTCCCGCCACCCGGTGCCGCACCACGCGCCGGGAGCGACCTGTGACGTTGCGATCGCAAACCTGCCGCCGAGGCCGTGGCCCGATACCCGGGGTACAACCCATTGTGGTGCGCTCAGAGGCGCGGCGCCTCGATGGCTCAGCCCTGCGGCTCCGGCCGGCCGGGCTGCTCGCCGCCCGTCGTGTGCGACTGCTTCGGCACCATCACCTTGCGGCGGAAGACGCAGACCAGCGTGCCGTCCTGGTTGTAGCCGCGGGTCTCGACGTGCACGACGCCGCGGTCCTCCTTCGACTTCGACTCGGTCTTGCCGAGGACCGTGGTCTCGCCGTAGATGGTGTCGCCGTGGAACGTGGGCGCGACGTGCTTGAGCGACTCGACCTCGAGGTTCGCGATCGCCTTTCCGGACACGTCGGGCACCGACATGCCGAGCAGCAGCGAGTAGATGTAGTTGCCGACGACGACGTTGCGCTTGAACTGCGTCGTCTGCTCGGCGTAGTTCGCGTCCAGGTGCAGCGGGTGGTGGTTCATCGTCAGCAGGCAGAACAGGTGGTCGTCGTACTCCGTCACCGTCTTGCCCGGCCAGTGCTTGTAGACCGCGCCGACCTCGAACTCCTCGTAGTACCTCCCGAACTGCATGCGACCGCCCCTCTCGAACGCCCGGTGACACCGCGCATCCTGACCGCGCGGGTCCCGCCCGCGCCAATCCGGAAGGATGCCTGCCATGCCGGTCGCCGTCAGCGTCGAGCCGCCGGACCTCGTCGTCCGCATCACCGGGTGGGACGCCGTCTGGGCGCTGCGGCGCACGGTCCGCGTTCCACTCACGCAGGTCACCGGCGCGGCCGTCGAGCCGCGGCCGGCCGTGCACCGCAAGGGCCTGCGGATGGCCGGCTCGTACGTCCCGAAGGTCCTCAAGTCCGGCTCGTACGCCGGGTGGCGCTGGTCGGAGTTCTGGGTCACCCGGTGGCCGGAACGCGTGCTCGTCGTGCGGTGCGCGCCGGGCGCGAGGTACGACCGCCTGGTGCTCGACGTTCCCGACCCGGAGGCCGTCGCCGAGCTCGTCCGAACCGCGCTCGTCAGGTGAGTGGCACCTCGGCGCGGTCCGGGTCGCGCGGGTCGGCGCCGTACGAGAGCCAGCGCTCCTCCAGCGCCGCCGCGCCGTGCACGCGCTTGAACGCCGCCTCGTTCGGCGTCATCGGCACCAGCGGGTAGAACCGCACGTCGCCGAGGTCGCGGACCACGTCGCCCGGCTCGCCGATCAGCACCGCGGTGAACCGCGCGCCCGGCCACAACGGCGCGCCGAGGTCGAGCGACGCGCCGGCCGCGACGGTGGCATTCTCGACGAACGGGCTGCTGGCCGCGACGGCGAGCGCGCGGAGCACGTCGTCGCGGGCGCCGCGCAACGTCAGCACCAGCTCCGCGCGCGGCCCCTCGGTCGCCACGACCTCCGACGCCGGGTCCGGCAGCGGCGCGCGCGACATGCCGAGGGTGACGTAGCGGACCGCGCCGTCGCCGTCGGGGCCGAACCGCAGCACCTCGACGCGTTCGGTGCCCAGGAACGTCACGCCCGCGCGCCCGGACGCGGGGCCGAGCGCGCGGACGACGTGGTCCTCGACGTCGCCGAGCAGCCCGTCGCTCACCGGCAGCCTCGGTCGGAACGGCGCATGCGCGAGACGGTACGCCGCGCGCGCCGGGGATAAGTTGCGGCACATGCGTACTCGCACCGCCGGGCTCGCCGTCCTCGCGGCGCTCGCGGCCGCCGTCGTGACGGCGTGCGCGCCCGACGGGCCGCCGGCGGCGGGCGACACCACGGCACCAGCCCCGCCCGCGACCACCGCGCCGGCGTCGCCAGGGACCGCGAGCGCCACCGGCACGCTGCCCACGGGCAAGACCTGCAAGCTGCTCACCACCGACGAGGCGGCCGCGATCCTGCGGGTCGAGACGGTCGTCGCGTCGGCGCCGGACGACGCGCAGTGCACGTACGAGCCGGAGCCGCGGACGGACGACACCCCGTTCCTCTCGGTGACCGTGGACGTCGACGCCGACGTGTTCGCGGACGACCAGGCCGACGCGCGCACCGGCGAGGGGTACCGCGAGCTCTCCGGCCTCGGCGACCGTGCGTTCTTCTACGCGAGCACGGTCCACGTGCTCGCCGGAGAGACGTCGTTCCAGGTGCAGGCGACGTCGGCGAGGGACCTGGACAAGCAGTGGTCGCAGATCCGCGTGGCGACCCAGGAGGAGTACGTGCGGATCGGCACCGAGGCCGCGCGGCTGGTCGCGGCCCGCCTCTAGGGACGGACCGCGACCTGCGTCACCCGGCCGGTCAGGCGGTGGTCGGGGTGCTGTCGGCGTAGCGCAGGATCGCGCCCACGCCCTCGTTCGGGATCGCGGTGCCGATGGCGGGCACGACGACGACGTCGGCGCCGGTGCCGACCGCGGCGCGCACCAGCACGTCGGCCAGGCGCCCCTCCTCGACGTGCTCGGCAACGCCGTCGAGGTCGTTGCGCGACATCGCGACGAGGGACGGGTCGTCGGCGAAGAACAGCGTCCGGTCGTCGTCCGGGTCGTCGTGGACGAGCAGCGTGCCGACCTGCGCCTTGCGGATCGCCTGGACGGTGGCGTCGACGCCGTCGGTCGCGCGGTCGCCCTGGCCGCGTTCCTCCTGGAACTCGTCGAGGACGGTCTGTAGCTGGGCGAGGGTGATCTCGCCCATCCGGTCCGTGATCTCGGCCGCGGTGAACGCCGATCCGCCGTCGGTCGCGCGGCCGCCGCCCTGCTCGAGCAGCTGCACGATCCCCTTGGCCGACTCGGGCAGGTGCTCCTGGATCAGGCGGACGGCGTGCACGTCGCCGCCGACCAGGATCGCCTTCGCGTCGATGGAGCGCGCGATGCGGTCGATCTCCTCCACGACCTCGGCGGCGTTGCCCTCCCACGAGTCGATCGCGCGCTGCTGGTACCGGCGCTGCGACCAGCCGCCCGGCTGCACCCGGCGGATCTCGTCGTGCGAGCCCTCGACCTCCTCGCTCACGACCGGCTCGCCGTCGTCCACGTAGGCGAGGATCTCCGCACCCGTGCGGTCGGCGAGCACGACGACGTACGGCACCCGCGTCTGCTGCCACGACAGCAGCGGCGTGACGTACGGCAGTTTCGCGAAGATGGCCGCCTCCCGGCCCAGCTCCTCGGACAGCCGGCGCGAGTAGAGCAGCTGGCCGTGGCTTGCGACCGCCACCAGCGCGTTGCCGCCGGTGGGGTTGTCGAACACGGCCGGTTCGAGCGCGTCCACCGTCAGCTCGTCGACACCGGCGTCGAGCAGCTCCTTGCGGGTGCTGCGCCACGTCGTCTCCAGCCGCTGGGCGGCGTTCTCGATCGCGACCGGGGTGTTCAGGTAGAGCGAGACGAACGGCCCGTGCGCCGTGTAGAGCTTCGCGATGTCGGTGATGTCCACGCATGCCTCCGCAGGTTGGGTCCTGGAAGCTGCGGTACCCGCCGACAGGCGCCGTACGCGCGGTCAGCCCTTGAGCGCGTACTCCTCCAGCAGCCGCCGGCCGATGATCATGCGCTGGATCTCGGAGGTGCCCTCGCCGATCAACAGCATCGGCGCCTCGCGGTACAGGCGCTCGATCTCGTACTCCTTCGAGTAGCCGTAGCCACCATGGATGCGGAACGAGTCCTGCACGACCTCGGCGCAGTACTCGGACGCGAGGTACTTCGCCATCCCGGCCTCGAGGTCGTTGCGCTGCCCGGCGTCCTTCTTGCGGGCCGCCATGACCATCATCGAGTGGGCGGCCTCGACCTTGGTCGCCATCTCGGCGAGCTTGAACATCACCGCCTGGTGCTGCGCGATCGGCTTCCCGAACGTCTCGCGCTGCTGCGCGTAGGCCACGCCCAGCTCGAACGCCCGCAGCGCGACGCCGCAGCCGCGCGCGGCGACGTTCACACGGCCGACCTCGACGCCGTCCATCATCTGGTAGAACCCGCGGCCCCGGCCCTCGTCCCCGCCGAGCACCGCCGACGTGGGAACGCGGTGGTCGGTGAAGATCAGCTCCGTCGTCTCGACGCCCTTGTAGCCCATCTTCTCGATCTTGGGCGGGATCGTGACGCCCTTCGCCGTCTCGCCGAAGCCGGGCTCCTTCTCGACGAGGATCGTCGTCATGTTCTTGTAGACCGACTCCGCGCCCTCGTCGGTCTTGACGAGCGTCGCGACGAGGCCCGCCCGGGCGCCGTTCGTCAGCCACATCTTCTGGCCGTTGACGACGTACTCGTCGCCGTCGAGGACCGCCTTGGTCTTGATGGCGGAGACGTCGGAGCCGCAGCCCGGCTCGGACATCGAGAACGCGCCGCGGATCTCGCCCGCCGCCATCTTCGGCAGCAGCCGCTGCTTCTGCTCCTCGGTGCCGTGCTGCTTGAGCAGGTACGCCACGATGAAGTGCGTGTTGATGATCCCGCTGATGCTCATCCAGCCGCGGGAGAGCTCCTCGACCACGAGCGCGTAGGTCAGCAACGACTCGCCGAGACCGCCGTACTCGTCCGGGATCATGAGGCCGAACAGCCCCATCTCCTTCATGCCCTCGACGATCGCCTCGGGGAACTCGTCCTCGTGCTCCAGCGCGGTGGCGACCGGGAGGATCTCCTTGTCCACGAACGACCGGACGGTGCTGAGGATCTCCTGCTGGATGTCGGTGAGCCCGTCGGTCTGCGCGAGTCGGCCCATGGCGGCGTAGGCGTCCCTTCGATACGGCGGTCCGGCGCGCGCGACCGCGCTGCCGGCTGTGCCGAGTATCGCAGCCCGAGTGCGGGTACTTCGCGATCATCGAGGCCGGCTGGGGAGGCGACCGTGCGACACCTGCACCTCAACCCGACCGTCACCGCCCCGGCGCGCCCGGGCGTGTTCGACGACCCGCGCGCCTGCACGGTGCTCGGCTTCCTCAGCGCGGTGCTGGCCGTGCTCGTCATCCCGGTGGTGTTCGGCGGCGCCGCCGTCGCGCTCGGCGTCACCGCGCACCGAGGGGCGACCGGCTCGGCGTTCCCACCGCGCTGGCCGGCGTGCTCGGCTTCGTCCTCGGCGCCGCGCTCACCGTGCTGGTCAACGACCTGCGGGCCTGACGCTCGTTGACGCGCCGCGCCGCCCGGTGCGACGCTGCGCGCCGGTCCACCCCTCACCCCTACGGAGCCCTCATGCGTACCCGCCTGCTCGCCGCCGCGGCCCTCGCCGCCGCGGCCGTGACCACCGCCACCCCAGCCGCGAACGCCGCGTGCGTCGGCACGGCCCAGACCGTCCGCGCCTGCGTCAACCCCGGGGCGCTGCCCCAGGTCGACCCGGAAGGCAGCAGCTACGACGACTGCATCTACCTCGGGGTCGGGCCGTGCAGGCCGGTCAGCGTGCCGCTCCCGGGCGTCACGCCGGGCAGCGGGGAGCTCGTCACGGTCATCTGCGGCGGCGAGCTGGCCTGCTGACGGCGGTCAGCCGTCCGCCCAGCGCCCGAGCTGGTCCAGCACACCCTGGAGGCGGCGGCCGCGCGGCGACAGCCGCAGGTCGCCGTTCTCCGGGACCACCTCCACCGCGCCGATCCGGCGCAGGTCCGCGATGCGCTGCGCGACGACGCTGGGCGCGTACGACCTCAGCCGCGCCTCCAACGCCCGCTCGCCGAGGCTGCCGTTTCCCAGCGCCCGGAACACCGGGAGCGCGCCACGCCGCGCCAGCACGTCGACGACCTCGGCAACGGCGTCGGGTGGCACTGGCACGTACGCGAACCTACCCACGCGGTACGGCAGGAGCCTCCGGTACGGCGTCGAACCCCCCGCGGTAAGCGCCACCACGTTTCTGGAGGAACTTCCATGCGTCTCATCGCCGGCCTCGCGGCCGCCGCCACGATCACGGCGGTCGCCGCCGTCCCGGCCTCGGCCGCCAAGAAGAAGCCGCGACCGGTGCCGAAGTCGTGCAACGTCGTGTTCGACGACGCCGGCGACGCGTCGCTGGACAGCAACATCCCCAGTGACGACTCGCTCGACATCGTCGGCGGCGACTTCGCCAGCAACGGCAAGAAGATCACCGGCGTCATCAAGGTCAAGGCGCTGCAGGCGCAGAACCCGCGCTCGCCGCTCGGCCAGCTCTACTTCGCGATCTTCACGGTCAAGGGCAACACCACCCCGCTGACGCTGTCCGCGACGCTCGCCCCGACCGGCACCGTGTACAGCTTCGGCTACCAGGGCGAGGACCCGACCACGAAGGTCAATACGTCGTACACGGTCGGCACCGCCGTCGGGAAGATCACCGGCAACGAGATCAAGATCAGCGCCAACATCGCCGCGTTCCCGCAGAAGGCGTCGCTCAAGAACGGCAACCCGGTCACGTCGCTCGTCGTCGAGACGCGCACCCTCGCCGGCCAGCGCGCCGTGCCGTCGCAGGAGGTCGGTCCGGTCCGCGTCCCTCTCGGCGGCGGCACGCTGCTTGCGGACGAGGCGACGGCCAAGAAGTACACGCTCGGCGCGCCGTCCTGCGTGACGCACCTCTGACGCATCGAACAGCACGAAGCCCCGGCGCGGAACGCTCGCGCCGGGGCTTCGTCGTGTCTGCGGCTACTCCGCCGGCGGCTCGAACTTGCTGGTGCGCGCCATCCCGGCGGCGCGGCCCTTGCCCGCGATGACCAGCGCCATCTTCCGCGAGGCCTCGTCGATCATCTCGTCGCCGAGCATCACGGCACCGCGCTTGCCGCCCGCCTCGGAGGTGAACCAGTCGTACGCGTCGAGGATCAGCTCGGCGTGGTCGTACTGCTCCTGGCTCGGCGAGTAGACCTCGTTCGCCGCGTCGAGCTGGCCCGGGTGCAGCACCCACTTGCCGTCGAACCCGAGCGCGGCGCTGCGCTTCGCGACGGCCGTGAACCCTTCGACGTCCTTGATCTGCAGGTACGGCCCGTCGATGGCCTGCCGGTCGTGCGTGCGCGCGGCCATGAGGATCCGCATGAGGATGTAGTGGTACGGGTCACCGTCGTAGTCGGGGTGCGGGGCGCCCACGACGAGCGACTTCATGTTGATGCTGGCCATGAAGTCGGCCGGCCCGAAGATGATCGTCTCGACCCGGTCGCTGGCACCCGCGATGGCGTCGACGTTGACCAGGCCCTTGGCGTTCTCGATCTGCGCCTCGATCCCGATGCGGTTGTCGAAGCCCATCACCTGCTCGATCTGGGTGAGCAGCAGGTCGAGCCACACGACCTGCTCAGCCGTCTGCACCTTCGGCAGCATCACGCAGTCGAGGTTCTGCCCCGCGCCCTCGACGACGGTGATGACGTCGCGGTACGTCCACTTCGTCGTGAGGTCGTTGACGCGAACGACGCGCGTCTTGCCCGCCCAGTCGCCCTCGTTGAGCGCGGCGACGACGTTGGCGCGCGCCTCCTCCTTGGCGAGCGGCGCGACCGAGTCCTCGAGGTCGAGGAACACCTGGTCGGCGGGCAGCCCCTGCGCCTTGCCGAGCATCTTCGTCGACGAACCCGGGACGGCGAGGCAGGAACGGCGCGGGCGGAGGTTCGACATGCGGGCTCCTCGGGGTACCGCTGCCCCGGCGGGTCTGCCTGGGGCGCTGGCGCGGATGCTACCGAGTCACTCCATGACCGGGACGCCGGCCACCGGCGGCTGCTTGTCGCCGGCCCTGATGGTGAGCACCACGCCGGTCATGATGACCAGCGCCGCGGGCAGCGCGACCGCCCGCGGCCGTTCGTTCAGGTAGATCGCCGCCAGCAGCGTCGCGCCCACGATCTCGAACAGGATCGCGATGGACACCACCGTCGCGCTCGTCGTCTTCAGCACCCGGTTGAACACGCTGTGCCCGAGCAGCTGCGCGCCGATCGTGAGGCCGACGATCGCCAGCCACGACTCGGCGCCGAAGCCGGTCCACTCCGTCCGCGTGACGAGGATCAGCACGAGGAGCAGGACGGACGTGGTGGCGTAGCAGAACGTCGTGTAGACGGTGGTCGTGACGCTGCGGCGGACCTCGGCGCCGACGGTGACGTACGCCGCCGCGAAGAAGCCGCCTACCAGCGCCAGCACGTCGCCGGTCAGCGCGCGCGCGTCGAAGTGCAGGTCGATCCCGGTGAGGATCGCGGCGCCGACGACCGACAGCCAGATGCCGGCCCAGCCGAGCCCCGGGATGCGGTCGCCGTGGTAGCGGGCGATCAACGCCGCCCACACCGGCTGCGTCGCCACCAGCGCGGTCGAGGACGCCACCGACGTGAACGACAGCGACGGGATCCACGTCGCGAAGTGCGCCGCGAGCAGCACCCCTGACAGCAGCATCAGCTTGTGCTCGCGGCGGGTCAGGTCGCGCACCTCGGCGCGGGCGCGGACCAGCGTGAACGGCACCAGCAGGCCGGACGCCATGGCGTTGCGCCAGAACGCGATCGCGAACGCAGGCGCCGCGGCGGCGCGGATCAGCGGCGCGGAGGTGGAGACGGCTGTGACGCCGAGGATGATCAGCGCGACGTCCGAGCGCGGCGGCCGGTCGAGAGCGCCGACGCGGTCGCTCGCGGTTCGGTCGGCTGCCACTCTCGGCACTATAGTTTCGGCTCGTGCCCCGAGCCCGACTGCGTTACGCCATCGCGATCGACGAGCAGCTGCACAAGCAGGGCTCCGGCGACCCCGTCGTGCACGCGTTCGGCACCCGCGGCAAGCAGACGCAGCCGTTCGTCGTGCGGCGCGGATGGTCCGGCCCGCAGGGCGCGTACGTCGAGGACTTCCGCATCGTCCGTACCTCCGACCGGCTCACGATGTACAAGTCCGAGCCGCGCATCGTCGAGCTGGCCGGCGAGTACTACACGAACGACGTCGAGGACCGCGTCGACCGGGTCGAGCTGGCCATGGGCGAGTACGAGCTGGTCTTCACCATCGACGGCGACCCGGTGCCCGGCGTGCCGGTGTTCGTCGAGCCCGGCCCGGGCGCGGTGGGCGGCGCGCCGGTCGCGGTCGAGCCGATCATCGAGGAGTCCGCGAAGAAGTCCGAGGTGCTCTGGCTGGCGTACCCGGGGCTGGAGGGCCAGAGCAACCGGCCGGTCTGGTACGTCTGGCACAAGGGCGCCGTCTACTTCGTCTTCGACGGCTCCGAGCAGGCGGTGCCCGGCTTCGACGAGGCCGATACGGCGATCGTCATCGTGCGGTCGAAGGACAAGTGGGGGCTGCTCGTCGCGTGGCGGGCCGCGGTGGAGCTGGTGCCCCCGGGGTCGCCGGCGTGGAACGAGGTCGTCCCCCTGCTGGTCGGCAAGCGGCTGAACAACCGCGACGGCGACGGCGCCACCGACCGTTGGGCGCGCGAGTGCAAGGTCGCCCGGCTGGTGCCGACCGGCGAGCTGATCGAGGACCCGACGAACTTCAACTGGAGCAACCGCGCCGAGGCGCCCGCCCCGTCGCCGGCCGCGACCGTGACGCGGGTGCCGATCACGCTGCACGGGCGGTCCCGGCGCAAGGTCGACCAGCTCCCCCCGGCGCCGTTCCGCCCGTAGCCCGACGCGCGCGCCTCTCCGCGCGAACTTCCAGTGCGGCCGAGCACGCGAAGGGGCCGCCGCGCACGGGAAGCCGGCGGCGCCGGCGCTGTCCCTAAGGCACCCGGATCGTGCCGGTGGCGACCGGTACGACGCTCCCCGCGACCCGGCACTCGACGGCCGCGCCGCCCCGCGTCACCACCGTGCACTCCATTCGCGACGGCCGCCCGATCTCGGCGCCCTGCGTGACGACGTACGGCGTCTCGCCGTCCGCGGGCACGTAGCCGCTTGCGGCCAGCCACGCCCCGAACGCCGTCGCGGCCGAGCCGGTCGCCGGGTCCTCGGGCACGCCGACGGAGCCCGCGAACACCCGCGTGTGGGCCGTGCGCGTCCCGGCGTCCCACGCGAACACCGACACCGTCTCCACGCCCGGCACGTCGCCGGCCTGCCGCGCGCGGCGGACGACGTCCGACGACGCCACCTCGACGAACGCCTGCCGCAGCCCGGTCGAGCAGATCCGCGGCGGCGCCGCGCCCGCGTCGCCCGGACCGAGCCCCACCGCCGCCAGCAACGGCGCCGGGTCCAGCGGCTCGCCCGCCGACGGCGTTCCGGCGGTCAGCTCGACCCGGCCGGCCCCGATCGTCAACGGCAGCAGCCCGGCACCGCAGCTCATCACCACCCGTCCGGGCGACACCCGGCCGAGCGACGCCATCACCCACGCCGCGCCCACAGACGGGTGCCCGGCGAACGGCAGCTCCGGCCCGGGCGTGAAGATGCGCAGCCGGTAGTCGGCGCCGTCGGTGGCCGCCATCGGGAACGCCGTCTCCGACAGGTTGAACTCCTTGGCGAGCGCGCTCAGCTGCTCGGTCGAGAGGTCGTCGGCGCCCAGCACGACGGCCAGCGCGTTGCCCGCGAACGGGCGGTCCGTGAAGACATCTACGACGTGGTACGCGAGGTCAGTCACCCGGCGAGCGTACGACCGAAGTTGTCCAGGGTCTCCTGGCCGCCGGGGACCCCCGGCGTGTCCTGGTCCCAGAGCTGGGACTGTGCCGCGGCGAGCCCGGCGGGTCCGCTGCGGAGCACGTGAAGGACGCCGCTGGCTTGCGCCCTGCCCACGTCCTCCTCCGGCGCACCGATCGCGAGGTCCGCACGGCCGTCGCCGTTGACGTCCGCGGTCGCGACGGCGGCGCCGAACCTGTCGCCGTACTCGGCCGTGCCGCCGACGCCCGCGACGTCCTGATGCCACAGCGCGATCCGCGCGGTCGTCAGCCCGGTGGGCGACCCGCGGAACAGCGTGACCGTGCCCGCGTCGCGGACGTCGCCGACCTCGTCGTACGGCGCGCCGACGGCGAGGTCGGCCAGGCCGTCGCCGTCGACGTCACGCGCGGCGAGCGCCTTCCCGAACAGGTCGACCTGCGGGCGCACGACGTCGGGACTGCCCGGCACGCCGCTGATCGCCTGGTGCCAGAGCCGGCTGCCGGCGCCGGTGAGACCGGACGGCGTCCCTGGGAACACGTGGACGACGCCCGCATCGGCAGAACCGACGGTGCTGTCGGACGGCGACCCCACTGCGAGGTCCTCGTCGCCGTCCCCGTCGAAGTCGCCGGCCGCGAGCGCGAACGCGAACTCGTCGCCCTTCTCTGGCAGGCCGTTGACGCCCGGCGAGTCCTGGTCGAACGACACCGGGTCGGCCAGGCCGAGCGCGCCGCCGGACAGCACCCAGAGCTGCCCGGCGCCCTCGACCGTGCGCGCGGTGCCACTGCCCTCGATCACCGACTCGTTGAACGCGCCGATCGCGAGGTCGTCGTCACCGTCGCCGTCGAAATCACCCATCTCCAGCGTCGCGCCGTAGAACGACAACGCGGTGCGCTTCGGGTCCGCGATCCGCTGCGCCGGCACGAGGCCGCCCGCGGTGCCCTTGAGGATCGCGACCACGTCGCGATGGCCGCCGACCGCGAGGTCGTCGTGCCCGTCGGCATCGACGTCGCCGGCGGCCAGTGCCCAGCCGAAGTGCTGGTACATCGGCGCCGGAGCGCCGCGGAGCGCGTCCGCGGACCACGCCTCGGCGCGGACAGTGGTGAGACCGGACGGCGAGCCGTAGAGCACGTGCACCATGCCGACGGCGCCGGTGCCGGGGACCGACTCGCGGGCGGCCCCGATCGCGAGGTCGGAGAAGCCGTCGCCGTCGAAGTCGCCGGCCGCGAGCGCGGAGCCGAACATGTCGCCGGTCTCCGGGTCGTCGGCGATGCCGGGGGTCGCCTGGCTCCACTGCTGGGCGCGCGCGGCGGTGAGGCCGGACGCCGTGCCGTAGAGGACAGTCACCGCGCCGGCGTAGCTGAGCCTGCCGATGGACTCATGGGTGGCACCGACCGCGAGGTCGCCGTAGCCGTCGCCGTCGAAGTCGGCGAACTGCCCGGCAACCGACGGCGCGGCGGCCGACGCCGCCGGGGCAGGGACGACGGTCAGCAGCGTGCAGGCCATCGCGATCCGGCCGTACGGGTTCATCCGTCGAGTATGTGCGCCGGTCCAGCCGTGGCGGCGCCGGTTCCGGAAACGCGTCGCCGGTCGCCGGTCGCAGGCGGTCGCGGCGGTAGCCTCGCGGCATGACCACGACCACGACCCGCGTCTTCTGCGCGCGCCTGGCGGGTCTCGTCGTGTTCGACCCGAACGGCGACCAGGTCGGCCGGGTCCGCGACGTCGTGGCGACGCTACGTCTCGCGGGCCAGCCGCCACGCGTGCTCGGCCTGGTCGTGGACGTGCAGCGCCGCCGCATCTTCGTGCCAATCCTGCGGGTGCGCTCGTTCGACGCGACGCAGGTCGTGCTGTCCAGCGGCACCGTCAGCCTGCGGCGGTTCGAACGCCGCCAGGAGGAGACGCTCGTCGTCGCCGAGCTGCTCGACCGCAAGGTGCGGATCGTCGCCGGCGACGAGCAGGTCGTCGTCTACGACTGCGCGATGGAACGCACCCGCACCGGCGACTGGCAGCTCACCCGCGTCGCCGTGCGCAGCGGCGGCATGCGCAGGCGCGGCCACCAGCGCGAGCTGCGCTGGGACGAGGTCACCGGCTTCACCGCGAACGAGAGCAACCAGGGCGCCGAGAACCTCCTCGCGATGTACGAGGACATGCGCCCCGCCGACCTCGCGAACGAGCTGCACAACCTGTCCGACAAGCGCCGCATGGAGGTCGCCAGCGCGCTCGACGACGAGCGGCTCGCGGACGTGCTCGAGGAGCTGCCCGAGGACGAGCAGGTCGAGATCCTCGAACGCCTCGACAACGAGCGCGCCGCGGACGTGCTGGAGGCGATGTCGCCCGACGACGCCGCCGACGTCCTCAACGAGATGCCGGCCGCCGACGCCGCCCGCCTGCTCGAGCTGATGGAGCCGGACGAGGCCGAGCCGGTACGCCGCCTGCTCCACTACGGCGAGGACACCGCTGGCGGCCTGATGACCACCGAGCCGATCATCCTGATGCCGAACGCCACCGTCGCCGAGGCGCTGGCCCACGTGCGCAACCCCGACCTGTCCCCCGCGCTGGCCAGCCAGGTCTACGTCTGCCGCCCGCCGACCGAGACGCCGACCGGGAAGTACATCGGCATCTGCCACATCCAGCGGCTGCTCCGCGAGCCGCCGAGCGCGCTGGTCGCGTCGGTCGCCGACACCGACCTCGACCCGCTCACGGCGGACGCGTCGCTACGCCAGGTCACCCAGTACCTCGCGACGTACAACCTCACCGCCGTGCCGATCGTGGACGAGGGCCACCACCTGCTCGGCGCGGTCACCGTGGACGACGTCCTCGACCACCTCCTCCCCGAGAACTGGCGCGAGGAGGAGGTGCCGGGTGGCGCAGCGTAGGGGGCAGCGGCTCGACCAGCCGCGGGTCCTGCGCCGCGGGCTGCCGCGCCCGCACTACGACCCGGAGGCGTTCGGCCGCTTCTCCGAGACCATCGCGCGGTTCATCGGGACCGCCCGCTTCCTCGTCATCCAGACGGTCATCGTCATCGTCTGGATCGCCTACAACGGCTGGATGGGGCTGCAGCACCACCGCGACAACGCCGAGTGCGCGCGCGCCATCACGGCGGCGAGCGAGGCCCGGCAGCCCCGGCCTGACTGCGATCCGGACAAGGAGGTCTTCGACCCCTACCCGTTCATCCTGCTGACGCTGGCGCTGTCGCTGCAGGCGGCGTACGCCGCGCCGCTGATCCTGCTCGCGCAGAACCGCCAGGCCGACCGCGACCGGATCAGCCTCGAGGAGGACCGGGCGCAGTACGCGCGGTCGATCGCGGACACCGAGTACCTCACCCGCGAGGTCGCGGCGGTCCGCATCGCGCTCGGCGACGTCGCCACCCGCGACTACCTGCGATCCGAGCTGCAGCACCTGCTCGACGAGCTCAAGCGCGCCGACGACGAGGATTGACGCGCGCGAAGGGCCGGCTCAGCCGAGCCGCCACTCCCCGTCGCCGACCGCCACGTCGGCCACCGCGACCCCGCTGCCGGCGCTTGACGCAGGGCCGGCGTTCTCCGCGCCATCGCCGGTCCCCAGCAGCCCGAACACCGGGTCGCCGACGTCGCTGAACGCCCGGAAGCCGGACACCTTGGCGCCGACCTTGACCTCCTTCGGCAGCCGCGCGATCTCCAGCTCCCAGGTCAGCGTCGAGCCCGCCACCTTCGGCAGCAGCTCGGTCACCGTCCCCGTCTTCGTCGGGTCGTCCCGGCGCGGGCACTCCAGCGCGACGTAGCCGACCGGTCCGCCGGCGCCGTTGGCGTAGTAGACGTCGAGGTTCCCGCACCCGGCGATGACCGCCTCCACGCGGTACCGCACGCCGGTGGTGCTCGACGGCGGAGCGGCCAGCGTCTGGACGATGAGCAGCCTGGTCGGCGTGTACGTGACCTTCCGCCTCTTCCCGACCCGCGTGACCTTCGTGACGCCGGTCGTCTTGAACAGCACGGAGACGATGTCCAACGGCTGCTGCCCGGCGGCGGCGTCGCCCCGCGCGTCGACGATCTGCGGGAGCGGGGCGGGGGCGGCCGAGGCGAGCACCGGCGCGGTCGCGACGACAGCCGCGCACAGCGCGGCGGTGACGAGACGACGGGGCATTGGGGCTCCTGGCGGAGATCGTCGTGCGTTCACCGGGGCACTTCGCCGCCGCGTGCCGGGGTCCCTGCTGGCCCGCACGCGCGCGTTGCTGCACCGGATCGTCCCGTTACGGCCCGTTCGTACCAATCAGAGAGGTCCGCAGGAACTATTCAGCCCTCCCGGGAACCCGACGATGGACGAAGGTGAGCATGGAGTCGATGACCGCGTTGGGGCGGCACCGCGCGGGGGTGCCCGGCCAGGGCGCGCCGCGCCGGCGGCTCGGTGAGGTGCTGGTGTCCACCGGCGTCATCAGCGAGCTCGACCTCATGGACTGCCTCGCCGAGCAGGGCACGCAGCCGCGCGAGACGCGGCGCCGGCTCGGCGCCATCGTCGTCAGCCGCGGCCTCGCCACCGAGCGCGACATCGCCGCCGGCCTGGCCCGCGCGCTGGGGCTGGAGATGGTCGACGTCTCGCACGTCACCATCGCCCCTACCGCCGCGCGGCTGCTGCCGAAGGCGGTCGCCGAGCGGTACGCCGTGCTCGGCATCGAGCACAACGACGGCCGGCTCACGCTCGCGATGGCCGACCCGACCGACGTCGTCGCGCTGGACGACGTACGGCTCTACACCGGCGCCCGCACGATCGTCCCCGTCGTCGCGACGGAGACCGCGATCAGGGAGTTCCTCAACCGGGCGTGGAGCCTGGAGGAGGACGCCTCCGACGTCGCCGGCATGTTCGAGTCGATCGTCGACACCGCCGCCGAGGCCGACCTCGCCGACGACGAGAATGACGCCGACTCCACGCCGGTCGTCCGGCTGGTCAACGTCATGCTCTCCGACGCCGTCCGGGCGCGGGCGTCGGACATCCACCTCCAGCCCGAGCTGGACGGGCTGCGCGTCCGCTACCGCGTGGACGGCCTGCTCAGGGACGTCATGACGGTGCCGAAGAACGCCGCGCCCTCCACCACCAGCCGGGTGAAGATCCTCAGCGGCCTCGACATCGCCGAACGCCGCCGCCCCCAGGACGGCCGTGCGCGGTTCACCGTGGACGGGACGACGCTCGACGTGCGCGTCTCGACGCTGCCGTCGATGCACGGCGAGAAGGTCGTCATCCGGCTGCTGTCCCGCGACGAGGGCATTCTGCCGCTGTCGCGGATCGGGTTCACCGACAAGCAGCTCGAGTCGATCCTGGAGACGCTCGTCGCGCCGCAGGGCCTGGTGCTCATCACCGGCCCGACCGGCTCGGGCAAGACCTCGACGCTGTACTCGGCCGTGACGCAGATGCGCACGCCGGACCGCAACATCGTCACCCTCGAGGACCCGGTCGAGATCCAGCTCCCCGGGATCACGCAGGTGCAGACGAACGACCGCGCGGGCCTGTCGTTCGCGGCCGGCCTGCGGTCGATCCTGCGGCAGGACCCGGACGTCGTGCTCGTCGGCGAGGTCCGCGACACCGAGACCGCGGAGCTGGCGCTGCGCGCGTCGCTGACCGGCCACATGGTGTTCTCGACGCTGCACACGAACGACGCCGCCGCGGCCATGACGCGCCTCGTCGACATGGGCGTGGAGCCGTTCCTCATCGCGTCGTCGCTGACGCTCGTCGTCGCGCAACGGCTGGTGCGCGTGCCGTGCCGGCGCTGCGCGGCGCCGTACCAGCCGAGCCCGCGCACGTTGCAGCTGCTCGGCCTGACCCGCGACGACGTCGCGGGCACCGGGATCGTCCGCGGCCGCGGCTGCGACCAGTGCGGGCAGACCGGCTACCACGGCCGCGCCGCGATCTTCGAGGTGCTCCCGGTGGACGCCGCCATGCGCGCGGTGCTCACCGCCCGGCCCACCGAGGCGGCGATCCGCGCGGCGGCGCGCGCGGCCGGCGTGGCGTCGTTGCGGACCGACGGCATCGCGCGGGCGCTGCGCGGCGAGACGACGCTGGAGGAGGTCCTCCGCGTCACGCAGGTGGACGCCGCGAGCGGCCCGCGCTGCCACGAGTGCAGCCGGCCGGTCGAGGAGGACATGTCGTACTGCCCGTGGTGCGCCGCGGCGGTCGAGTCGTCGGCGTGCGACGGCTGTACGCGTCACCTCGATCCCGAGTGGCGGGTCTGCCCGTGGTGCCGGGTCGCACGCAGCGGCGGCATCACGGTGACCCCGCGGGCGCACGACGAGCACCGGCCGGTCGTGCTGGCCGTGGACGACGACGACTCGGTGCTCGACTTCGTCGAGGTCGCGCTGGTGGACGTGTGCGACGTCCTCAAGGCGCGGACCGCCGAGGAGGCGTTGCGGATCGCGGCGACCGAGCACATCGACGCGATGCTGCTCGACCTCGTGCTGCCGGACCTGTCCGGCATCGAGGTGACGCGGCTGCTGCGCGCGGACACCCGTACCGCGCTGCTGCCGCTGCTGCTGCTCACCGGCAGCGACGACCCGTTGCTGCTCATGGAGGCACGCAACGCCGGCGCGAACGGCTACGTCGCGAAGCCGGTCGACCCAGTGGTGCTCGAGGCGCAGGTCCGCGCGCTCGTCGCCGGCTCGGTGCCGGCGTAACGCGTCAGCCCGGGCACTCCCCCGCGATCCGCCCGAGCGCGGCCGCGAAGACGGCGATCTCGTCGGGCGTGAGCAGGTCGACCATGTGCTCGCGCACGCCGCGCAGGTGGATCGGCGCGGCGCCGCGGAGGCGGTCGTAGCCGGCGTCGGTCAGGACCGCGTTGGTCCCGCGCAGGTCGCTGGGGCACGACTGCCGCTGGATCAGCCCCTCCTTCTCCAGCCGGTCCACGAGGCGGGTGAGCCCGCTGCGGGAGAGCAGCACGCGGTCGGCGAGCTCGGTCATCCGCAGCCGCCGCTCGGGGGCCTCGTTCAGGTGCAGCAGGACCTCGTACGAGCCGAGCGGCAGGTCGCACTCGGCGGTCAGCTCCGCGTCCAGCACCCGGGTCACCTTCGCGTGCGCGCGCAGGAACGACCGCCACGCGTCGAGCTCCACCGGCGTGAGCCAGTCGACGGCGGGCGAGGTCATGAGAAAAGACTAGTTGCACATGCAATAAACGTCGAGTCCGTTGCGTTCACAACAGTTGTACCTGCAATCAACCGACCAGGGAGACTTACCGATGACCACGACCGCCACGCTTCCCGGGCTCGAGCAGCTCACCGGCACCTACGACATCGACGCGAGCCACTCGAGCCTCGAGTTCGCCACCAAGCACGCGATGGTGACGACCGTCCGCGGCCGTTTCAGCGACTTCGAGGGGACCCTCCACCTCGACGGCACCAACCCGGAGAGCTCCCGCGCCGAGGTACGGATCGACGTCGCCAGCCTCGACAGCCGTAGCGAGCAGCGCGACGGGCACCTGCGCAGCGGCGACTTCTTCGACGTCGAGAACTACCCGCAGATCGCGTTCAAGAGCACCCGCGCCGCGCGCGGCAAGCGCGACGACGAGTACGTCCTCTGGGGCGACCTGACGATCAAGGACGTGACCCGCGAGGTCGAGCTGACCCTCACGTTCGCCGGCACGTCGGTGGACCCGTGGGGCGGGACCCGGGTGGGCTTCGAGGGCGTGACGACCGTGAACCGCAAGGACTGGGGCCTGACGTGGAACGTCGCGCTCGAGACCGGCGGGTTCCTCGTCAGCGAGAAGGTCAAGCTCAGCCTCGACATCTCCGCCGTGAAGCGCGCCGAGCAGTAACCCCTTGAACGCGCGAAGGCCCGCCCCGTACGGGGGGCGGGCCTTCGCGCCGTTTCGAGGCACTTCGCGACGCGCACGCCGCGCCCGGCGCCGGGTGCGGCTACGCGAGCTTGTAGACGTTCTCCGTCGTCGCGTGGTCGAGCTGCGGGACGGTGAGGCCCGTCGTGCGCCCGAGGGCCGGCAGGTCGGCGCTCTGGCCGGCCAGCCACACGAAGCCGCGGGTCTGCGCTTCGAGGCTGTCGAACAGCGCGCCGACCTTGTAGCCCTTGAGCGCCGCGAGCGGCACCGTCCAGGTCAGGGTGGAGCCGGCGATCTTCGCTGCCGGGACCGCGTACGTCGCCGCCGTGGCGGTGGTGGCGCAGCGGAGGCTGGTCTTCGCGCCACCGGTCGGGTCGACGCGGTACTCGTGGTAGAAGGACGCGCACAGCGGCGTCGCGGCGCCGACGCGGTAGGTGATGCCGTTCGCCGGCGGCGCGCCGAGCGTCAGCGTCACGGTGTAGCCGGTCACGACGAGCTTCTTGCCCTTCTTGACCTTCGTCGTCGCGAAGCGGGTCGAGACGATGTCCGCGGGCGCGTACGACGCCGGGGCGGTCGCGGTGCCGGCGTCCGGCACGGGCGTGAGCAGGTCCTCCAAGCCCTGAGCGTTCAGGCCGTTGGCGTCGCCGGTGGCATCGGTGATCTGCGGCGCGGCGGGCGCGGCGAACGCGCTGGGGGCGGCGACGGCGGCGGCCGCGAGGGCGGCGACGAGAACGGTACGCATCTGGGGGGTCCCCTCCGGAGGTGGTGCTGGTCCCCGTGGCGTTCGACGCCGGTCGGGCAGTCCCTTCCCCGGCCCGTACACTGAGGACGTTCCCGACTGAACGGACGTCCTTCCGCCATGCCTACCGTCGAGCAGGTCACCGCCGCCCTGGCCACCGTCCAGGACCCGGAGATCCACCGCCCGATCACCGAGCTCAACATGGTCGAGTCGGTCCACGTCGCCCCCGACGGCGTCGTCACCGTGCGCGTGCTGCTGACCGTGAGCGGCTGCCCGTTGCGCGACAAGATCACCCGCGACGTGACCGAAGCGGTGTCGCGGCTCGACGGCGTGACCGGTGTGGTCGTGGACCTCGGCGTCATGAGCGACGAGCAGCGGGCGGCGTTGCAGACGCAGCTGCGCGGCGGGCAGGCGGCGCGGGAGATCCCGTTCGCGCAGCCCGGGTCACTGACCCGTGTCTACGCCGTCGCATCCGGCAAGGGCGGCGTCGGCAAGTCGAGCGTCACCGCCAACCTCGCCGCCGCGATGGCGGCCCAGGGCCTCAAGGTCGGCGTCGTCGACGCGGACATCTACGGCTTCTCGATCCCGCGCATGCTCGGCGTCGAGGGCAAGCCGACCCAGGTCGAGTCGATGATCATGCCGCCGACCGCGCACGGCGTGAAGGTCATCTCGATCGGCATGTTCGTGCAGGGGAACCAGCCGGTGGTGTGGCGCGGGCCGATGCTGCACCGCGCGCTGCAGCAGTTCCTCTCCGACGTGTTCTGGGGCGACCTCGACGTCCTGCTCTGCGACCTGCCGCCGGGCACCGGCGACATCGCGATCTCGATCGCGCAGCTCGTCCCCTCGGCGGAGATCCTGGTCGTCACGACGCCGCAGCTCGCCGCGCGCGAGGTCGCCGAACGCGCCGGGTCGATCGCCGTGCAGACCCGGCAGCGGATCGCCGGCGTCGTCGAGAACATGGCCGGACTCGCCTGCCCGCACTGCGGCGACCACGTGGACGTGTTCGGCTCCGGCGGCGGCCAGTCGGTCGCCGAGGCGCTGACCCGTACGGTCGGCGCGCCGGTGCCGTTGCTCGGCCAGGTGCCGATCGACGTGCGGCTGCGCGAGGGCGGCGACAACGGCGTGCCGCTCGTCGTGTCCGACCCCGACGCCCCCGCCGCGAAGGAGCTGCGCCGCGTCGCCGACCAGCTCGGCGCCCGTTCGCGCGGCCTCGCCGGCCGCTCGCTCGGCCTCTCCCCCGCGTCCCGCGCCTGAGCGCGAAGAAGGGCCGCGGGGTAAGCCCCGCGGCCCTTCTCGCTGCTGTCAGTTCGGGCTACGACACCTTCCACGCCTTCTCGGCGGTGACCGTGTCGATGCCCGCGTCCGGGTTGACGTCCGCCGGCTGGTAGCCGGCGGCGACGAACTCCGCCGTCGAGGTGTACGCGGTGATCTTGTCGAGGAACGTGCCGACCTTGAACTGCTTCGGCAGCGACTTGAACGGGATCGCGAGGACGAGGTTGTTGCCCTGGATCTTCGGGCTGAAGTCGATCGAGAACTGGTCGGGGTTCGTCGCGTTGCCGTCGCTGCCGCAGTCGGCCAGGTCGCCGTAGGTCGTCGGGCCGTCCGGCGAGTAGTAGATCTGCATGCGCAGCAGGCCGCACGCGGAGTGCGTGCCGGACAGGCCGTACGACGACGTCGGCGTCGTGCTCGGGGGCGCGGCCGTCGTGATCGTGACGACGATGCCGGTCGGCGTCTCGACCTTGACCCGCTTCCTCTTCACGATCTTGTACGACACGGTCCGCGTGGTGTCGAACGTCACCGCGGTGATGTCCAGAGCCTCCTGGCTACCGACCGGGATGCTCTGGCCGTGCAGGCCGGAGAAGTTGGCGTCGCCCTTCGGGTCGGAGACGACGAGCTTCACTGAGGCGGCGTGCGCGTCCGGCAGCACCAGCGCGAACGCGGCGAGCGGGACGGCGACGAGGCGGCGGCGCATGGGTCCTCCAGATCTCGAGCACGGCGGGGGCGGCCGGCTTCTGGTCAGGCTTCGGCGGGACCGGTACGCGGTCCTGCCGGGTGTCGTGGTCGCTCGGTCGCGTGCGCGGCGGGTGACCACGGAGAGCGGGCGCGTGCGCGACCGGGCGACCCGGAGAGCCGCCGCTCGCGCCGCGGCTCTCCGGAACGTGCGTTCGCCTAGCTGATGCGGTAGACCGCGTCGCCCGGCTTGGCGTCGTCGAGGACGCCGAGGCCGAGGCCGGTCGAGCCGCCGAGGCCGAGCGGTGCGGCGTCGGGCACCTTCTGGCCCTGGAAGTCCTCGATCTCGGTGACCGTGAAGTACAGGCCGGTCAGCGCCGAGCCGACGGTGACCTTGGTGTCGGCTGGGATCGCCTTGATCGGCACGGTCCAGGTGAGGGTGCTGCCCTTGATCGCCACCGCCGGGATCGCCGTGAGGCGCGCGGTCGTCTTCCCGAAGCAGTTGTCGCGGAGCGCGGTCTGCGGCGTCGTCGGGTCGGACAGCTTGGACGAGTAGTGCACGACGCCGAAGTACGGGCAGTTCGGCGTGGTGCCGAGCATCCGGTAGACGATCGTCGTCCCCTGCGGCGGGGTCGGCGCGCCGGAGAGCGTGGCGACGACCTGGAAGCCGGTCACGGTCGTGACCCGCTTCCGCCTGACGACCTTGGTCGTCTTGAGCGTCTTCCACTCGACCGTCAGCACGTCGGCGTACGACTGGCTCCCGGCCGGGGTGGGCGTGTTGTTCGGCACGGTCGCGAGCAGCGGCTGGCCCTGGCTGTTGACGAAGTTGGCGTCGTTGGCCGGGTCGGTGATCTGCGGGCCCGCGGCGGACGCCGTCGGCATCAGCAGGGACAGGGCGGTGAGTACGGGCGCGACGACGATGCGGCGCATGGCTGGGCTCCTCAACGGGACGGGGCTGTCCCAGGCGGAAATGTCTCCAGCCGTTGTTCGGTGCCGCGTGACGCGTTCCTGCTCAGGTCGCGTCCGGGTCGAACGGCGGCCGCTCGCCGGGCGCGAGCTCGGGCGCCGGGGCGGCGGTCGCCGCCGGCTCGTCGTCGTCGTCGAGGAACCGACGCGGGTCGAGGCGGCGGATCTCGTCGATGTCGATGCCCATCTCGTCCCGCAGGTCGGCCGTGGCACCGCGGGCCATCCGGCGCAGCTCCCTGAGCAGCCGGCCCGCGTCGGCGGCCACCTTGGGCAGCCGTTCCGGTCCGAAAACGAGCATGGCGACGACCGCGAGGACCGCGAGCTCGGCCCAGCCGAGGTTGTCGAACATCGCCCGCTCCTGGTGGTGGGTACGGGCGGAAACCTACCCGGCCGGCTTCTCGGCGAGCGTCACGCGCAACGTCGCCTGCTTGCCGTTCCTGATGTACGTCACCTCGACGGCCTCGCCGATCCGGTGCGAACGGATCGCGCCGATCAGGTCGCCCATGCTCGTGACGTCGTCGTCGGCGAGCCGCACGATGATGTCGCGCGGGCGCAGCCCGGCGCGGTCGGCCGGCCCACCGGGCGTCACCTCGACGACGAGCGCGCCCTCGCGCGTCGTCAGCCCGAACTGCTGCGCCGTCTGCGGCGTGATGTCGTTGCCGCTGATGCCGAGGAACGGGTGCGTCGCCCGTCCGGTGCGGATGATCTGCTCGGCCACCGCGCGCGCCTCGTCGATCGGGATCGCGAAGCCGAGGCCGATGGAGCCGGCCGACCCGCCGAGCGCGCCACCGAGCGAGGCGATGGCCGAGTTGATGCCGATGACCCGGCCGGCCCGGTCCACGAGCGCGCCACCTGAGTTGCCGGGGTTGATCGCCGCGTCGGTCTGGATGGCGTTGACGAGAACGCCGCCGCCGGAGCCGGGCGCGGCGGGCAGGTCGAGCGAGCGGTTGAGCGCGCTGATGATGCCGGACGTGACGGTGCCGGCCAGCCCCAGCGGCGACCCGATCGCGACGACCGGGTCGCCGACCTGGAGGTTGTTGGAGCGGCCGAGCTCGGCGACCGGGAGGCCGGTCGCGCGGGCCTTGATCACGGCGAGGTCGGTGTCGGGGTCGCGGCCGACGATCGTCGCCTCGGTCGTCGTGCCGTCGGCGAGGGTGACCTCGAGGTCGTCCGCGGAGGCGACGACGTGGTTGTTGGTCACGATGTAGCCGTCGTTGCGGATGATCACCCCGGAGCCGGTGCCCTCGCCGCCGCCGGTCGCGACGTCGATGCTCACGACGGCGGGAACGACCCGGCGCGCGATGTCGGCGACGGACCCGGGCGTCTGGTCGCGCGGGGTCGTGGTGCCGGTGCCGAGGCTGGCGCCCGGGTCGCGGACGGACACCCGCTCGCGCTGCTCGAACGCGAGCCACGCGCCCCCCACGCCGGCCGCGGCGCCGACCAGCGCCGCCACCGCGACCGCCGCGGCGATCACCAGGCCGGGGCCGCGCTCCTTGCGCGGCCGCCCGTCGTACGGCGACCAGAGCTGCTCGGTGGCGTGCCAGCCGGCGGCGTCGGACGGCAGCGGGTAGTACGGCGGCTCGCTCGGGTACGGGTCGGCCGGCGGCGGCGCCGGGCGCCACTGCGTGGCCGGGTCGGCCGGCTCGTCGGGCCGGCCGAAGCCGCGCGACTCGACGTCCGTCATCGTGGGTGCTCCTCAAGGGGTGTCGCGTGGATCATCAGCCTGCTGCGCGACGCCCGCGGCGGCGCCTCGCTTCGTTGTCGTCGTCGCCGATGGCGCTGCCATCGGCTCCTCCTCCGCCTTGCGATCCACCGCCGCGGCTCGCCGCTCGCGACGGCCATGATCCACGCGACGCCCCTAACCGAACGGGTTGACCCACGACGCGACGCGCGCCAGGCCGTTGCCCATGCGGGTCATGATCCCCGGTCCGGGGTTGCCGTGCGGCAGGGTGCCGACGAGGTCGTCCAACGCGGCCTGCGGGCAGTCGGCGACGACCGTGAAGACCACGCCTGCGCCTGCCCAGACCACGCGCCGGGGAAACGCGTCCTGCACCCACGCGTCGTCGCCGGCCACGTCGGTGCGCCGCCACCCGGCAACGCTTCCCTCGTCCAGCACGCCCTTCTGCTGGAACAGGCTGACCGTCGAGAGCCCGTCCGAGTACGTCAGGTGCACGGTCGCCGCGTCGCCGGCGCCGGTCATCCGGGCGTCGACCAGCTCCAGGCCGGACGGCAGCCGGTCCGGCGCGTGCCAGCCGTCGCCGCGCAGGTGCTCGACGGCCGGCGCCGGGACGCCGCGCGGCGCGGGCATCGCGGCGGCGTTCTCGATGACGACATCGGAGACGCGGGCCGGGCCGACGCGCAGCTGGATGAACGCGCTCGCGCGGATCGTCCGCCCCGCCTCGTCCAGCACCTCGCGGCGCAGCGGCAGCTTGGTCGCGCGGTCTATCCAGAAGCGCGCGGCCGGCGCGACACCGCGGCGGACCGTGACGACGTACGCCGGGCGCCCGGCGACCTCGCCGCTGCCCTCGACGCCGACGTCGTAGTGCGTCGCGAGCAGGTCGATGGCGGCGTTGGAGAAGCCGACGACCTCGGGCACGTCGCCGGACTCGTCGTCGTAGACGGCGCCGCCGGGGTTCTGCGGGGTGGGCGCGACGCGCAGCAGCAGGCCCTTGCCGCCGTCGTGCGCGACGTCGATGAGCGCGCTGGACGAGCCGGCCTCGGACCAGAACGACACCATCTGCGTGCCGCGGTACGAGAGGTTCCTGGCGGCCGTCGCGGCCTGCTCCAGCAGGGTGAGGCCGTCGTCGGCGGCGTCGCGCGGCAGGCGGCGTTCGGCCGGCTGCGCCGGGACGGCGACCGCGCTCGTGTGCAGGAGCACGAACGCGCCGCCGACCAGGAGCAGGGGCGCGCGGCTCATCGCAGCGAGGCGAGCACGACGTTCCCTGCCGGGTCGTACAGCGGCCCGAGCCGGTCGGTCGTGGCGGAGTGCTCGTCGACGTACGCCGTCACCGGCGGGCGGACCTTCGGCGCGTCGTTCTCGCCGCCGGCCGCGACCACGCCGCCGACCAGCGCGAGCGACAGCGCGGAGTACGTCGCCGCGCGGCCGCGGAACGACCGGGGGCGGGCGGGCGGCGCCACGAGCACCCGGCGGCGGGTCCGGACCACGTCGGGGTGGGTCGGCCCGGCGGCGTCGCGGGGCAGGGCGAGCAGCCGGGCGGTCAGGGCGGGCGAGACCTCGGGGTCGGGCTGGTTCGCGAGCAGCGCCTTGAGGCGGCGCTGCGCGTCCACCTCCGCCCGGCAGTCGTCGCAGCCGGCGATGTGGCAGAGCGCGCGGTCGCGCTCGTCGTGGCCGAGCTCGCCGTCGACGAGCGCGGAGACGTCATCACCCAGGTGGTACGTCATGCCGCACCGCCCTTCGGGGCGCGGTCGGCGAGCGCCGCGCGCAGCTGCGCGCGGCCGCGGTGGATGCGGCTGCGGACCGTCCCGAGCTTGATGCCGAGCGTTGCGGCGATCTCCTCGTACGAGAGCCCCTCGATGTCGCACAGGACGACCGCCGCGCGGAACTCCGGCGGGAGCGCGTCGAGCGCCCGCTGCACGTCCGGGTCGAACAGGCGGTCGTCGAGCTCGGTCGCCGGGCTCGGGGTGTCGCCGGCCAGCCGGTCGTTGTTCTCCGGGAGGGCGTCGAAGCGGATGCGCTGCTTGCGGCGGACGCCGTCCAGGAACAGGTTCGTGGTGATCCGGTGCAGCCAGCCCTCGAACGTCCCCGGCTGGTAGTCGGCGAGGCTGCGGAAGACGCGGACGAACACGTCCTGCGTCAGGTCCTCCGCGTCGTGCCGGTTGCCGGTGAGCCGGTAGGCGAGCCGGAAGACGCGCGCCGAGTGCTGCCGGACGACCTCGTCCCACGTCGGGGGCACCCAGGAGGCGTCGGTCGCCACGGGCAGGTCGCGCGCCACGCCACCTCCCCGCTCCAGGACCGCCGTCCTCATCCGTCTCTCTCCTGACGCTGTGTTCGCTCGAAAGGTTGCCTGCGGATTCATTTCGGTGCACTTCGCCGGACGCGGGACGGGTCGGGGTCGCCCCGCGGCCGGCAGTCGTTCCAACGCCACGGCGTCCGGACGAGTTCCCGTAGGCTCGCCCGTCATGGGGAGCGCGCGCGCGAGCTGGGAGTACGCCGAGCGGTGGGTCGCCGAGGACGAGGCGCTCCGCAACGGCCGCCAGCGCGCCGACGAGGTCGGCTGCTCGCCCGTGGGGGCCGGCGCCGGGGCGGCGTTGCGGCTGCTCGCGTCGCTCCTCTCCGCGAAGTCGGTCATCGAGCTCGGCACCGGCACCGGCGTCTCGGGAACGTGGCTGCTGCGCGGGATGCGGCCGGACGGCGTGCTCACCACCATCGACATCGAGGCCGAGCACCAGCGGCTGGCCCGGCAGACGTTCACCGAGGCCGGCTTCGCCTCGACGCGGGTGCGGCTGATCTGCGGAGCGGCGCTGGAGGTGCTGCCGCGGTTCACCGAGGGGGCGTACGACCTGCTGTTCATCGACGCGCTCAAGGCCGAGTACCCGGAGTACCTCGTCGAGGGGCTGCGGCTGCTCCGGCCGGGCGGCGTCGTGGCCGTCGACAACGCGCTGTGGCACGACCGGATCGCCGACCCCGACGAGGACGACGCGGACACGCAGGCGGTGCGTTCGCTGCTGGAGACCGTGGCGGTGGACACCGGGCTGGTGTCCGCGCTGCTGCCGGTCAGCGACGGGCTGCTGGTGGCGGTCAAGCCGTAGGTCTGGCTGCTGTGCGCGTGTCGTGCGTACGTTGTACGTACGAGACGCGTTAGCGTGTACGTATGCGCACCGAACGGATCAACGTGCGGCTCGATGCCACGACGAACGAGCTGCTGCGTGCGGCGGCGGCGTTGGACGGCAAGTCGCTGACGGCGTTCCTGCTGGACGCCGCGCGGGCCGAGGCCCGGCGGGTGCTGGCGGAGGAGGACCGGCTCGCCTGGGCCCGGCGGGCCGCAGCGCCGGGGCCGGATCCGGCATCGGTGGCGCCGCCGGTCCCGCCGTCGCGGCCCGCTCACGTCGATGTCTGATACGCGCCACCTGTGGACACCGGCGCCGTCCTACGCTGGTCGTCCACAGATTGCGTTCGCGGCCGTTGCGGTGCGCGGACCGTCCCTACCGTCGGAGGGGTGAGGTGACCGAACCGACCGAACGGAGCACGCCGATGACCCCCCTCGCGGCACGACCCCTCGACGTGGCGCCGGACCGCGCCGCCGAGTACGAGCGGGCGCTCGCGGCGTTGCCGCCCGGTGCGGTCGCCGCCGCGCTCGCCGCGCTCGACACGGCGGTCGCGCGCGCCGAGGCCACCGGTGACGTGACGCCCGTCCGGGACACGCTCGACAGCCTGCTCGTGACCGCGCGCCTGCAGGGGAACGCCGCGTACCTCGCGGCGGTGGCGGACGCGGACGCCGCCGAGCTGGCCGGCGACGACGAGCCGCCCGAGGACGTTGCGGCGTTCGTGGTGCGGATGCGGGCCGAGCACCAGGGCTGACGTGCGGCTCGACGGGGGACGGGTGGTCGAGGCGTGGCTCGACCGCGAGCCGCCCGAGCGGCACCCGCTCGTGTACCGCGCGTTGTTCGCGATCGTCGAGGGCACCTGGACGGCGTACCCCCACTGGGACGACTTCGCGCGGCGCGGGATCGCGCTGCAGCTCGCGCCGGGCGAGGTGCTGGTGTGGCGGCGTTACGTCGAGTACCCCGACCGGTTCCGGGTGCTGTACGTGGGGCCTGTCTAGACCGTGAAGAAGCGGGCCTTGGCGGCGAACTCCGCAGACAGCGCCATGATCACCGCGAGGTAGAGCATGCCGGTCGCGGCGCGGATCGAGCCCTCGTTGACCAGCTTGTGCACGAAGAACGCCAGCAGCGCGCAGATCCCGACCAGCCCGAACGCCAGGTACAGCGTGAGGTCCGAGACCAGCAGCAACGGGTTCAGCGCCGACTCGCTCCCGGTCGGCTTCCCACCCTTGGCCAGCCCGGCGCTCACCAGCGCCAGCACGATGCCGGCGGTGTACGCCCACGCGTGCCAGCGCATCGGGTGCACAGTGAGCTTGCGGTCGACGAGGTACCAGTGCCCGAGCACCATGCCGTCCCACGTCGCGCCGAGGAACGCCGCCCCGGTCAGCATCGCGGCGATGCCGCCGACCATGGCGCCGGTGCCGCCCCGCACGTCGGCGATCCCGACCACGGCGACCACCGCCGCCACGACCGCCAGCCACCCGAGCACGCGGGCGGGCCGTTCGCGCCGCGTCTGTAGCAGCCCGAGCACGACCGCCGACAGCCCGACGAACGACCACAGCCCGGCCAGCGCCACGGAGCCGCGCGAGCCCGCCCGCGACAACGGGTCGGCGAGCGACAGCGCGCCGAGCAGCGCGCAGACCGCGACCGTCCACCCGACGAGCAGGAAGTAGCCGCGCTTCACCACGCCCCAGACCGGGGCGAGCAGCAGGACGAGCAGGCTCCCGAGCGCCGTTTCGAGGAGCAGCACCCCGAGGACGCCGGCCGGTCCGCGCAGCGCCTCGACGTCGACGTACGCCATGCCTAGTGCCCCGTCAGGCGAGGTCGCCCGTCGCGAGCGGCGGCCGGCCGGATGAGCGACAAGGCCGAGGAGGGGCTGATAGCAGCGCTGTCAGCCCCGACGAGAACGCAGCCGGTCGCCGGCTGGGCGTCGCGCAGCAGGGCGGACGTCGCCTGACGGGGCACTAAAGCGACTCCAGCCAGGTCAGCAGCGTGCGCACGCCGAAGCCGGTCGCGCCCTTGGTGATCTCGTCCTCGTCGCCGTCGCTGCGGGCCGACGACGCGATGTCGAGGTGCGCCCAACGCCGCCCCGCCACGAACTCCCGCAGGAACAGCGCGGCGATGATCGACCCGCCGCCGAACTTGCCGCCGATGTTCTTCATGTCGGCGACCGGCGAGTCGAGGTCGCGGCGGTACTCCTCGACCAGCGGCATCCGCCAGAACCGCTCCCCCGCCGTCTCGGCGGCGTCCAGCAACGCCGTCGCCAGCCGGTCGTCGTTCGAGAACAGGCCGGCTGTCCGCTTGCCGAGCGCGATCCCGATGGCGCCGGTCAGCGTCGCGACGTCCACGACGTAGTCCGGGTCGAGCGCCTCGATGCCGTACGCCAGCGCGTCGGCCAGCACCAGGCGGCCCTCGGCGTCGGTGTTGAGCACCTCGACGGTACGGCCGCCGTAGTGCTTGATCACGTCGCCGGGGCGGACCGCGGAGCCGGACGGCATGTTCTCCGCCGCGGGCACCAGGCCGGTCACCCTGATCGGCAGCCCGAGCGCCGGCAGCGCCTGCAACGTCGCGATGACCGCCGCGCCACCGGCCATGTCCGTCTTCATCGCGGCCATGCCGTCGTTCGGCTTGATGGACAGGCCACCGGTGTCGAACGTGATCCCCTTGCCGACCAGCAGGACCCGCGCCCTGACCTTGCCCGCGGGCTGGTAGTCGAGGCGGATCAGCCGCGGCGTACGGGTGCTGCCGGAGCCGACGGCGAGGATGCCGCCGAAGCCCTGCGCGACCAGCTCCTTCGGCTCCAGGACGCTGACGGTGAGGCCGGTCTTCTTGCCGAGGGCCTGCGCCTGCTTGGCCAGCCAGGCCGGGGTCTTGTCCAGCGAGGGGGCGTTGGCGAGGTCGCGGACGAGCGACGTCGCCGACGCGCGGTGCCGGGCGCGGTCCAACGCCGCGTCGAGCTTCGGCGACGGCTTGCGCACGCCGAGCGCGACGCGGGTCAGCGGCGCCGGCTTCGGGTCCGACTTGTGCTCGGTGAACGTGTACGACGCCAGCAGCGCGCCCTCCGCGAACGCCGCCAGCTCGGCGGGCGACGCCTCCGCCGTCACCAGCGCGTGCACCGACGTCGCCTTGCCGGCCTTGCGGACGAGCGCGGCCCCGGCCTTGCGGTACGTCGCGGGCTTCGCGTCGGCGGCCTTGCCGAGCCCGACGAGCAGCACCGCACGCGTGTCGCCGAGCCGGCCGAGCGCGGGTACGGCGAGCACCTCGCCGGGCTCCCCCTTGAAGCCCTCGCGCTCGGCGTGCGCGACCAGCTCGATCCCGAGCGCGGCCTCGATCTTCGCGGCGCCGCGCGCGGCACCGTCGACGACCGGCACGGCCACCGCGTCGGCCCCGGTGGACGTCGGGTCCGCCGCCGTCACGAGCGTCAGCTCAGGTGTTGCCACGCGCTCCTCCTCGTCCGTCGCCCGACATGCCGAAGGCGGCGGAAACCCCGCCGCCTTCCGCGTCACGCGTCAGCTCACGACGTCCTTGAGCGCGTCACCGAGCGCGGTCGCCTCGTCGGGCGAGAGCTCGACAACAAGCCGGCCGCCACCTTCGAGCGGTACGCGCATCACGATGCCGCGACCCTCCTTGGTGACCTCCAGCGGACCGTCTCCAGTCCGCGGCTTCATCGCCGCCATGCTGTCTCCTTCGCGCTCGTACTCCGGTGGCGCCGTCGGCCGGCGCCTCGCGACGCGGCCGTTCCCCAGATTCTCCCGCATGGACTCCCGGACGCGAAACTCGGCAGCCCCCCGGCACCGCGCCATACTGCGGCCGTAGGGAGAGGAGGTGTCCCGTGAACGCCCGGTCCGCACTGTTCGACCTGTTCGGCGACCACCTGCGCGAGCGCGGTGGCGCCGCCCCCGTCGCCGGCCTGGTCCGGCTGCTCGCGCCGCTCGGCGTGGCGCCGCCCGCCGTCCGTACCGCGATCTCGCGGATGGTCCGGCAGGGCTGGCTGACGCCGACCCGCGTGCACGGCGCGTCCGGCTACGCCCTCACGCCGCGCGCGACCCGGCGCCTGGACGACGCCGCCGCGCGCATCTACCGCACCCACGCGCGCCCGTGGGACGGCGCCTGGCACCTGCTCGTCGTGACGCCGCCGCCCGGCCGGTCGGCGCGCGACCGCGTCCGCGCCGGGCTGGCGTTCCTCGGCTACGGAGCCCTGGACGACACCACGTGGATCGCGCCGCGACCGGCCGGCGAGGTGGACGCGCTGCTCGCCGGCGAGGGCGCGCGCGCCGAGCGCTTCACCGCCACCCACGACGGCGACTCCGCGGTGCTCGTCAGCCGGGCATGGGACCTCGACGGGATCGCGCGGTCGTACCTGCGGTTCCTCGACGAGGCGGCCGGCTTCGCGACCGAGAGCGACAGCGACCAGTCCGCGTACGTCGCCCGTACCCGGCTGGTCCACGAGTGGCGGAAGTTCCTGTTCTCCGACCCGGGCCTGCCGCCCGCCCTGCTCCCCATCGACTGGCCGGGAACGAAGGCCGCGGCGTTCTTCGACGCCGAGTCCTCCCGGCTGCTACCCGCCGCGTCGCGCTTCGTCGACGCCTGCCTGGAGGCCCGCGAGTGATCAAGTACGTCGCCCTGTACCGCACGCCTGAGGACCCGGAGACGTTCGACAAGAACTACTTCGGGACGCACGTCCCGATCGTCAACGACACCCCGGGCCTGGTCCGTACGGAGCTCGCCAAGGTCACCCGCATGATGGTCGGCGAGCCGGCGTACTACCTGCTCGCCGAGCTGTACTTCGACTCCGTGGAGTCGATGAAGGCGGCGTTCAAGACCGACCCGTGGCGCTCCTCCGGCGAGAACCTCCAGTCCTGGGGCGGCATGGACCTCGTGACGATGTTCACCGCCGAGGTGGTCGACGGCGAGGGCAGCCCGGCATGAGCGACGCGGTCCTCTACGACGTCGCGGACGGCGTCGCGCGGGTCACCATCAACCGCCCGGACGCGATGAACGCGTGCGACACCTCGGTGCGCGACGGGCTGCGGGAGTCGTTCGAGCGCGCCGCCGACGACGCCGACGTGCGCGCCGCGCTGCTGACCGGCGCCGGTGACCGCGCGTTCTGCGTCGGCCAGGACCTCAAGGAGCTGCTGCCGCTCTACGAGGCCGACGACCCGGACTTCACCGGCATCGTCGAGGGCTTCAACGCCGTCGCCACCGCGCTCACGGAGCTGCCGAAGCCGACCGTCGCGGCCGTCAACGGCGCGGCGGCCGGCGCGGGCGCGTCGCTCGCGTTCGCCTGCGACTTCCGCATCGCGACCGAGAAAGCGTCCATCTCGATGGCGTTCTCGAAGATCGGCCTGGTGCCCGACACCGGCGCGTCGTGGACGCTGTCGCGCCTGGTCGGCACCGCCAAGGCGCTGGAGATGCTCATGCTGTCCGACACCGTGCGGGCGCAGGAGGCACTCGACCTCGGCCTGTTCAACCGCGTGGTGGCACCGGAGGCGCTGGCCGAGGTGGCCGGCGACTTCGCGCGGTCGCTCGCGGCCGGCCCGACGGTGGCGTACGGCTACATCAAGCGCCTGGTCAACGCCGCGCACGACCAGCCGCTGCGCGACTCGCTCGCGCTCGAGCTGGAGCTGCAGGTCGCCGCCGGCCGGACCGAGGACCACGTCAACGCGGTGCGGTCGTTCCTGGCGAAGCAGCCGCCGGAGTTCCGCGGGTACTGACGAACGCCGCGAACTGCCGCAGGCTGTGGCGCAGCGGCGCCAGGATCAGCGGCCGGAGCAGCAGGTAGCCGACCTCGCCGAGCAGGCCGAACGGCAGCACCAGCCACTCGGTCCAGACGAACCGCGCCCGCCCCTCGCCGAGCGGCAGCACCTCGAACGCCGCGCTGCCCTTGACGACGTAGCCGTCGTGGCGGACCACGCAGCGGTGCGGCGGGTCCCACGTCGTGATCGTCATCGGGTCGTTGACGCCGTAGCCGCGCCAGCCGGTGAACGCGCGCAGCCGCGCGCCCGCGCCGTGCCCTCCGGTGACGGTGGTGCCGACCATCCACTCGTGCTGGCGGTCCCAGTCCACCGCCGCCGCCCAGACGTCCGCGACCGGCGCGTCGACGTCGACGGACAGCGTCAGCTCTGCCATGGCGGCCGCGGCCGCTCGTCGTCGCTATCGCCGGTCGTGCCGTCGCGGGTGCCGTCGGCGCCGGCGTCGGCCGTGCTCGGCGCGTCGTCCGGCGCGGCCGGCGGGGCGTCCGTGGCCGGCCCTGGGGCGTAGCCGGTGTGGTGCTCGGCGATCCCCTCGGCGTGGTCGGCGTCGTCGTGGTCGTCGACCTCGACGTACGTCGGGCCCTCCGTGAACCGGCTGCGCGGCGTGACGGCCCACGGGTCGTACGTGGGGATCTCGGGGACCTGCGGGCGGAACGGGTTGCCGTCGTCGGCCGCGGACTCGGCGGCCGGCGGCGGCGCGGGCTGCGTGCCGAGCACGGACCACGGCGCCTCACCGGCGGGCGCGGCGGGCAGCGGTGCGGACAAGGGGTCGGGCGCGGCGGGCATCGGCGGCGCGGGCGGCGCCGCGAACTCCACCGGCGGCACCTCCGCCGGCGCGGGCGGCTGCGGATCGGGCGCAGGGAACGGCTCGGTCTCCCGCGACACCGGCGCCTCGCCGGCGCCCAGGCCACCGGCCGCGCCGGTGCCCGCCGCGGCGCCGAGCCCGGCGCCGGCGTACGGGTCCGGCTCCGCCACCGGCGGTACGAACGCGGGCTCGAACCCGTCCGGCTGCCCGGCGTCCGGCGCGGGCGGCACGGTCGCGGCCACGCCCGAGGGCACGTCGCCGGTCGCGTCCGAGGGCACGTACTCGGGCTCGGCCACGTCGCGCGGCGGCGACCACCAACCGGCCTCGCGGCCGTCCGTCCCCCGCGGCAGGTCGCCCGGCGCGCCGGACGGCGGCACGTCCTGCGGCTGCTCGCTCGGCTCCTCACGCGGCTCGTCGCGGGGCTGATCGGGCGCGGGCGTGCCGGCCCGCAGCCGCGCGATCAGGTGGTCGCGCGCGTCGAGCTCGGCGGCGAGCCGGTCGAGCGCGTCGTCCACCTCGGACATCCGGTAGCCGCGGAACGCGAGCGCGAAGCGCAGCCCGATCACGTCCTGCGGCGTCATCGGCCGGTCGCGCGGGATGCCGGTGTCCGCGAGGTCCTGACCTTCCTCGGACATGCCCTCGGCACGCCCCGTCAGGACCACGGCGACCCCGAACACCACCGCCAGGACGGCGAGCACCTGGAGCAGCACGACCACAGCAAGACCCTTCCCGAGCGAGACACCGCGTACGGTGCCGCCATCGTGTCACGCAGAGCGGGAGGTCCGGTGGAGCTACGGCTCGGGCCGCGCACGTTCGCGCCGGACGAGCTCGTCGTGATGGCGATCGTGAACCGCACGCCGGACTCGTTCTTCGACCGCGGCGCGACGTACGACCTCGCCGCCGCGCTGGACCGGGTGGACGCCGTCGTCGCCGAGGGCGCGGCCATCGTGGACGTCGGCGGCGTCAAGGCGGGGCCGGGCGACGAGGTGGACGTCGCCGAGGAGATCCGGCGCACCGCCGCGCTCGTCGCTGCCATCCGCCCCCGGCACCCGGGCCTCGTCATCAGCGTGGACACCTGGCGGCACGAGGTCGGCGCGGCCGTCTGCGCCGAGGGTGCCGACCTCCTCAACGACGTGTGGGAGGGCTACGACCCGAAGCTCGCCGAGGTCGCCGCCCGGTACGGCACCGGCCTCGTCTGCACCCACGCCGGCCACGCGCGGCCGCGCACCAGGCCGCACCGGGTGGCGTACGACGACGTGGTCGCCGACGTCGTCGCGACCTGCGAACGCCTCGCCCGCCGCGCCGTGGACGCCGGCGTGCGGCCCGACGGCATCGTGGTCGACCCCGGGCACGACTTCGGCAAGAACTCCCGCCACTCGCTGGAGGTGACCCGGCGGCTGCCCGAGCTGGTCGCCACCGAGTGGCCGGTGCTCGTCGCGCTCAGCAACAAGGACTTCGTCGGCGAGGCCCTCGACCTGCCCGTTCCGGAACGCCTCGAGGGCACGCTCGCCGCGACCGCCGTCAGCGCCTGGCTCGGCGCCCGGCTGTTCCGCGCGCACCAGGTGAAGGAGACGGTGCGCGTGCTGCGGATGGTGTCGGCGGTCCGCGGCGACACCGACGTGGCCGTGGCCCGGCGCGGCCTCGCCTGACGAGCCGGGCCAGAATGGCGGCGTGGGCGACGTGGTGACCGTCACGGACGCGGCCGCGGCGCGCACGGCGGCGCTGCTGGCGCGGACCGGCGCGGCCGGCCTGCGCGTCACCGTCCAGTCCGCCGGGTGCGAGGGCTTCGTCGCGCTGCTCGACCTCGCGCACGAGCCGGGCCCCGGCGAGGTCGAGGTCGGCGACAACGGCGTCCGCCTGTTCGCCGACGTCCCCTCGATGCTGCGCCTGCCGGGCGCGACGCTCGACCACCGTCCCACCCCGCACGGCGCCGAGTTCGTGTGGTCCCACCCGTCGTCCGAGCAGGGCTGCTCCTGCGCCGAGAAGGACTTGTGAACCGATGGCGATGCCCGAGCGGTACCTGTTCGTCTGCATCAACGAGCGCGCGGAGGGCCACCCGCGCGGCTCCTGCATGCAGCGCGGCGCGTCCGACGTCTTCAACGAGTTGCGCGAGGCCCAGGGCCGCCACGACGTGCTGGACATCAAGGTGGTCTACGCCGGGTGCATGGAGGCGTGCACCGCAGGTCCGGTCGTCGCGGTCATGCCGGACAACGTCTGGTACGGCGGCGTCACCGAGCAGGACTGCGACGCGATCATCACCGAGCACTGCCTGAACGACCGCCCGGTGACGATGCTGCAGCTTTCTCCCGAGGACTTCATCGCGCCCGACTAGCGCTGACCCCGACGGCGCCGCGGCCCAACCGGCCCAAAACCGGGACGAGACGGGCCGCCGTGCCCAAGGATGGCGGGACCTCAGTCTTACGTCAGGGAGTTCCCGCATGCCCAACGCCCGCCGCCGGCTCGCCGTGCTGCCCGCCGCGTTCCTGCTCGCCGCAGGCCTCGCGCACGTCCCCGCCACCGCGGGGTCCGGCCCCGTCGTCATCGACGCGCACGACAGCCACATCCCGACCGCGGCGTACGAGATCTCCTCCAGCACCGGCGGCACCGTCTACAGCGCCGACGTCGGCGGCTTCGGGCGCTACTACCTCGCGCCCGCGGCGATGGCGGTCGGCAGCCCCACCATCGACCTCGGCCCGCGCGGCTACAACCGGGTTGGCGCGACCATCTCGGGCACCCGGGTCGCGTTCCCCCACGCGCCCTCGTACGGCAGCGACACGTACTCCAGCCCCGTGACGTCGGTCCGGTCGTGCCCGATCGGCACCTGCCCGACGATGACGACGCTCACCGTGCCGGCCGGTCACGTCTACGTCGGCAACGCCGGCGACGCCGCGATCCTCTACAGCTCGGCCACCGACCAGCTCCGCCTCTCCTCGTGGACCGGCACGCTCGGCGTCTCCTACGACCTGCCCTTCCACTACGACGAGCCGCCGGTCGCGCACGCGGACGCCACCGGCATCGTGCTCTCCGGCAACGGCAACGTGACGTTCGTCAACCGCGTCGCCAACACCGTCACCGACCTCGACTACGGCGACGGCGGCTACCTCACACCGTCGTACGTCGTCTGGCACGCCGTCGGCGTCGGCCCAGAGGCGGGCCCGTGGTCGACGAAGGTGTACCGCGTCCTGCGCAGCAACCCCGGCATCGTCGGCACGGTCGTCGACCTCGCGGACGCGCCGGGCATCGAAGATCTCGCCGCGAACGACACCGGTGTCGCGTGGACGATCCCGAACGGCGACGAGGACGGCTCGCAGGCGCTCTGGACGATGCCCTACGACGGCACGCCCGCGCTCTACGCGCGCCGGCTGCTCAACAGCGGCCTGAGCACGTTCGAGGGCACCGCCCAAGTCCTCGTCAACGACCGCCTGGCCGGCATCCCCGGCTTCTACAAGGTCACCCCGGGCGCGTACAGCGGCTCGCTCACCGGCATCCTCCCGGTCCGCCCGTCGATCACCCGCTCGCTCGCCGTCTCGACCGGCCGCGCGATCTACACCGACGACACCACCCACGACCACCCGGCGTACATCCGCGACGTCACCAACGCCACGCCCGGGCCGGAGTCGTCGGTCACCCACGCGGCCGAGTCGGTCGGCCTCTCCGGCCCGTACGTCGCCTTCACCCGCCCCAGCACCACCGAGGGGTCGACGGACGTGTTCTACGGCCGGACCGGCACCACGCTCGCAAGGGTGACGTACCCGATGTCCCAGGTCGCGAAGGTCTCCGTCTCCGGCTCCCGCGTCCTCGTCAACGGCGCCACGACCCGGGTCATCGACGCCGCCACGGGCAGCGTCACCAGCCTCGGGTCGGTGTTCGCCGCGATCTTCGGCGACCACGTCGCGACCATCAGCCCCGCCACCGGCGCGGTCCAGCGGCGCAACCTCGTCACCGGCGCCGTGCAGACGGTCCGCGCCGCGGTCGCGGGCTGCACGTCGTCCACCTCCTGCGTCGACGACGACGGGTGGCACCTGTCGATGTGGGGCGCCGAGGTCGTCTACGCGTTCGGCCACGGCGGGACGACGCCCGGCTTCGCCAGCGGTTTCTTCGACGGCCTCACCGCAGGCACGACCGCACTGCCGATGCTGTACCACCTCGGCGACCCGAGCGTGTGGGCGCTGACGTACTGGGACGGGCACCTGCTCGTCTCGCACTCCCACGACGTGAACCTGCACCTGTACGACCTCCGCGCCGGCGGCGACGTGCTCGTCGACTCGTTCGCCGAGGCACCGTTCGGCCTGGACGGCAACGTCGTTGCGTGGCGACCCGACACGGACCTGCGCGCCGTGGTCCGCGACGTCCGCGACTTCTACCCCGGCTACGCGCCGGAGCCGCGGCTCCTCGGCGGCACGCTCCCGGCCGGGTTCGGCCCCGGCGCGCCGGTGCCGCTGTGGAAGCCGTCGCTGCTGCTCTCGCAGGACACCACCGGCGCCGTCGACATCCACTCGGGCAGCGCCACCGGCCCGGTCGTGCGGTCCCTGCCGTTCACGTCGGTCCGCGGCGAGGTCACCCCCACCTGGGACGGCAGGGACGGGTCGGGCGTGCTGCTCCCGCAGGGGACGTACTACTGGACGCTCTCCCGCCCCGGCGCCGGCCCGATCCCGATCGAGAACTCGGCGGGCAGCGCCGGCGCGAGCGGCCCCGTCTACCTGAGCACCGCCGCGCCCGGAGCCCCCGGCCTGACCGCGCCGGCGCGGTCCACGGACGTCACGGCCGGCACGTCGTTCCCGGTCAGGTGGGCGCTCCCCGGCGCTCCGGCGGGGACGATGTACCGGCTCAGCCGATCCACCAACGGCGGCGCGTTCGCGACGGTCACGACGACCAGCGCGACGGCGTACACCGCGACGGGCGCGCCGGGCTCGACGTACCGGTTCCGGGTCCAGGCGATCGACCCGGCCGGTCGCGTCGGGGCGGCGAGCGCGACGCGGACCACGATGGTCCCGCACGACGCGGGCGGCACGGTGAGCGGGACGTGGACGACCGCCCCCGGCGCGAGCTACTACCGCGGCTCGCAGCGGCGCGCGTCGACGGCCGGCGCGACGTGGTCGTTCACCGGGACGGGTACGCAGATCCAGCTGATCGGCACCAAGGCCGCCTCCTACGGGCAGCTCCAGGTGTCGATCGACGGCGGCGCGTACGCGGCCGCGACCGACACCTACAGCGCGTCGACGCGGTACCGCCAGGTGCTGTACACGCGCAGCGGGCTGGCGGCCGGCCCGCACACCATCAAGGTGCGCGTGGTGGGCACCGGCGGTCGCCCCTACGTCGGCATCGACGCGGTGGCGTACCTGCGGTAGTTCATCGAATCGCGGCGCGCGTCCGGTCGGGCTGTCATGCTCGACCGGTCGCGCCGTTTCCTGTGGGGGGATCACTCGTGCTTCGTCGTTCCGTCGCCATGCTCGTCACCGCGGGCCTGCTCGCCGCGCCGGCCGCTTTCGCACCGGCGACCGCTGCCACCGGCCCGGTGCCGTTGCACGACCACCTCGCGGCGCAGCCGACGTACATCACGTCCGTCTCCTCGAGCGCGGCCGGCACCGTCTTCGTCGGCTTCGGCGGGCGGGTCAACCTGCTGCGCGCGCCGATCACCGCCGAGACGGTCCGCGCCGACCTCGGCCCGGCCGGTCCGCAGCTGGCCGGCCTGCGTCCCCGCGCCGCGATCAACGGCACCCGGGTCACGATCCCGCGCAGCCCGGACGGCAGCACGCTGCCCACGTCCGTCGACTGGTGCCTGGTCGACACCTGCCCTGAGTTCACGACGTTTCCCGTCCCCGAGGGGTACGCGTACCTCGGTGACGGCGGCGACGTCGCGATCCTGCGCGATGCCGCGACCAACACGCTCGGCCTGGCGCCGTGGGCGGGCGGCGAGCTGCAGGCGGTCGGGCTCGGCGACCTCCCCCCGGCGTACCTCGCGACCGGCGACGCGACCGGCGTGCTGCTGACGCAGCAGGGCAAGGTCACCTACGTCGAGCGGCCGTCGCTGGCTCTGACGACGTTCGCCGCCGCGGCCGGCGCGCTGACGCCGACCTCGGTGGTCTGGTCGCAGGGGGCCGGGACCGAGTGGGTGCTCCGGCGGGTCCCGCGCGCCACGCCCGCCGCGGAGCCGACCGTCGTCGCGACGCCGACATCGAGGACGAACAGCCTCGTCGCGAACGACGCCGGCGCCGCGTGGTTCGACTCCAACGGCCGCTACTACAGCCTGGCGTACGGGTCGGCTCCGGTGTCCGTGCCCACCGCGCAGGCGTGGTTCGTGGCGCCGTACGGCGACGGCGTGTCGTTCGTCGCGCAGCACGGCGACGGCATCTACGCCACCCCGGCGGGATCGACGACCCGGACGTTCCTCACGACGCTGCGCCCGCCGGCCATCACGTCGCTCGCCTCGCTCGCGCACGGCCGGGCCGCGTTCGTAGACGACTCCCGCTACCCCAGCGCGGCGTACGTCCGCCGGGTCGACGGGCAGCCGGTCGCGGAGCTGGAGATCGCCCCCGGCGGCGGCCCGACGGGCGTCGCGATCTCCGGACCGCACGTCGCGTGGACCTACGTGCCGGACACCGACGGCACGGTCGGCACGTACTTCGGGCGGCTCGGCGGCAAGGTCTCCGTCGGCAACCGCTTCCCGGGCGGCGCGGGGACGCGGCCGGTCGTGTCGGGGCACCGCCTCCTGCTGACCGGCGGCGCGCGCAGCACGTTGGTCGACACCCGCACCAGCGCCGCGACGGACCTCGGGTCCGTGGTGGCCACGCTGTTCGGCGACCTGCTGGTGACCGCCGACAACGACGGCCGGGTCGTCCGCCGCAACCTCGCGACCGGGGCCGTGGACGTCGTCCGCGCCGCCACGCCGTGCGCGTCCTGCGCGCTCGACAAGCTGACGTCACGGGTGTCCGCGTGGGGCGGCGACGTCCTCTACGCGCTCGAGCTGGGCGGCTCGAACCGCCTCACCGGCCTCTGGTCCGGCGGCACCACCAAGCCGCTGCCGATGCTCGCGGGCGGCTGGTCCGACGCGACGTACTACGACGGCCTGCTGCTCGCGCAGCGCGGTTTCGACACGGGCGTCGACCTGTACGACCTGCGGTCCGGCGGGCACGTCGTCGTGGACGCCGAGGGCGCGATGCTGCCCGGCCGCTCGCTGGACGGCACGACCGTCGCGTGGGCGTCGTCGGCGCTGCGCGGGCGCGCCGTCGTGCGGCCGCTCGCCGAGCTCGTTCCTGGGCACGTCCCGACCCCGAAGTACCTCAGCTCGGAGCAGCCCGCGGGCTTCGGTCCCGGCCTGCCCGCCGAGACGTGGCGGCCGCGCTGGTACGTCAGCGAGCCGACGGCCTGGCAGCTCGAGCTGCGCCGCGGGTCCGCCACCGGAACGCTGGTGCGGACGCTGACCGGCAGCAACCACAACGGCGAGGTCGTCCCGATCTGGGACGGCCGGACCGCCGGTGGCGCGCTCGCTCCGCACGGCACGTACGCGTGGCGGATCACCACGGCCGCCGGCACGCGCGGCGGCAGCGTCTTCCTCAGCCGGGTCGCGCCGCCCGCCCCGAAGGTGACGGCGCCGGTGCTCGCCAGCGACGCCTCGGCGGACGGGACGTTCCGCGTCTCCTGGTCCGGCGCGCCGGCCGGCATGCGCTACGTCCTGCACCGCTCGGTCGACGGCGGCTACTTCCGGCCGCTCACGACGACGACCAAGACGTCCACGACGTTCACCGGCCGGCCGGGGCACACGTACCGGATCCGCGTGGCCGTGGTCGACAAGGCCGGCCGCGTCGGCCCCGGCGCGTCTCGCTCGACGGTCGCCCCTCACGACGACACGGCGGGCGGCGGGCTCGCGCCGTCGCACTGGACGTCGCGCGCCGACGGCCGGCTGTGGCGCGGCTCGCACAGCCGCAGCACGACGGCGTACGACCGCTACTCCATCAGCGTCCGCGGCTCGGCGGTCTGGCTCGTCGGCACCCGAGGCCCGGCGTACGGGCGGTTCCGCGTCTACGTGGACGGCCGCGACATGGGGACGTACGACGCCTACTCCGCCACGCAGAAGTACCGGCAGGTGCTGTTCCGGATGGCCGGCCTGCTGCCCGACTACTACCACTCGGTCGAGGTCGAGGTGCTGCCGACTCCCGGCCGGACGCTGGTGAGCGTGGACGGCGTCGGCGCGCGGCGCTCGATGGCGTCCTGGGCGAGCTAGCGGCCGAGCAGCAGCCCGGTCGCGACGAGCGCGACCAGCAGCGCCGCGCCCACCCACACCATGCGGGTGACCCGGCCGCCGACGTCCGGCGGGACGTACGGCTGCCGGCGCCGCCCGCAGTCGCAGATGCCCGGCTCCAGCGCGGCGTGCCCCTGGTCGCAGGCGAACCGCGGCCGGTTCTTGACGTCGTAGCCGCAGTCGGGGCAGGTGCCGGGGCGCGCGGTCTGCTGGTGGGCGCAGCGCGGGCACTTCCGGTACGCCGCCACCTCGTGCCCCAGGAACGCCGCCGTCCCCCCGAACAGCGCCGCGAACATGACGAACGACACCGTCGTCGCGCCGAGGTCGTGGCGCAGCGCGGCGCCCGCGCCGTACGTGAGGAGCCCGGTGACGACGACCGCTCCCGCGGCCCAGCGCGCCGCCAGCGCCTTCGGGTAGTCCATCGCCACGACCTCACCCTAGGTTCTGGCGGGAGGGCGCACCGGCCCGGCTATGGCTCCTTCGTCGCTTCAGTCGCCGGACCGGCGCGCCCTCCCGCCCACTCCCCTGGGTAGGGTCGGCGCGTGGACGACGCGAAGACGCAGTGGCACGAGCTGTTCCACGAGGTCGTGCAGACCGGGCTCTGCACCGGGTGCGCGGCGTGCGTGATGGCCTGCCCGCGCGACGTGCTCGGCTACGACCACGGCGTGACGTACCAGCCGTTCAACGTCGAGAACACCACCCTCGCCGACAACTGCGTCTACGGCGAGAAGGGGTGCGACATCTGCACCCGCGCCTGCCCGCGCTTCCGCGACTGGGAGACCGCGAGCGACGTCGCGCTGTTCGGGCGCGCCCGCAACGCCGACGAGCCGGCCGGCATTGCGTCCGAGGTGCTGCTGGTGCGCGCGACCGACTCCGAGACGTTCACGGCCGGGCAGGACGGCGGCCTGGTCTCCGCGCTGCTCATCTGGGGACTGGAGACCGGCCGGATCGACGGCGCGCTCGTCTCCGACTTCTCCCCCGAGCGGACGCTGGACGCCGTACCTGCAGTGGTCACCGACCGGGCCGGGGTGCTGCGTACGGCGGGCTCCCGGTACACGTACTCGGCCAACCCGCTCGCCATGCGCGAGGCCGAGGCGCAGGGGCTCAAGAACCTCGCGCTGGTCGGCATGTCCTGCCAGGCGTCCATCAACGGCACCGTCAACGCCCGCCGCCTCAACAAGTACGCCAAGCGCATCCAGCTCACCATCGGGCTGCTCTGCTCGAAGACGTTCACCTACGACGGCATGTACGAGGGGATGCTGGCCGAGGAGTACGGCATCCCGCTCGACACGATCAACAAGGTCAACATCAAGGGAAAGTTCATCGTCTGGCACGGCGAGGACGACACCCGCGTAGACATCCCGCTCAAGGACACCCACAAGCACACCCGGCCGGGCTGCACGACCTGCCCCGACTTCGCCGCGGAGCACGCCGACATCTCGACCGGCGGGCTCGGCCAGGGCGACGGGTGGACGCTGACCCTGGTGCGTACGCAGCGCGGTCTCGACTGGATGCAGGGGCTGCGCGAGGCCGGGTTGATCGAGGTGCGCCCCGGCGCGGAGGACCCCGCGGCGATGAACCTCATGAACAAGCTCGCGCAGCAGTCCCGCAAGCGCTGGCCGGTCACCCGGCTCGCCGCCGCGGATTCGGCACCGGCCCGCTCGACGTTGCCCCCGCTGCTCCCGGTGCCCGAGGTGCCGCCCCGCGCCTGACGGCGGTGTCGCCGGCACGAGACCGCGCCGGTCCGTTCACAACGCGCGGACGGCGCTCTCCAGGTCGCCGTAGACGCCCCAGAGCTCGATGTGTCCGTCGGTGCGGTCGAGCCGCCCCATCCACCACGCGGCGTCGCGTTCGTCCCGGGGAAGCAGGCACAGGCAGAGGTCGAGCACGTTGACGATCGCCGTCGGCGTGACCGGCCGCCAGTCGCCGTTCTCGGGCACGACGACGTAGTGCGCGGCCGGGTCCAGCAGCACCGCGTCCGGCTCGTACTCGCGGACGCGCGCCAGCGACCACCCATCCGGCAGCGACTCCTCCATGACGGGCATGGTGCCGCCCGGCGCTACCCGGCGCGAACTGCCTTCCGGCGCGGCAGCGAGGTCCCGCCTCGTCAGAGCGCGCGCAGCGCCTCGCCGAGATCCTGGGAGCACGTGGCGAAGCAGCTGACAGCGCGCGCCGCGGCGTCGTAGTGGCCCACGTACCACCAGCCCGAGGGGCCGGTCTCGTCGGGTTCGTAGACGAGGGCGTAGCCGCCGACCACGACCGCGGCCGTCACGCGCAGCGGCTCGTGCACGTCGCCGAACGTGCCGTGTACGCGACGTCCAGCGTGGCCACGTCGACCGCCTCGGCCGCGGGCTCCACCGCCCGCGCCGCTCGACCGTCCAGCCGCCGGGCAGCTGCTGGCCGTCGTCCACGGGGTCGATCATCGCCTACGCGGCGCGAGGTGAGTACGTCGCCGCCCGGGCGGGGAGAAACCCGCTGGCGCAACCGGATTCGGCGGCCGCATCGTGGCCGCGCACCCCCGACCCGGAAGGAGCCACCAGTGCCCCCGACCCAGGTCGCCCCGAAACTGCTCTCGTGGGCGTCCGACCTCGACCCCGCCGCCGCCAAGCAGGCGGAGCGCACGGCGCGGCTGCCGTTCGTCGAGGGCCACGTCGCCCTCATGCCGGACGCGCACGTCGGCATCGGCGCCACCGTCGGCTCGGTCATCCCGACCCGCGACGCGATCATCCCGGCCGCGGTCGGCGTCGACATCGGCTGCGGCATGGTCGCCGTCGAGACCGACCTCACCGCCGCCGACCTGCCGGACTCGCTCGACCCGCTGATGCCGCTCGTTGCGCGGCGCGTCCCGGCGGGCGTCGGCAAGGGCCATGAGTTCGCGGTCTCCGCCGGTCGTTACGACGCACTCGGCACGCCGGCGACGAAGCTCGACCCCACGCAGCAGACGACGGCGGCCATGCAGTTCGGCACGCTCGGCTCCGGCAACCACTTCGTGGAGGTCTGCCTCGACGAGGCCGACCGGGTGTGGGTGGTGCTGCACTCGGGTTCGCGTGGCATCGGCAACGAACTCGCGATGAAGCACATCGAGTGCGCCCAGGGGTTGATGAAGAAGTTCTTCGTCGCGCTCGAAGACAAAGATCTGGCCTATCTGGTGGAGGGAACCGCCGAGTTCGACGCGTACATAGCCGCGATGCTCTGGGCGCAGGGCTACGCGTTTGCGTCGCGCCAGCGCATGATCGACGCGGTG
>DATLNJ010000088.1:0-16365 GCA_035536815.1 Frankiaceae bacterium
AACCCCCGGGACGTGACATCCTCGACGGGCGCGGCGCCGACGACGTCGCCGCGCACCTGACCGGTCAACGTCGCCCGGACCAGGACGAACGCACGAGGGAGCCCGTCGCGTGTCCGCACGCATGTCCGCGCTCGACAGCGCGTTGCACCAGCTGGACCAGGCGGTCGAGCAGCTCGGCCTGGACGAGGGCATGCACGAGATGCTCGCCACTCCCCGCCGCTCGATGGAGGTGTCGGTCCCGCTGCGGCGCGACGACGGCACGCTGAAGGTCCTGAAGGGCTACCGGGTGCAGCACAACTTCTCGCGCGGCCCGGCCAAGGGCGGGATCCGCTTCCACCCTGACACGGACATGGACGAGGTCCGCGCGCTGGCCATGTGGATGACGTGGAAGTGCGCGCTCATCGGCATCCCGTACGGCGGCGCCAAGGGCGGCGTCGGCGTGGACCCGCGGCTGCTCTCGCGCGGCGAGCTCGAACGCCTCACCCGCCGGTACGCGTCGGAGATCATCCCGATCATCGGGCCGGAGAAGGACATCCCGGCACCCGACGTCGGCACCGACGACCAGACGATGGCCTGGATGATGGACACGTACTCCGTCCAGACCGGCTACTCGGTCCCCGGCGTCGTGACCGGCAAGCCGGTCGCCATCGGCGGCTCCGAGGGGCGCGGCGGCGCGACCAGCCGCGGCGTCATGTACTCGACGTTCTCGGCGCTGCACGAGGCCGGCGTCGACCACCGCGGTGCCAGCGTGGCCGTGCAGGGCTTCGGCAAGGTCGGCGCGCTCGCCGCGCAGTACCTGCACGACGCCGGCTGCCGGGTCGTGGCGGTCAGCGACGTCAAGGGCGGCATCTTCAACCCCGGCGGCCTGAACCCCGTCGCGCTGATGCGGCACCTGCGGGCCGGCGCCGACACGGTCGTCGGCTACCCGGGCACCGACACGATCACCAACGCCGAGCTGGTCGAGCTGGACGTGGACGTGCTGGTCCCCGCCGCGCTGGAAGGCGTGGTCACCGAGGACAACGCCGACCGGGTCAAGGCGAAGTTCGTCGTGGAGGGCGCCAACGGCCCGACCACACCCGCCGCCGACGAGATCCTCGAGAAGGCCGGCGTGACCGTCGTGCCCGACGTCCTCGCCAACTCCGGCGGCGTCGCGGTGTCGTACTTCGAGTGGGTCCAGGACCTCCAGGCGTACTTCTGGACCGAGGACGAGGTCAACGACCGCCTCAAGGCGCTGATGGACCGGGCGTACACCGACGTCTCGTCGCTGTCGAAGGAGCGCGGCGTGAGCCTGCGCACCGCGGCCCAGATGATCGGCGTCGGCCGGGTCGCGGAGGCTCACCGCACCCGCGGGCTGTACCCGTAGCGGGCCCGCGCCGTTTTTGTCACACCCCCCTCCTAGCCTCCGTAGTGCTGGCGCGCCGCCCGGGCGCGTGTCAGAATGACACCGTTGTCATTCGGGGAGACGAAGGAGATCGCGTGGACGCCGTACCCGCCCTCCCGAGCTACGCGACCGGCGAGCTGAGCGACCGCGACCGGCGCATCCTCGCGTTCGAGCGGCAGTGGTGGAAGTACGCCGGCGCCAAGGAGCAGGCGATCCGCGAGCTGTTCGAGATGTCCGCCACGCGGTACTACCAGGTGCTCAACGCGCTCATCGACCGCCCCGAGGCCCTCGTCCACGACCCCATGCTCGTCAAGCGGCTGCGCCGGCTGCGCGCTACCCGCCAGCGCACCCGCCACGCGCGCCGCCTCGGGCTGGACGGCTGAGCGGGGCCCTGAGCGGCGCCCGGATCCGGCCGCCGGCGTACACGCCGGCGCTGCGGTCCGCGCTCGGCGGCGTCCTCGCCGTCGGCCTCGTCACCGGCGGCATCCTCGCGTTGCAGAAGCTGGTGCCGGCCGAACGCGACTCCCCGGCCGTCGTCATGGACCCGAACGACACGTTCACCCTCCCCGGCGGGGCGGCGTCGTCGAGGGCCGCGACGACGCCGCCCCCGACGGCAACGTCACCCACGCCGCCCGCCACGCCCGCGCCGACCGCGACCCCCTCGCCCACGCCCTCCCCGACCCCGGCGACCAGGCCGGCGCTCACCGTCCTCAACAACTCCCGGGTCAACGGCCTCGCCGCCCGGGCCGCGAGCGACTTCGCGGCCGGCGGCTGGCGGATCGCCGGCACCGGCAACCTGCGCGGCCGTACCCCGCAGACCACCGTCTACTACGCGCCCGAGCACGCCGAGGCGGCCGCGGCGCTGCGCCGGCAGTTCCCCAAGATCCGCGACGCGCAGCCGCGCTACGCCGGCTTGCCGGGTGACGGCGGCCTGACCGTCGTCGTGACCCGCGACTACGCTTCCTGACCGTGCTGCCGGAGCCCCGTACCGCCGCCGGCGCGGCGGGCCTCGCGGCGCTCACCGCCGACCCGGCGGGCGCGCTGCTCGCGCTCGACTACGACGGCACGCTCGCCCCGATCGTCGCCCGCCCGGAGGACGCCGCTCCCGCGCCCGGTGCCATCGCCGCGCTGGCCGCCTGCGCGCGGGCGTTCGGGTCGGTCGCGATCGTCACCGGCCGCCCGGCCGAGGTCGTCGTCTCCCTGGGCGGCCTGCACGACGTCGAGGGCCTGGTCGTCCTCGGCCACTACGGCGAGGAGCGCTGGACCGCCGCGACCGGGCTGGCCGCGCCGCCGGAGCCCGCCGGCCTGGGCGCCGCGCGGCGGCTGCTCACGGAAAGACTCGGGTACCTGCTCGACCGCGGCGTGCGGCTGGAGGAGAAGGGCCTGTCGGTCGCCGTGCACACGCGCACCGCCGACGACCCCGACGCCACGCTGGCCGAGGCGGCCGGCGTGGCGGCGGGCGTCGCCGCGGAGACCGGCCTGGAGCTCAACGACGGCCGCTACCTCGTCGAGCTGCGCGCGGCGGGCGCCGCCGACAAGGGCGACGCGCTGCGCGCGCTGCTCGCCGAGTGCCGGCCGCATGCCGTGCTGTTCGGCGGCGACGACCTGGTGGACCTGCCGGCGTTCGAGGCGGTGGCGGCGTTCCGCGCGGCCGGCGGCGCGGGCGTCGGCGTCTTCGTGGACAACCCGGAGGCGGCGGCGGTCCGCGACCACGCCGATGTCGTGCTGCCGGACCAGGCGGCGTTCGTCGCGCTGCTCGCAACGCTCGCCGCCCTCGCCGAGGCGGCCCGCCGGTGAGCGACGCCCACGAGCGCAACCGCGCGCAGTACGGCGCGGTCGCCGCCAACTACGCCGTCAGCGAGAGCCACGCGCGCGGCGACGACCTCGCCTGGTTCGCGGCCCGCGCCGCCGCGGTCGCGCCCGGCCGGGCGCTCGACGTCGCGTGCGGCGGCGGCTTCTCGACCCGCGCGCTCGCCGCCGCCGGGCACCGCGTGCTCGCCACCGACCTCACGCCCGAGTCCGTCGCGGCCGCCCGCGCGGCCACCGACGACCAACGAGTCGCGTGGGCGGCCGGCGCCGCCGAACGCCTCCCGGTCGCGACTGCCACGATCGACCTGGCCGGCTGCCGGATCGCGCCGCACCACTTCGCCGACATCGCGGCGTTCGTGGACGAGGTGGCGCGGGTGCTGAAGCCGGGCGGCACCTTCCTGCTGGTGGACACCACGGTCCCGCTGGACGAGGAGCTGGCCGCCTGGCTGGACGACGTCGAACGCCGCCGCGACCCCTCCCACGAACGCTCCTGGCCGCCGAGCCGCTGGCGCGCCGTCGTCACCGGCGCCCGGCTGGACGTACAGGAGACGCAGCTCTACCGGAAGCGGCACGAGCTGGAGCCGTGGCTGGTCCGGGCCGGCTGCACCGGCGACGCCGCGGCCGACGTGCGCCGACGCTTCGCCGAGGCGCCGCGCGCGGCGAAGGAGGCGTACCTCATCGACGAGGTGTCGTTCACCGACACCAAGATGTGCCTGCGCGCGGTCAAGCGCGGCGGTACCTAGCCGCCCACTCCTCGGCGGCGGCCGCCGCGGCCGGGTCGACCGACGGCCGCACCGAGGCGCGGGCCGCCGCGAAGTGCGCGGCCGTCACGACCGGCGCCTGCAACGACTCGCGCATCGCGTTCATCGCCGCCTCGCGCGCCAGCGCCGCGAGGTCCGCCGCCGAGTACCGCTCGCACTCGGCGCCCAGCGCGTCCAGGCTGATATCCGGCGCGAGCGGCATCTTCTTGGTCACCGCGCGCAGGATGTCGGCCCGCCCGGCCGCGTCCGGCGGCGGCACGTGCACCAGCCGGTCGAACCGCCCGGGCCGCAGCAACGCCGGGTCCACCAGCTCGGGCCGGTTCGTCGCCGCGATGACGAACACGTCGCGGCGCTCCTCGACGCCGTCCAGCTCGGTGAGCAGCTGCGCCACGACGCGGTCGGTCGGCGCGTCGTCGCCGCGGCCGCGGGAAGGCGCCAGCGCGTCGATCTCGTCGAAGAACAGCAGCGCCGGCGCCGACCCCCGCGCCCGGCGGAACAGCTCGCGCACGCCGCGCTCGGACTCGCCGACCCACTTCGACAGCAGCTCGGCGCCGCGGATCGGGAAGAAGTTGGCGTGCGCCTCGTTCGCCAGCGCCTTGACGAGGAACGTCTTGCCGCAGCCCGGCGGCCCGTAGAGGAGCACGCCGCGGGCCGGCTCGACGCCGAGCCGGGCGAACGTGTCCGGGTACGCCAGCGGCCACACCACGGTCTCCACGAGCTGCCGCTTGGTCTCCGTCATGCCGCCGACGTCGGCCATCGTGACGTCGGCGACCTCGAGCGACGACTGCTCGACCGCGCTCGGCCGCACGACCTCCAACGCCGCGAGGAAGTCGGCCATCGTGACGACCGGCGCCGCGGCCACCGCGTCCGACGCCGCCGTGCGGGCCGCCGCGCGCACCGCCGCCTCCCGGCACAACGCCTTGAGGTCCGCCGCCACGAAGCCCGGCGTCCGCGCCGCCACCTCGTCGAACCGCACGTCCGGCGCCAGCGGGATCGCCCGGGAGAACGTCTGCAGGATGCGCTCGCGCGCCGGGCGTTGCGGGAGCGGGACGCTGAGCTCCTGGTCGAGCAGGCCGGGCCGGCGGATGTCCGGGCAGACCTCCTCCGGCCGCGAGGTCGTGCAGATGACCGCGATCCGGTCGTCGTCGATCGCGGCCTTGATCTGCTCCTGCACGATCGACAGCAGCGGCCCCGGCTCGTGCCGCGGCGCGATGGCCTCGACGTCCTCGATGAGCACGACCGCCGGCGCCTGCGACGCGGCCTTCGCGATCGTCTGCTTCAACGTCGCCTGCGCGTCGTTGGGATCGGTCCGCGCGAGCGCCGGCGCCCACAGCCGGAACACCCGCGCGCCCACCTCGTGCGCGACCGCCTCGACGAGCGGCCCCTTCCCCGACCCGGCCGGGCCGGTGACGAGGATGCCGACCTCCGGCTTCGCGCCGAGCCTGGCCAGCAGGTCGGCGCGGTGGAAGCCGAGGTCCAGCCACTCGCGCAGCGTCCGGACCTGGTCCTCCAACGCCGGCAGGTCGGCCAGCGTGGCGGTCGGCGCGCCCGCGGACGCGACCGGCGTGCTCGACGTCGCGGTCGCCGCCGCGCCGGCCGCGACCGCCGTCTGCATGCCGATCCGCACCAGCCCGCCCGGTGTCGCGCCCGCGACCTGCAGCACCCACTGCTGCCACGACTCGCCCCACACCGCCGCGAACGCCTTGACCAGGTGCTCCAACGGCGCCTCGTCCGGCCGCGCGAAGTCCTGCGGCAGCAGGCTGACGCCGTCGCCGGACGTGACGATCTTGCCGAGCAACGCGAGCCGGATGGCGTTGGCGTCGATGCCGCCGGGCAGCGGCGGCAGGCCGCCGAGCGTGACCGACGTGGCCGCCGCGACGACGGCCGGCGCGACGAGGATCTGGTCGCCGGCGCGGACGCCGACGTTGGCGAGGATCAGCTCGTCCATGAGGACGAGGCCGGGGTTTCCGTCGTCGGCGGCGGGGGCGGCCAGCGCGCCGGTCCGCCGGCGGCCGGTCAGCTCCAACGGCTCCCACGGCCGCAGCCCGAGCATGGACAGCACGTTCGGGTGCAGCCGTACGATGCCGCGCCGCGCGTCGAACGGCGCCGCGTGCAGCGCCGCCCGCATCGGCAGCGGGTTGTGGTTCACGGCGCGAGCGCGGCGAGCTGCCGGGCCAGCCACTCCTGCGGCGGCAGCGCGGTCGACCGGGCGGCGAGCGCGTCGCAGCGGGCGCGCCGCTCGTCCGGCGCCATCCGCAGGCCCGCGTCGATCGCGGCCGCGGTCTCCGACACGTCGAACGGGTTCACCATCAGCGCGTCGTCCGCCAGCTCGGCCGCCGCCCCCGCCTCGCGGGAGAGCACCAGCGCGCAGCCGTCGCGGGAGAGCGTGGGGCCCTCCTTGGCCACGAGGTTCATGCCGTCGCGCACCGGGTTCACGACCAGCACGTCGGCGATCGACAACGCCGCCAGCGAGCGCGGGTAGTCGTCGCTCACCTCGAGCCGGACCGGCTGCCAGCCGGGCCGGGCGAACTCCTCGTTGATCTCGTGCGCGATGCGCTGCACGGCCGCGGTGTACTCGCGGTACTCCGGCAGGTCGTGCCGGCTCGGGTAGGCGAACGCGAGGTGCACGACCCGCTCGTGCCACTCCGGCGTCGTCCGCAGCAGCTCCCGGTACGCCGCCAGCCCGCGCACGATGTTCTTCGACAGCTCGGTCCGGTCGATCCGCAGCACGACCTGCCGGTCCCGCCGCCACGTCTCCAGCGCCGCCCGCCGCGCGGTGACGTCCGGCTGCGCGGCCCGCTCGCGCAGCTCCGCGCCGTCGATGCCGAGCGGGTGCACCCCGACGGCGCACTCGCGGTCGCCGGCCCGCACGCTGCCGTGCCGCGCGCCGACGCCGAGCACCGCCTGCGCGCAGGCGACGAACGCGTCCGCCCACCGGTGGGTCAGGAACCCCGCGTGGTCGGCGCCGAGGATGCCGTCCAGCAACGCCCGCGCCACGTCGTCCGGCAGCAGCGCGAAGTAGTCGGGTGTCGCCCACGGCGTGTGCGAGAAGTGCGCGATCCGCACGTCCGGGCGGCGCTCGCGCAGCAGGCTCGGCACCAGCGACAGGTGGTAGTCCTGCACGACGACCGCCGCGCCCGGCGCCGCCTCCTCGGCGAGCGCGTCGGCGAAGACGGTGTTGAGCTCGACGTACGCCGCCCACTCCCGCCGCCAGGCCGCGTCGAACGACGGCTGCGTCGCCAGGCCGTACAGGTGGTGGCTGGTGAACCACAGGGTGCCGTTGGCGATGCCGTTGTAGGCGCGGTCGTACGTCCGCTCGTCCAGAGCGAGCATCCGGACGCGGGCGCCGCCGGTGTCGTAGCCGGCCTCGTCGAGCCGCCCGGCCGGCGCGCTCCCGGCCGCGGTGCGGTCCGCCTCGGACAGCGCGGCGCAGACCCAGACCGCCTCGCCGCTCGCCATCACCGTGCGCAACGCCGACACCAGCCCGCCGCCACCGCGGCTGGCGGTCAGCGCGCCGTCGTCGGCGGCGCGGAACGACAGCGGGCCGCGGTTCGACGCGACGACGACCTGGGCTCCCGGCACAAGTCCGGAGACTACCGAGCGGGCCGCGGTCGCAGGTCGCGCATCGGCGGGCGGTCGAGCAGCGGGAGGTCGTACGCGACGCTGGAGTAGTCGTCGCCGACCTTGCGGAACTGCCGCAGCGTGGTCGCCGCGTCCTCGGTGAGCTGCGCGCGCCCCTCCGCGACCAGCCGGCGCAGGACCGTGTGCTGGATGACGAACGACGCCCGCCCCAGCTTGCGCACCGGGTGGTTGCGGTGCACCCGGCGGTCGAGGTCGACCTGCGCGAGGCAGGCCAGCCCGCAGCGGTCGTAGGTGTCGATCAGCAGCCCGATCTCGACGCCGTAGTCGGCGGCGAACGGCAGCGCCTCCAGGTGCTCCCGCCGGCCGGCCTGCTCCCCGGCCAGCGGCTGGACGACGTAGGACAGCGGCGGCCAGAACATGGACAGCAACGGTCGTGCCACCAGCTCGGTGACCCGCCCGCCGCCGGTCGGCTTGAGCACCTCGCCCTCGGTCAGCGGCCGCTCGTAGAAGCCCTTGACGAACTGCACCTCGGGCTCGGTGAGCAGCGGGCCGAGCAGGCCGTGCACGAACTCCGGCCCGGCGCCCTCGATGTCCGCGTCCACCCACGCCACGACGTCGCCGGTCGTGGCGGCCAGCGACTTCCACATCGCCTCGCCCTTGCCGCGCACCCGGCCCTGCTCCGGCAGCACGTCCGCCTCGTAGACGACGGTGGCCCCGGCCGCGCGCGCGACCTCGTCGGTGCCGTCGGTCGAGCCGGGGTCGACCACGACCAGCTCGTCCACCAGCCCGGCCTCGACCAGCGCCCGGAACGTCGTCACGACCGCGCCGACCGTCGCGGCCTCGTTGAGCGCGGGCAGCACGAGCGAGACCGTGGTGCCGCCCTTCGCCGCCAGCAGCGCGTCGAGCGTGAACGCGGAGTGGTGGTACGTCCGCTCGGCCAGCCAGGTCTCCCCGTCCATGACCAAGACTCTCGCACCACAATCCGCATCGCACTCGTCCAGAGGGGCCGAGGGAACGGCCCGGCGACCTCCCGGCACCACCGCGGAAAGCGCACGCATCCCATGCCGCGGCGCCCGTCGTCCCGGCCGTCGCGAGCGGCTGAGAAGGCGCCGATCGGGGTCTACCCGGACGCCCACCTGATCGCTACAGTCGTGCGCGGTCGACTGTTCCGAGTACGTGCGTGGCCACGCTAGGCGGAACGACCCCATGGGGCTGGCGCCCCAGCGGGAGAGACCCGGCGCGCCGGAGCGGCGCGCCGTCCGCGTTCCGCAAGGAGAAGTTCAGTGGCACAAGGCACGGTCAAGTGGTTCAACGCGGAGAAGGGCTTCGGCTTCATCGCCGTGGACGGCGGCCAGGACGTGTTCGTCCACTACTCGGCGATCCAGGCCGACGGCTACCGCAGCCTCGACGAGGGCCAGCGCGTCGAGTTCGAGGTGACGCAGGGCCAGAAGGGGCCGCAGGCCGACCAGGTCCGCATCGTCTGACCGGCTTACACCACTCGAACGCCCGGGGCTCGCCCCGGGCGTTCGTGCGTGAAGAGGTGACCAAAGTCCCCGTGACGCCCCGCACGCCCGCTCGTTGCTCCAAACGCCGCACGAGGGCGCCCTACCGCCTGGAGGACTACTCCGTCCGGTCGAGCGAAGTTCGTACGAAACGAACTCAACCTTGTACCGTTAGTAACAGTGCGGTTACTGTAAGTTTCGACGGGGGCTGGGCTGGGGAGGGAACCATGGTTGCGCTGCGCAAGCACGCGCCAGCGCTCGTCGCGGCAGTACTCACGTGCGCCGCGTTGGCAGGAGCCGTACCGGCTGCTGCCGGGGGAGAGCAGCAGACGAGCAAGGTCGTCGTCACGACGACCGACGACGCCGCTGCCGCACACGTGGGCGAGGAGCTGCGCCAGCACGGCGCGCGCAACATGCGCCCGCTCAACGTCGTGCACGGCTTCTCCGCCGAGGTCCCCGCCCGCTACGTCGCCCAGCTGCGCCGCGAGCCCGGCGTCCGCTCCGTCACCGTCGACCGCACGGTCAAGCTGCTGACCGCCGAGCCGGGCCTGGACGCGAACAACTTCAACTCCCTCGCCGGCATCGCCCGCGTCACCAGCGCGAGCGACGCCTGGAACGCCGGGATCACCGGCAAGGGCGTCGACGTGGCGCTCATCGACTCCGGCGTCGTCCCCGTCCAGGGCCTGACCTCCGGCAACGTCGTCAACGGCCCGGACCTGTCGTTCGAGTCGCAGAGCAAGGACCTGCGTACGCTCGACACGTTCGGGCACGGTACGCACATGGCCTCGATCATCTCCGGCCGCGACGCCGCCGGCTCCGGCACCCAGTACGCGTCCGACACCACGTCGTTCAAGGGCATCGCCCCTGACGCGCGGACCGTGAGCGTCAAGGTCGCCGACCACAGCGGCGCCACCGACGTCTCCCAGGTCATCGCAGCCATCGACTGGGTCGTCGAGAACGCCAAGACCAACGGCATGAACATCCGCGTGATGAACCTGTCGTTCGGCACCGACTCGACGCAGTGGTACGCCATCGACCCGCTCTGCTTCGCGGTCGAGAACGCCTGGCGCAACGGCATCGCCGTCGTCGTCGCCGGCGGCAACGACGGCACCGCCAAGGAGCGGCTCGCCAACCCGGCGCAGGACCCGTACGTCATCGCGGTCGGCGCCGAGGACCCGCGCGGCACGCGTCAGGTGCAGGACGACGTCGTCCCGGCGTTCTCCAGCCGCGGCAGCGCGACCCGCTACGTCGACCTCGTCGCCCCCGGCGTCTCGGTGCACGGCCTGCGCGCGCCCGGCTCGTGGATCGACCAGAACTACCCGGCCGCGCAGGCCGGTGCCCGGTTCTTCAAGGGCAGCGGCACGTCGCAGGCGGCCGCGGTCGTCTCCGGCGCCGCCGCGCTGCTCCTGCAGCGCTACCCGAACCTCACGCCCGACCAGGTCAAGGCGCACCTGATGGGCACCGCCACGGCGTTCTCCGGCTCGACGCAGCGCCAGCGCGGCGCCGGCGTGATCAACATGAAGAAGGCCCTCAACACGGCGCCGCCGACCGCCGCCGCCGCGACGCAGGCGCACGGCGCCGGTGCCGGAACCGGCTCGCTCGAGGCGGCCCGCGGCTCGTACCACATCGGTGACGAGAACTCGCTGCTCACCGGCGAGAAGGACATCTTCGGCAACGCGTTCGACAGCGCGAGCTGGGCCGCGGCCACCGCGACCGGCACGGCGTGGAACGCCGGCACCTGGATGGGCACGGTCTGGACCGGCGACGGCTTCAACTCCACCGACTGGACGGGCGCCGCCTGGTCCGGCGCGGCGTGGTCCGGTGCCGCGTGGTCCGGTGCCGCCTGGAGCGACGCCGGCTGGGAGGGTCACGCCTGGTCGGGTGCGGCCTGGTCGGGTGCGGCCTGGAGCGGCAGCGCCTGGTCGGGGGCGGCCTGGTCCGGTGCGGCCTGGTCGGGGGCGGCGTGGTCCGGCGCGGGCTGGAGCACCGGCGCCTGGTCCAGCGCGGCCTGGCAGTAACGGCCATGCAGCCGGTCGGCGCGGGCGCGGTGGACGCGCCCGCCGAGCCGGAGAGCGAGCGCCCGCCCGCGGGTGCCGGCCTCCGGGTCGCGGCCCTCATCGCGGTCATGGCCGCCGCGGCGTTCGCGGTCACCAGCTTCCTCGTCGGCGAGCCGCCGCTGGCCGACGCGCTCGGCCTCCCGTGGTGGTCGGTCGCGCTGCTGTTCGCGGTCACCAGCCGGGTGCAGATGCACGTCGAGGTGCGCCGGTCGGCGCACTCCGTCACGGCCACCGACCTCGCCGTCGTCATCGCGCTGTTCAGCGGGGCGCCGATGTGGGTGCCGGTGCTGCGCGCGGCCACCTGGATCCCGACCTGTGCCTGGCGGTACCGCAACAGCCTCCGCCGCGCGGTCTTCAACGCCGTGCTCGGCCCGCTCGAGACGGCGATCGCCGCGCTGCTGTTCGTGCGGATCGCCGACGGCGTGCTGCTCGGCGACCCCCGGTCGTGGGCCGGGGCCTACGTCGGCGTCATCGTCGCCGGGTTCATCGGCGTGCTGCTGGTCACCGCGGTCATCGCGCTCAACGACGGCACGCTGTCCACCCGCTCGATGCGTGAGGCGGCCGCGCTCGGCGCGCTCGTCGCCGCCGCCAACTGCACGCTCGGCATCATCGCGGTGATCCTCGTGGACAGCAGCCCGGCCGCCCGCTGGCTGCTCATCGCGCTGGCCGCCGTGCTCGTCGTGCTCTACCAGTCGTACGCGACCCTGCGCGAGCGCCACCACGGCCTGGAGTCGCTGTTCGGCTTCACCCGCTCGCTGTCGCGGCGCACCGACGCCGAGGACGCCGTCCCGACGCTGCTGCGCCTCGCCGCCGACCGGCTCTCCGCCGACTACGCCGAGCTGCTGCTCGCCGCGTGGCCGGGCGAGGACGGCCCCGTCCTGCTCCGCGTCGAGAACAACCGGGTGGTCGTCCGGCCGATCCGGCTGGAGGACCACTGGCCGCTGGCCCGCGTCCTCAGCGAGCAGACGCCGATGATCCTCAACGGCGCCCGGTCCTCCGACGTGGCCGCGAAGCGTTACCTCGACCGGGTCGGCCGCCGCGAGATGCTGCTCGCGCCGCTGCCGTCCGAGGACGCGCCGGCCGGCGTGCTCGTCGTCTGCGACCGCACCGCGGCGAGCGTGCGCGGCTTCACCGACGACGACCTGCGGCTGCTCGAGACGATGGCGACGCACGGCGCCGCCGCGATCGCCAACGCCCGCCTGGTCGACCGGCTGCGCCACGACGCCAACCACGACGCGCTCACCGGCCTGCGCAAGCGTTCGGTGCTGCCCGAGGCGGTCGGCGCGCTCGTCACGCCCGCCGCCGAGAACGGCACCTGCGTCGGCGCCGTCGCGCTGCTCGACCTCGACGACTTCAAGCAGGTCAACGACGCGCTCGGCCACCATGTCGGCGACCTGCTGCTCCAGCAGATCGCGACCCGGCTCAAGCGGCTGACCCCGGCCGGCTCGCACGTCTGCCGCCTGGGTGGCGACGAGTTCGCACTGGTGCTCGCCGGCGACGACCCGCACGACCTGCTCGAGCGGGTCGCGGTGCTCAAGGAGGAGCTGGCCCGCCCGCTCGACCTCGGGCCCGTGACGGTCAGCACGTCGGCGTCGGTCGGCGTGTCGTTCATCGGGCCGCACGGCGTCTCCGCGCCGCTGCTGCTCCAGCGCGCCGACGTCGCGATGTACGCCGCCAAGCGGACCAACCGCGGCGTGGTGCCGTTCGACAACTCCATCGACTCGGTCCGCCCCGAGCGCCTCGGCCTCGCGTCCGACCTGCGCGCGCTGCTCAAGGGCGACGAGGGGCGCGGCAACCTCGAGGTGCACTACCAGCCGCAGGTGTCGAGCACCGGCACCGTCGTCGCCATCGAGGCGCTGGTGCGCTGGGCGCACCCGACGATGGGCCTGCTGGCGCCGGACGAGTTCGTGCCCGTCGCCGAGTCGACCGGCCAGGCCGGCCGCCTCACCAACGCCGTCCTGCGGACCGCGCTCGCCGACCTGCGGACGTTCGACTCGGCGGGGCACCGGCTCGCCATGTCGGTGAACCTGTCGGCCCGCAGCCTGCACGACCCGCACCTCGTCGAGGACGTGGCGCTCGCGCTCGCGACGCACGGCGTCTCGGCCGGCCGTCTCACGCTGGAGCTCACCGAGAGCAGCATCGTGTCGGACCCGGTCCGCGCCTCCGAGCTGCTCGGGATGCTGTCGCAGAACGGCGTCCGCGTCTCCGTCGACGACTTCGGCACCGGCTTCTCGTCGCTGTCGCACCTGGCCCGGCTGCCGGTGTCCGAGATCAAGGTGGACAAGTCGTTCGTCCGGCGGATGCGCCAGGACGCGCGCGACGCCGCCATCGTGCGCTCGGTCGTCCGGCTCGCCGCCGAGCTCGAGATGGCGGTCGTGGCCGAGGGCGTCGAGGACGAGCGCACCGCCGCCGAGCTGCTCGCGCTGGGCTGCGACCTGCTGCAGGGCTACCTGTTCAGCCGGCCGGTCCCCGCGCACGTGCTGCTCGACTGGCTCAAGGAGCGCCCGCTCCTCCAGGCCGTCTGACCCGCGTGCGCGCCGCTGCCCGCGTGGCGCTCGTCGTCCTGGGCGGCGCGCTGCTCGCGGTGCCCGGCGCCGGCGCGGCGCCGCCCGCCTCCGGCGGGGCCGCGGTATCCCCGGCCCGCCACGACACCAGCCGCCCGCTGCGCGACCTCGTCCCGCCGCCGGCCACCGCGCCGCCGCTCGCGCTCGACCCCGCGACCGACCAGCTCGTCGGGCGGGTCGTGCCGGTACCCGACCCGGTGCTGCAGGCGGCGACGCCGGGGCCGGCCCGGTTGCGGGTCGTGCACTCGTACGAGGGCCTCGGCGCCGGCTACCCCGGCTTCTCGTCCGCCGCGCTGCCGCCCGACCCGGCCGGGGCCGCCGGTCGCACGCAGTACGTGCAGTGGATCAACGGCGCGCTGCTGGTGCTCGACAAGGCGACCGGCGCGGCGTTGCTCGGGCCGGTACCGGGCAACACGCTCTGGGCCGGCTTCGGGGGCAACTGCGAGGCGCGCGACGCCGGCGACCCGATCGTGTCGTACGACCGGTTCGCCGACCGCTGGGTGCTGCAGCAGTTCGTCGGCGTCACCGAGCCGTACGGGCAGTGCGTCGCCGTCTCGACCACGCCGGACGCCACCGGCGCCTGGCACCGCTACGGCTTCACCTACGCGGCGCTGAACGACTACCCCAAGGTGGGCGTCTGGTCGCACAGCTACGTGACGACGTACGAGATGTTCGGCGCGGCCGAGCTCGGGCCGAAGGTCTGCGCGATGAACCGCGCCGCGATGCTCGCGGGGGCCGCGACGACGCAGCAGTGCTTCCAGCTGCCGGCCGGGTCGCGGCTCGTGCTGCCCGCCGACGCGGAGGGCCCGGTACCGCCGGCGCCGGCCGCCGACGTGCCACTGGTCGCGCTCGGCACCGACGCCCTGCTGCGGTACGCGCTCCACGTCGACTGGGCGAACCCCGCGCTGAGCGCGCTGAGCGGGCCGTCGCCGCTGGCCGTGGCGCCGTTCACGATGGCCTGCGGGCCGCTCTACGACGTGGCGAGCCGCAACGCCGCCTCCTGCATCCCGCAGCCGGACCAGCCGTTCGGCGTCGGACCGGTCGGGCTGGACCCGATGTCGGACCGGCCGATGTTCCGGCTGGCCTGGCGGTCGTTCCCCGGCCACGACGCGATGGTCGTGACGCACGCGGTGGACGTGCCGCTGCCGGTCGTGTCCGGCGTGCGGTGGTACGAGCTGCGGTCGGCCGGCGGCCCGTGGGCGGTGCACCAGCAGGGGACGTACGCGCCCGGCGGCACCGCGCGCTGGATGTCGTCGGCCGCGATGGACCGCGACGGCGGCATCGCGGTCGGGTACAGCCGCAGCGGCACCACGACGTACCCCGGGCTGGCCGTGGCCGGCCGGCTGGCGGGCGACCCGCCGGGGACGCTGTCCGCGGAGACGGTCGTCGCGGCCGGCGCCGGGTCGCAGCTCGGCGCGTCCGCGCTCGGCCGGTGGGGCGACTACAGCTCGATGACCGTCGACCCGGTGGACGACTGCACGTTCTGGTACACCGCCGAGTACCAGTCGGCGACCGGCACGTTCACCTGGTCGACCCGGATCGTGGCCGTCCGGCTGCCCACCTGCCCGTAGACCTGCCCACAGCCACCTTGCACTCTCGGGTGCCGAGTGCTAAACCTGTCTTAGCACTCACCCAAGGCGAGTGCCAGACCATCGGCGAGGCTCGGAGAGCCGTCCGTCGCGGGCGCCGACCCGGTCTGCACCGCCGCGTAGACAGCAGCGTCCAGGAGGACCACCAAGCATGGCCAAGATCATCGCGTTCGACGAAGAGGCGCGCCGCGGCCTCGAGCGAGGCATGAACCAGCTCGCCGACGCCGTCAAGGTGACGCTCGGCCCCAAGGGCCGCAACGTCGTCCTCGAGAAGAAGTGGGGCGCCCCCACGATCACCAACGACGGTGTGAGCATCGCCAAGGAGATCGAGCTCGAGGACCCGTACGAGAAGATCGGCGCCGAGCTGGTCAAGGAGGTCGCGAAGAAGACCAACGACGTCGCCGGTGACGGCACGACGACCGCGACCATCCTCGCCCAGGCGCTCGTCCGCGAGGGCCTTCGCAACGTCGCCGCCGGCGCCAACCCGATGAGCCTGAAGAAGGGCATCGAGGCGGCGGTCGAGCGGGTCGTGGAGACCCTGCAGAACGCCGCGAAGGACGTCGAGACCAAGGAGCAGATCGCCTCCACCGCCAGCATCTCGGCGGGCGACCCGTCCATCGGCGAGATGATCGCCGAGGCGATGGACAAGGTCGGCAAGGAAGGCGTCATCACGGTCGAGGAGAGCAACACCTTCGGCCTGGAGCTCGAGCTCGTCGAGGGCATGCGCTTCGACAAGGGCTACATCTCGCCATACGTCGCCACGGACGCCGAGCGCATGGAGGCCGTCCTCGACGACCCCTACATCCTCATCGTCGAGTCCAAGATCTCCGCGGTGAAGGACCTGCTCCCGGTGCTGGAGAAGGTCATGCAGTCCGGCAAGCCGCTCGTGATCATCGCCGAGGACGTCGAAGGCGAGGCCCTGGCCACGCTCGTCGTCAACAAGATCCGCGGCACGTTCCGCTCGGTCGCCGTCAAGGCGCCCGGCTTCGGCGACCGCCGCAAGGCCATGCTGACCGACATCGCCATCCTCACCGGTGGCCAGGTCGTCAGCGAGACGGTCGGCCTCAAGCTCGAGAACGTCGGTCTCGACATCGTCGGCCGCGCCCGCAAGATCGTGGTC
>DATLNJ010000089.1:0-27981 GCA_035536815.1 Frankiaceae bacterium
GCTGCGCGGCCCGAAGCGCGCCTGGGTCGGTCACTTCACGCACCGGGCACCGGACCACATCGACGTGGCGGCGGTGCGCGCGCGGTACTTCGCCGAGGCGATCGAGTGGTTCGACGCGTACCTGCGCCGCGACCCCGCCGCTCTGCGCCGGGTCGCCGCGCGGCCGAAGGCGGTCGTGCAGCAGAGCGACGGTCGCTGGCGCGGCGACACGGCGTTCCCGCCGAAGGACGCGCGCCCCGCAGCGTTCGCGTTGCGCAACGGTTCGTACTACGAGGACCCGACGGAGGACGGCAAGCACCCCAAGCCGGCCAACGTCCTGTGGTCGATCGGGCAGCGGCTGCCGTACGCCGTGCACCTGTCGGGCGCGCCGCGCGTCTCGCTCTCCGCGGTCGGCGCCGGCCCGGCGCAGGTCGTCGTCAAGGTGTACGACGTCGCGCCGAACGGCGACGCCCGCATGGTCAGCCGTGCCGTCCACGCGAACGTCCAGGGCAAGGTGGCGTTCGACCTGTACCCGACCGACTGGCGGTTCCGGCCGGGTCATCGGATCGCGTTCTCGGTGCAGGGCAACGAACCGTTCTGGTCGCTCCCACAGCAGCTCGGCGGGCTGCGGCCGGCGCGGGGCGAGAACGTCGCGGTGAGCGGCGCGGTGCTGTCGGCGCCGATGCTCACGCGCGACCGGCGGTCGTTCCTGTTCGACAAGCCGCTCGACCTCGACCCGGAGCAGACCTTGTCCGCGGCGACGATCCAGGCCGGAGCGACGACGTTCCGCCTGCCGCCCCGCCTGCGGTAGCCGCCCGCGCCGCGTCCGGGAGCGGCGGCTGAGAGGATGGCGGGGTGACGTTCCCTGACGACGCCCCCGCCTCCCGCGACCTGTTCGAACGAGCCCAGCGCGTGACGCCCGGCGGCGTGAACTCGCCGGTCCGCGCGTTCCGCGCGGTCGGCGGGAGCCCGCGCTTCATGGTGTCCGGCGACGGCCCGTACCTGACCGACGCGGACGGTCGCACGTACGTCGACCTGGTCTGCTCGTGGGGGCCGATGATCCTCGGCCACCGGCACCCGGCCGTGCAGGCGGCGATCGCCGACGCCGCGACGAAGGGCACCAGCTTCGGCACGCCGACCCCGGGCGAGGTCGCGCTGGCCGAGCACATCGTCGATCGCGTGGACTACGTCGAGCGGCTGCGGCTGGTCAGCAGCGGCACCGAGGCGACGATGTCGGCGGTGCGGCTGGCCCGCGGCGTCACCGGCCGGACCAAGGTCGTGAAGTTCGTCGGCTGCTACCACGGCCACGTCGACGCGCTGCTGGCCAGCGCGGGCAGCGGCGTGGCGACGTTCGGGCTGCCCGACACGCCTGGCGTCACCGGCGCCAGCGCCGCGGACACGATCGTGCTGCCGTACAACGACGTGGCCGCGGTGCAGGCGGCGTTCGAGCGGTTCGGCGGCGAGATCGCCTGTGTGGTCACCGAGGCCGCCGCCGCGAACATGGGCGTCGTCGCGCCGCTGCCCGGCTTCAACGCCGCTCTCCGCGACCTGTGCACGGCGCACGGCGCGCTGCTGATCCTCGACGAGGTGCTGACCGGCTTCCGGGTGAGCGCCACCGGCTGGTACGGCCTGGAGGGCGTGCGGCCGGACCTCGCGACGTTCGGCAAGGTCATGGGCGGCGGGCTGCCGGCGGCGGCGTTCGGCGGGCGGGCCGACGTCATGGAGCACCTCGCACCGGCTGGCCCGGTGTACCAGGCGGGCACGCTGTCCGGTAACCCGGTCGCCGTCGCGGCCGGCCTGACGACGTTGGAGCACTGCACCGACGACGTCTACGCGCACGTGGACAAGACCGCGGCCGTCGTCGCGTCGATCGTGGCCGACGCGCTGACCGAGGCAGGGGTGCCGTACCGGCTCAACACCGCGGGCAGCCTGTTCTCGTTCTTCTTCACCGAGACAGCGGTGGTCGACTACGCCACCGCGGCGCGTACCGACAGCACGCGGTACGCGGCGTTCTTCCACGAGTTCCTGCGCCGCGGCGTCTACCTGCCGCCGAGCGCGTACGAGGCGTGGTTCCTCAGCGCGGCGCACGACGCGGAGGCCGTCGAGCGCATCGCGGCAGCCGCGCCGCGCGCCGCCCGCGCCGCCGCGGAGGCGTCGGCGTGATGGTGACGCGCGTCCACCTGCTCCGGCACGGCGAGGTGCACAACCCGGCCAAGATCCTCTACGGCCGGCTGCCCGGCTTCCGGCTGTCGGAGACCGGCGAGCGGATGGCCGAGATAGCCGCCGCGGCGCTCGAGGGACGCGACGTGACGCTGCTGCTGACGTCGCCGTTGGAACGGGCGCGGCAGACTGCTGCGCCGCTGGCCGAGACGTTCGGGCTCGAGCCGCGGGTGGACGAGCGGCTGATCGAGAGCGGCAACAAGTTCGAGGGGCGGCCGGTCGGCGAGGGCTGGCGGTCGTTCGCGGACCTCTCGGCGCTGCGGCTTCTGCGGAACCCGTTCGAGCCGTCGTGGGGCGAGCCGTACGTCGAGACGGCGGACCGCATGCACTCGGTGGTGCGCGCGATGCGGGACGAGGCGCGCGGCCACGAGGCGGTGGCGGTGAGCCACCAGCTGCCGATCTACGTGCTGCGCCGGTACGCCGAGGGGCGCCGGCTCTGGCACCGCCCGGACAAGCGGCAGTGCGGGCTGGCCAGCCTCACGACGCTGACGTTCCAGGGCGAACGGCTGGTGTCGGTGGCGTACTCGGAGCCGGCCGGGTCGCTCAGCCGGAAGCAGGTCCCCCCGGGGGCGTAGGCCACCCAGCAGCAGGCGGCTGCGGCGTAGGCCACCCCGCCGCCGGCGGCGGCGGCGCCGGCCACCCGGGCGCGGGCGGGCCGGCCGGCTTGCGCCGCATCCGCCGCGCTACGAGCACGATGACCAGCACGACGACGCCGATCACCAGCGCGACGAACGCCAGCAGGATCACGCCGACGATGGCGAGGCCGGCTCCGGTCGGGGCGGCGTCGGCGAGGGGGGTCACGGGGTGACCTCTCCGCCCGCCGGCGCGCCGGGAGCCGGGGAGAGCGCCGGCGCGGCCGGGGCGGCGGGCGCCTTGCGCCGGCGCGCGACGACGACCGCGGCCATCGCGACGATCCCGACGACGAGCGCGACCAGCGCGAGCAAGAAGATGTCCGTGGTCGCGGCCCCGGTGTCCGGGGGCGCGATATCGAGCGCTGCGAGCGCCGCGAGCGCGGTCATGGCTAGGCCTCTCTCGTGGTGGGGCGGAAGACGACGAGCGCCAGGACCGCGTACTCGATGTACGCGTGGTAGCTCGCCAGCGACACGTAGGCCAGTTTGGTACCGGTCCACGCGGTGGCGTAGCCGATTGCGAAAACTGCCGCCAGCGCCGCCGTTCCCACCCAGGCGAGCCGCGGCGTGCGGACCCGGTGCTCGGCGTTGCGCGGCAGGAACCAGCACCAGAAGACGTAGTGCAGCACCTGCAGGAACGCGAACACGGCCAGCAGCCGCGCCGCCTCCGGCCCGCGCCAGGCGGGCGGCGCCGCGGTCGCGACGTGCCCCGCGACCGGCCCGGCGAACGACACCGCGCCGGCCTGCTCGTCGATGCCGGGCACCGGCAGCGTTCCGGTCAGCAGCAGCGCCGGCACGACCAGCAGCCACGCCGTCTGCACCGCGCGGAACGCCGTCCGCGCGCGCCCCGCGAGGCGGCGCGCCGACCAGTCCCAGAGGAAGACGAACGGCACCAGGTTGTGCAGGTACGTCACCGCGACGAAGTAGTAGTCGAGGTGCAGCCAGGCGACCGCGCCCGCGACGAGCACGGCGGGCAGCCCGGCCGCGGCGAGCACCGGGCGGCGGCGGGCGCCGTACGCCATCCCGGCCGCCAGGATCGCGAACCCCGCCACGACCTCGACCCGCCGCGACGCCGGACCGGCCAGCCGGGTGAGCGCGATCAGCGTCACCAGCCCGAGCACGACCCACCGGAACGACCCGGCGAACGACCCCGACCAGCGGGCGAGCACGTAGCGGAGCTCGAGGACGTTGTGCAGAATCCCGAGCACCATGAGGCCGACGACGGACGCGAGCAACGGCGCGCGGCTCGCGAGCACCGCGGCGACGACGACGTACGCCGCCGTCTCGGCGACCGGCCGCCAGTGACCGGCTACCTCGCCGCGCTGCTCCTGACGCTCGCCGTCGAGCCGCCGCTGTACGCGCTCGCGCTGCGGCGTGCGCTCGGCGTACCCGCGCGGCGCGGGTACGCGGAGGCTCTGCTCGCCAACGCCACTAGTCATCCGCTCACCTGGCTCGTGCTGTATCCGCTGGTCGACGACGCGCGGCCGATCGTCGCGGTGGCGCTGGTCGAGGCGTTCGTCGTCGCGTGGGAGGCGGGCCTCCTGCGCGTCCGGCTCGGCCGCGACCTGCCGCTGCTCGTCGGGCTGTCGTTCGTCGTCAACGCCGTGTCCGTCGGACTCGGCGCACTGCTCCTGCGATGAAAGCGCAGCGGCGCGGCGTGCGAGCATCGAACGGTGAAACTCGTCCTCGCCTCCGCGTCTCCCGCCCGGCTGCGGCTGCTGCGGGACGCCGGGTTCGACCCCGAGGTCGTCGTGAGCGGCGTCGCCGAGGACGTGGACACGGCCGACCCGCGCGCGGCGGTCGAGGAGCTGGCGACGCGCAAGGCGCTCGCGGTCGCCGGGACGCTCGGCGACGCGCTCGTCGTCGGGTGCGACTCGATGCTGCTGATCGACGGCCGCCTGGTCGGCAAGCCCGCCGACGCCGCCGAGGCGGTGGCCCGCTGGCGGGCGATGCGCGGCGGCGCCGGCACGCTGCTGACCGGTCACTGCGTCGTGGACACGACGACCGGCCGGCGCGCGGCCGCCGTAGGCGAGACGCTGGTCCGCTTCGGCACGCCGAGCGACGCCGAGATCGACGCCTACGTCGCATCGGGCGAGCCGACGCGGGTGGCCGGCGCGTTCACGATCGACGGGCGGGGGGCGGCGTTCGTCGAGGGCATCGACGGGGACCACGGCAACGTCATCGGCCTCTCGCTGCCGTTGCTGCGCCGGCTGCTCGCCGAGCTCGGGATCGCGGTGACCGACCTGTGGCGCTGAAGATCGGGCCGTTGCCGGTCGACCCGCCGGTCGTGCTGGCGCCGATGGCCGGCATCACGAACGCCGCGTTCCGGCGGCTCTGCCGCTCGTACGGCGGCGGCCTGTACGTCAGCGAGATGGTGTCCGCCCGCGCGCTGCTGGAGACCGGCGGCTCGAAGCAAGCGCAGTTCGACGCGGACGAGTCTCCGCGCAGCGTCCAGCTCTACGGCGTCGAGCCGGCCACGATCGCCGCCGCCGTCCGGCACATGACCGGCGAGTGGGGCGTGGACCACGTGGACCTCAACATGGGCTGCCCGGTCCCGAAGGTGACGCGCAAGGGCGGCGGCGCCGCGTTGCCGCTGCACGTCACGGCGTTCGCCAGCGTCATCCGCGCGGCGGTCGAAGCCGCCGCCGGGGTGCCCGTCACGGTGAAGATGCGGCTCGGCGTGGACGACGCGACACTCACCTACCTCGACGCCGGGCGGGCGGCGCAGGACGCCGGTGCGGCCGCCGTCACGTTGCACGCGCGCACCGCGGAGCAGCTCTACTCCGGCGCCGCGCGATGGGCCGCGATCGGCGAGCTCAAGGCCGCGCTGGCGATCCCCGTCCTCGGCAACGGCGACGTCTGGGTCGCCGCCGACGCGCTGCGCATGGTGGCCGAGACCGGCTGCGACGGCGTCGTGGTCGGGCGCGGCTGCCTAGGCCGGCCGTGGCTGTTCGGGGACCTGGCCGAAGCGTTCGCCGGCCGTCCGGTGCGACCCGCGCCGAGGCTCGGCGAGGTCGCCGACACGATGACGACGCACGCCGCGCTGCTCGCGGCCGCCGACGAACGGCAGGGCGTGCGGGAGTTCCGCAAGCACGCCCGCTGGTACCTCACCGGTTACGCCGTCCCGGACGGTACGCACGACCGGCTGCGCCGCGCCGAGACCCTCGCCGACGTCGCGGCCGCGCTTGCCGGGCTCGACCCCGCCGCGCCGATGGAGCCGGGCGCCGACGCGCGCCCGCGCGGCGTCACCGACGGGCCGCGCCGGGTCGTACTGCCCGACCGGTGGCGCGAGTGCGCGGACGACGTGCTGCCGGACGACGACGCCGACGTCGCGGTTTCCGGCGGCTGAACCCGCGACCGCGCCCGGGAACGACGACGGCCGGGCACGCTCACGGGGAGCGCACCCGGCCGGCGCCGGTAGCGAGAGCGGTTACGCGGGGCCACCCACGCGGACGCACGACCGCGCGCCGGAGGTGTACGCCTTGCCCTCGGGCGCGTTGTCGCCGGTGACCGGGTTGTAGGCGTATGCGTCGGTGCTCACGAACACGCCGGCCATCCGGCCGGTAGAGGCGGTGAGGCCGGTGATCTTGTTGCCCGGCTTGAACTTGCCGTAGGCCGAGTACACGCTGTGCGGCACCGTCATGTAGATGTCGTTGCCGACGATCTTGAGGGTGGCGGCGCCGACGCCTTCGTTGACCATCGTGGTCTTGTTGAAGAAGCCGTACGTCGCGGCCTGGCCGGTCGGCGCGTAGATGAAGGACAGGAAGACGTTCGTAGAGGGGCTCGCGCCGGAGAAGCTGAGGTGGTAGATCCGGCCCGTCGGTGAGGTCGGGCCGGCGGCGTCCGGATCGCCGGCGACGCGGATGACGCCCGTCAGCTTCTTCGAGTCGGTCGCGATGTCCGCGCTGAGGATGTCCAGCGGGCCGTCCGAGGTCGGCTCGCCCTTGTCGTCGACGACGAGGTTGCACACCGGCGGCGGCAGCTTCTTCTTCGGGGCGGCGGACGCGGCGGGCGCGCCGACGGCGATGGTGGCGACGACCGCGGCCACCGCTGCGGTACGAATGGTCATTGAGGGGGCTCCCAACGAGGACAAAGGCTTCTCATCGGGAGTTCCACGGGCACGGGCGCAGTTCCTGCCGTGCCGGTGGCCGGATCGTGCCGCCGTCCTACCCGGGGCGCGGAGACGCCGGGCCGGCACAGCCTGCGGCCCGGGTCTTTCGCCGTCAGGTCAGCGGCGGTTCGAGGTGACCGGTACGGCGCTCTCTCCGATCGCGTTCACGCCCGTCACCACGGCTCCTGAAGCCAGACGCACCACGATACGTCGGGGGTGGACGGCTCGACGTTGTAGAAGCAAGTCGAACTGGGGATGTGGGTCGAGTGCGCCGGGGCCCCGGGCACGCAGAGGTACGGGTTGACGAGCGGCCGGCCATCCTCGATGCCGACGTACGCGGCGGCGCAGTAGTCGTGATCCGCGTGGGCCGACGTCGCGCCCGCAACGAGCATCCCGCCGGTCAAGGCGAGGGTGGTGATGATCTGGCGCATGCCGGTCTCCGTTCGCAGGGGTTTGAGCTCGACTGCCCGCGTAGCGATGACGCGATCTCCCGCCGCGGCTCTGTCGGCGGTATCGCCGTACCACCGTGGCGGCTGGTCAGTACCCGCCCAGAAGACCCACGACACGGGCGGGCCAGGGCGCGAGCGTTACACCGCTGCGGGGATGCGCTCCGGCGCGCCTTGCGGTTGCGGCACCCGGTTCAGCTCGTACTTCACGAGCGCGCCGAGGTGCGCGAGGAACAGCACCGTGAACAGCAGGATCGACCAGTACGTCGGCTGGGCGAGCGAGCCGGTGTTGAGGACGAGCGTCATGGTCACCGGGTCGATCCGGCCCTTGAGCTCCTTGGTCGGCTCGTTGTCGGTGGCGGTGACCTCGGCCGGGCCGAACGTGACGCGCGCGTAGGTGAACCGCCCGCCGTCGCGCGCCATCCGGGTCTCCGTGACGGTGATGACGTTCGGCACCGTCACGTCGTGGGCGCCGACGCCGAGCTTCATGGCGACGTGCTCGGAAGCGAGCTCACCGGCCGCGGCCTCGGCCGCCGCGCGGTCCCCCCCCGCCACGGCGCCCGCCGACTCGTCGATCGCGATGAACGAATCGGCGTTGTCCCGCTCGAACTCCTCGAACTCGCGCCGGAGGTTTTCCGAGCCGTTCGGTCCGGCGACCTCCCACCGGGCTTCGGCGCCCTGGGGTCCGTAGTACTGCGGGGTCGAGCGCGGGATGCCGAGCACCGGGATCCCGGGTACGCCCGTGAGCCAGACCAGCGACAGCACCAGCCAGCTGCCCCAGAACGCCACGCTCGAGATGAGGTACGCCTGCTTCGGCCCGAACGACGACTGCAGCAGCATCCAGACGCCGCCGCAGAGGATGAGGAACATCAGGATCACGCCGAAGACCGCGCGCGGGCCCTTGGTCTTCTCACCCTCCTGCGCGAGCTGGAGCACGGTGCTCGCCGCCGGGTGGGCGGTCAGGGCGTAGACGTTCACGTCGAGCCTTTCTTACGGCGCGTCAGTGGGCGGCGGCGAACGAGATGAGCCGGGAGAACGGGCCGGGCTCGTTGCCGAGCGCGAGCTCCGCGGCCGCCTCCTCCGGCAGCCCCTGCTGGATCGAGATGAGGAAGTTCACGACGTCCTCGATCTGCTGGTCGTTCATCGGGCCGCCGTAGCCCAGCCCCCACGTGGGCATCGGCGTGCCCGGCCGGCCCTGCGCGATGGTGTCGTAGACGTAGCGGTACGCGTCGCGGACCGACTTGCCCTGGTCGACCATCTGGCGCTTGAAGATCTGGTCGAGGTTCGGGACCGGGAAGTCGGTTGGGTCGGCGTTCGCGGAGGCGCGGTACTTCGGCACGACGCCGCCGCCGGCGTACGTCCCGTGGCACTGCGCGCAACCGGCCTGGAAGCCGTGCGCGCCCGGCTCGGCCTGCGCGTAGATGAACGCGCCGCGGCGGATGGACTTCGCGCGCGACTCGAGCGCGGCGTCGTTGGAACGCTGGTTCTCGAAGAAGATGAAGTAGACCGGCAGGTACAGCGCCAGGAACACCACGAGCAGCGTGCCCCAGCCCTGCCAGCGCTCGAGGACGTTGGTCTCGAGCTCGTCGTCGGACGGCGCGGGGCGGAAGCCGATGGGGACCGACAGCGGCTTGCGGCGCCGGACGACAGCGCCCTTGCCGCCGCTGTCGCGCGGGGTGACGTCGCTCATCTGGCTGTCTGCTCTCCTTCGTTACCTGGGGTGCGGGCGCTCGGCGATCAGCCCGTGCAGTGGGCGCCTTCGGGGTTCTGGTTGATCGTGTCGACGCCGCGCGGCGGGCCGGGCTTCGGGTCGGCGGTGTCGACGATGACGTTGCCGTTGTCGATGACGATCGGGAAGTGCTGGAGGCCGGTCGGCGCCGGGCCGAACTCGTACTCACCGGCCTTGTTGTACCGGGACCCGTGGCACGGGCACTCGAGCCACCCGCTCGACTCGCACTGCGGGACCTTGCAGCCCAGGTGCGCGCACTTCTGGTACACGGCGAGGAAGCCCTCGGCGGCCACCCCCTGGTAGAACTCCTCCATCCCGGCGACCGGCCGCCACAGGACGAGGTACGTGCGCGCCTCGGCGTAGTACTTCCAGCCGTGCGGGATCCCCTGCAGCTCGGCCTTGAGGTCCTCGGTCCGCCCCAGGTTGATCTTGGCGCCGAAGCCGCCGCGCAGGCTCGGCCAGAGCATCGCGAGGCTCGCCGCGGTGAACCCGCCGAGCCCGACGGCGCTGCCGCCGATCATGCTGTAGCGGAAGAAGTCCCGGCGGGACATCCCCTTCTTCTTGGCCATCGTTCGCGCGCCTTCTTCCTAGAACTCGAAGTAGAGGCCCTTTTGCCACGGGAAGATGAAGTTGTATCCAGGCCCGCGGAACAGGGATCCGATGGTCGACAGGATGGCCGAGAACATCATGAACCAGGTGAACAGCATGATCGAGAACTTGCGGTTCGCCGGGCGCATCGACGGGTTCTTGTCGATGTACGGGAACGCCATGAGGATGCCGAGGCCGATGCCGGGGATGAGCACGCCCGCGATCATCGGGTGGAAGTAGCGCAGCAGCTCCTGCAGGCCGAGGAAGTACCACGGCGCCTTGGACGGGTTCGGCGTCAGGTTGACGTTGGCGAGGTCCAGCAGCGGCGCGTCGACCAGCGTCGAGAACACCGTGAGGAACGTCAGGCAGGCCAGGACCGCGACGAACTCCTCGAGGAGCAGGTGCGGCCACACGTTGACCTTGTCGTCCTGCGTCCGCTCGACGCGCTGGATGCCCTCCGGCGGAACCATCGCGAGCAGGCGGTGCGTCATCTCGCCGGACAGCCCGCGCCCGCCGCCGCCCTTGCCGGCGGTCGCGGCGGCCACCCGGGCGGCGCGCTCGGCCGGGGACAGCGGGGTGGCGCGGGTGAGCGTGGCGGTGCCGCCGCCGCTCGACGCGGCGGCAGCGGCCGGAGCGGGAGCGGCGGCCGCGGGAACCTCGGCAACGGCCGCGGCGGCGGCCGGCGGAGCGGCGGCGGCAGGCGCGTCACCGCTCGAAGCAGCGGCCGCGCCACCGCCGCCGGCGGCCGCGGCGGCCTGCTGCGTCGGCGTCGGGATGCCGGCCGCCTTGCGCGCCTTCTTCACCGCGGCCGACTTCGCCTTGGCGCGCGCCATCCGCTCCGAGTCGCCCGCGGCGATGGCGGCCGCGTAGACCTCGGGGTCCGGAGTGATCTCTTCAGCCATGACCGATCCTGTCTACAGCGGGCCGGAGATGCCGCCGTCCTTGCGGATCCGCCAGAAGTGGACGGCCATGAAGATGACCGCCACGAAGGGGAGCGCGAGGACATGGAGGACGTACCAGCGGAGGAGCGTGGGAGGCCCGATCTCGACGCCGCCGAGCAGTACGAACCGGACCTCCTTACCGAAGACCGGCGTGTAGCCCATCATCTGCGTGCCGACGGCGACGGCCCAGATCGCGAGCTGGTCCCACGGCAGCAGGTAACCGGTGAACGACAGCAGCAGCGTCAGCAGCAGCAGGATGACGCCGACCACCCAGTTGAACTCGCGCGGTGCCTTGTACGCGCCGTGGTAGAAGACGCGCGCCATGTGCAGGAACACCGTGAAGACCATGGCGTGCGCTGCCCACCGGTGCATGTTGCGGACCAGCTGCCCGAACGCGATGCCGGACGACAGGTTGCGGATGTCCTCGTACGCCAGCTCCTGACCGAAGCCGGCCGAGGGGCGGTAGAAGAACATCAGGTAGATGCCGGTGACCGTCAGCAGGATGAACAGAAAGAACGACAGCCCGCCGAGGCAGTACGTGTAGGTGAGCTTGAGGCCGTGCCGCTTCAGCTTCACCGGGTGCAGGTGGTACAGGACGTTGTTCATCGTCGCGAGCGCGCGGTCGCGTGACGTGTCCCGGTACCCGGGTCGGTAGATCGAGCCCGGCCGGAAGATGGACTTCCAGACGGCGCCTTCGCGCGGGTCCTTGGGCTTGACCATCTCCTCGAGATGGCCGCGAACCTCGTCGCGACGCCCCTTGCCCTCGGCCACTGTCTCCGGCCCTCCCTAGTGCTTCTTCTTCGCGGCGGCTTCGCCGATCTTGGAGTAGAACAGCGCGCCGGGCGGGCAGCGGTCCACGCAGATGCCGCAGCGGGTGCACTCGTTGTCGTCGATGATGAAGACGGCGCCCGCCGTCTCCGACAGCGTCTTGAGGGACTCCGTCTCGGCGCCCGCGACGATGTCGGGCGACATCATGTAGATGCACTCCCAGGGGCACACGTCCTCGCACGCCCGGCAGAGGATGCACAGCTCCGGCGAGAGCGCGATGTGCCGCTTCGGCTTGACCCGCTCCTGCAGCCAGTTCGGGTCGACGGTGCCGAGTACGTAGTCGTCGTAGATCTCGACGCGGTTGTCGGTCATCGCGGTTACCGGTACCCGCCCGCGTCGCGCTTCGCCTCGTCCGCGTCGGCGTTGACGGGGTTCAGCCGCTGGTAGAGCGAGAACGCCACGAACGTGACCGGGGTGATGGCGCCGTAGTACGCGACGATGATCAGGTCGCGCAGCCGCGGGCCGAGGCCCAGCACGCCGAACAGCGTCGGCTCCTGCACCCAGGCCCACTCCTCGGACCAGGCGAGGACGGCCGACGGCACGGCGGAGAAGAAGATCACGAAGAGGATGGTGCAGATCAGCGACCCGATGCTCGCGCGGAGCCATCCCGAGCGCTGAAGCAGGTTCCCCATCAGCACCTTCCTCGTCGGTTGCAGAGCGCAGCGGAGGCGTCAGCCGCGGCCGAGGGCGATACTACGACCCTGGGGTTTGCACCCGCGAATCAAGTGAGGCCCGCGCGCGCCGCGCGCCGCGCGTTGCTCCCGACCGGTCAGGAAGGCAGGCCCGCCATGCCCGCGCCACCCCCCGCCGACCGGCGCCGCGCGCGCCGGTTCGCGGGGCTCCGCCGCGGGGTTCGCGGGCGGTCACGGGGACCGGCCCGTCGCGGCGTCGCGGCGGTCTGCGGGCTCGGCCTGGCGGTGGCCGCGTGCACCGGCGGCGGGTCCGACACGTCCTCCGGCGTGCAGCGGTTCGTCTCCGGCGATGGCGTCGTCCACTTCGTCGACCCGGGCTCGCGCGAGGCGGGGCCGGCGCTGGCGGGGGAGACGCTGGAGGGGCAGCCGTTCGACCTCGGCTCGCTCGGCGCGGGCCCGGTCGTGGTGAACGTGTGGGGCTCGTGGTGCGCGCCGTGCAAGTCCGAGCAGCCGGCGCTGGAACGCGTCGCCGGCGCCACCCGTTCGCGGGGGGTGCGCTTCCTCGGCATCAACGTGCGCGACAGCGGCCGCACCGCGCCGCTGCGGCACGTGAAGCGCTACGACGTCTCCTACCCGAGCCTCTACGACCCGGCGGCCCGGCTGCTCACCCGCTTCGCGGTGGCGCCCAAGACGATCCCGACGACGTACGTCCTCGACGCCGACCGGCGGATCGCGGCGTACGTGTTCGGCGAGGTGCGCGAGCCCGACCTGACGGGGCTGGTCGAGCGCGTGCTCGCGGAGCGGGCCGCGTGAACGGCATCCAGGACACCGTCCTCTCCGGGCCGCTGCTCGCCGCGCTGCCGCTCGCGCTGCTGGCCGGGCTGGTGTCGTTCCTCTCGCCGTGCGTGCTGCCGCTGGTGCCCGGCTACCTCTCGTACATCACCGGCCTCACCGGCGCGGACCTCGCCGAGGAGAGCGAGACCGGCGACGGCCGGTCCGGCCGCTCGGGGCGGCGGCGGGCGGCGATCGGCGCGTTGCTGTTCGTGCTCGGGTTCTCGGTCGTGTTCGTCAGCGCGGGCGCGGTGTTCGGGGCGGCCGGACGGGTCTTCAGCGAGCAGGCGGAGGTCATCACCCGCGTGCTCGGCGGCGTGACCATCGTGCTCGGGCTGGCGTTCATGGGGCTGCTGACGAAGCTGCCGTTCCTCTCCCGCGAGTTCCGCTTCCACGCGCTGCCGGTGACCGGGCTGGCGGGCGCGCCGTTGCTGGGCGTGCTGTTCGGCGTCGGCTGGACGCCCTGCGCCGGGCCTACGCTCACCGCCGTCAACTCGCTCGCGTACTCCACCGGCACTGCCGGTCGCGGCGCGGTCCTGTCGCTCGCGTACTGCATCGGGCTCGGGCTGCCGTTCGTGCTGGCCGGGCTGGCGTTCGAGCGGTCGATGTCGGCGTTCGCCGTCGTGAAGCGGCACTACGCGCTCGTCACCCGGCTCGGCGGGGCGTTCCTCGTGGTCATCGGCGTGCTGCTCGTCACCGGGTACTGGGGCCGGATCGTGGCGAGCATGCAGGTGTGGATCGGCGGGTTCGAGACCGTCGTATGACCGCCACCCTGTCCACCAGCCCGGAGGAGCGGGTTGCCCCGCCGTCGCCGGGGTTGCGGCACGTGCTGCGCCGCGGCTGGCGCTCGCTGACGTCGATGCGGACGGCGTTGCTGCTGCTCTTCCTGTTAGCGCTGGCGGCAGTTCCTGGGTCTTTGCTGCCTCAGCGCGACCTCGACCCGGCGGCGGTCCGCCGGTACTTCGTGGAACGCCCCGCACTCGCGCCGCTGTTCGACCGGCTGTACCTGTTCGACGTCTATGCGTCGCCGTGGTTCGCGGCGATCTACCTGGCGCTGATGATCTCGCTGGTCGGCTGCCTCGCGCCGCGGATCAGGCTGCACTGGCGGGCGCTGCGCGGCCGCCCGCCGGCGCCGCCGAAGCACCTCGACCGGCTGGCGGCGTACGAGACGTGGACGACCGCCGTGCCGCCCGCCGAGGTCGAGGCGGCCGCGCGCCGGGCGCTGCGCCGCTGGCGGGTCGTCTCGCACGACTGTGGCCTCGCGGCGGAGCGCGGGTACGCCCGCGAGAGCGGCAACCTCGTCTTCCACGTCGCGCTGCTCACGCTGCTCGTCGGCATCGGCGTCGGCGCCGGGTGGGGTTACCAGGGCGCGGTGCTGGTGGTGGAGGGCGACACCTTCGTCAACACGCCGGCCGCGTACGACGAGCTCAAGCCCGGGCGGCTGAACTCCGTCGAGGACCTGCCGCCGTTCGAGGTGTCGCTCGACGACTTCCGCGCTACGTACCTCGCCAACGGCGCCCCGACGTCGTTCGCGGCGGACGTGCGGTGGCGGCGTTCGGCCGACGACGGCGAACGCCGCCGCACCGTGAAGGTGAACGAGCCGCTCACGGTGGACGGCGCCCGGGTCTACCTGCTCGACCACGGCTACGCGCTGCACTTCACCGCGAAGCTGCCCGACGGCACCGTGATCTACGACCAGTGGCAGCCGTTCCTCCCGGAACGCGGCGACCCCAACCTCGCGTCCACCGGCGCGGTGAAGATCACCGACATCGGCGGCGGGCTGCCGGACATCGGCGTGCGCGGGCTGTTCGCGCCGACGCTCGCGGTGCGGGAGGGGTTCGCGTTCTCGCGCTACCCGGAGCCCAGGCTGCCGGCGTTCGCGTACGAGGTCTGGGCCGGCGACCTCGGGCTGGGCAGCGGCATCCCGCAGTCCGTCTACGACCTCGACACCTCGAAGATGGTCCGCACCGGCAACGGCATCGTGTTCCCCGACCAGACCGTCGGGCGGCTGCCCGGGGGGGCGGAGCTGACGTTCCACGGGGTGAAGGACTTCGCGGTCTTCCAGGTGACGTACGACCCGGGAAAGTGGCTGGTGCTGGGGTCGGCGGTCGCCGCGCTGACCGGCCTGATCCTCTCGCTGCGGGTCCGGCGGCGGCGGGTCTGGGTCCGCGCGACGCCCACGGAGGCCGGTACCCTCGTGGAGGTGGGCGGCCTGGCGCGCCAGGACGCGGACGCGTTCGCGCCGGAGCTGGACTCGGTCGCCGGTCGGGTGGCCGCGGGCGCGCCGCCGATCCCTGACCAGAAGGAGACGTAGGTGCCGGTCGACGTGGGCCTGGCGAACATCAGCGACGACCTGCTGTTCGCGGCCGTCGTGGCGTACGCCGTCGCCATGCTCGGCTACTTCGTCGACTTCGCCGCCGGGCGCCGCGTGCCGACCGGGCCGCCGCCGATCGCGGGCGGCGCGACCGACACGGCGTTGCCGCCGGCGTACGTCGCCGCGCTGGGTGTCGAGTCGCCGCGCGGGCGGCTGGCCCGCTGGTGCGGGGCCGGCGCCGTGGCGCTCACGGTCGCGGGCTGGGGCGTGCACGTCGCCTCGGTCGTCACCCGCGGCCTCGCGGTGGACCGGGTGCCGTGGGGCAACATGTACGAGTTCTCGTCGATGGTGTCGCTGATCGGCGTGACGGCGTACCTGGTGCTGCTGTCCCGGCAGCCGGTGCGCTGGCTCGGCGGCTTCGTGCTGCTGCCGGTGATCCTCACGGTCGGCCTCGCCTCGACCGTCCTCTACGCGCCCGCGGCTCCGCTGGTCCCGGCGCTGAACTCGTACTGGATCAAGATCCACGTCGTCGCGGCCATCGCGGCGTTCGGCGTGTTCATGGTCGGGATCGTCGCGACCGCGCTGTACCTCGTGGCGGCGTCCTTCGAGTCGCGCGGCCGGGCGACCAGGCTGCCCCGGGCGGCGGCGCTGGACCGGGTGGCGTACCGGACGACGGCGTTCGCGTTCCCGATCTGGACGTTCGCGGTGATGGCCGGCGCGGTGTGGGCCGAGGCGTCGTGGGGCCGGTACTGGGGCTGGGACCCCAAGGAGACCTGGTCGTTCGTGACCTGGGTCCTCTACGCCGGGTACCTGCACGCCCGCGCGACGGCCGGCTGGCGCGGGACCCGGGCGGCGTGGGTGGCGGTGGCCGGCTTCGTGGCGTTGATGTTCACGTACTACGGCGTCAACATCTGGATCCCCGGCCTGCACTCGTACTCGGGCGTGTGACTCACTCGTCGTCGGGGACCGGCGCCGGCTCCGCCCAGCCCTTCAACGTGTCCGCGATCACTTCGACCGTCAGGTGCGCGTCCGCCGTGTCCACGGCAAGTGCGACCAGGTCGCCTTGGTCGGGTGTTCGCAGGACCCACCCGTTGAGCAGGTAGAAGACGCCGACGGCGGTCACCGCGACGCGCTTGTTGCCGTCGATGAACCCGTGGTTGCGCGCGAGCGACTGGAACAGCGCGGCCGCCTTCGCGTGAATGTCCGCGTAGGCGTCCCTGCCGTAGACGGACTGTTGCGGGCGCTGGACGGCGGCATCGACGAGGCCGAGGTCGGCGAGCAGGTCGTCGCCGACCTCGGCCTCGTGCATCCGGATCACCTCGGTGACGGTGAGGTACCGCAAGCGGTGCTCCCTAGAGCTGGGCCAGCTTGTCCAACGCGACTCGGTAGTCCTCGCGGACGCGAGTCAGCGCCGCCTCGAACTGTTCCTCCCGGGCCGGCCCCGTGAGGAAGTCTCGGATCGCCGCGACGGCCACCTTGTTGATCGAGGTGCCGGTCGTGGCGGCGTAGGCGCGCAGGGCGTCGTACTCGCTGGCGTTGATGCGCAAGGTCAGTTCCTTGCGCTCGGCGGACGTCGTCACTCCGGACTCCTGTCGAAGGGTCACTCGGATGGTGGCAATGGTGGCACTGGTGGCACCGACGTGTCAACGCGTGGGACGGCGGTTTCGGCCTGACCCGAGCGGCCCACTATCCTCTGCACCGCTCGTCCGTCGCGTTCCCGGAGGCTGCGTGTGACTGTCACGACGTCCGCGTCGACGACGTCGACGACGTCGGAGGCCGAAGCCGCGGCCTGGGAGTCGCCGTACGGCACCGCGCTGACGTGGCTCGTCGCCGGCACGTTCTTCCTCGCCGTCGGCGGGCTGCTCATGCTGCTCGCCGCCGCGCAGTCCGCCTCGCCGGGCCTCGTCTCGATCGGCGCCGCCACCTCGGTCGGCCGCGTCCGCGCCGCCGCGCACGTGCTGCTCGTCTACGGCGGCCTCGGCATGATCGGCAACGGCGTCGCCCTCGACCTCGCGCGCCGCGCGGCCCGGGCCCCCGCCTCGATGGAGAAGGCGTCCAAGGCGGCCGGGGCGCTGATGACGCTCGGCGTCGCGCTGTCGGCGCTCGCCGTGCTGACCGGCCGGTCCACCGGCCGGGTCGGGTTCGAGATGCCGCGCCCGCTGGCGGTCGTTCTCGCGCTCGCGCAGCTGCTCGTGCTGCTGGCGGTGCTGCGGACTGTCTCGCGCCGCACCCGCGACGAGGTGCACCCGTCGATGTGGTTCGTCGTGGCGGCGCTGTTCTGCGCGCCGTTCGTCATCCTCGGCGGCGCGCTGCCCGGTGTCCGCGGCATCAACGACGAGATCGTGCTGGCGTTCGGGCTGAGCGGCCTCAAGCTGCTCTGGCTGGTGCCGCTCGGCATCGGCGTCGCGCTCTACGTCGTCCCCAACGCCGCCCGCGCGCCGTTGCACAGCCGCCAGCTCGCCGCGGTGGCGTTCTGGGGCTGGTTCGTGTTCGCGCCGTTCGCCGGGCCGATGCGCCTGGTCGCGTCGTCCAGCCAGGACTGGCTGGAGACGCTCGGCATCGCCGCGTCGATCGCGCTCGGCGTACCGATCCTCGCGGTCGTCGTGCTGCTGATCGCGACGTACGCCCGCCGCACCTCGCTCGCCCACGGCGCCGACCTCCGCTACGCCCTCGCCGGCGTCGCGCTGCTCGCGCTCTGGGGCGCGCTGTCGGTGCCGACGGCGGGTCGCAGCGCCGCGGCGTACGTGCACGGCACGGTCGCCGCCGACGGCCTCGCGGAGCTGGCACTGTTCGGGGTCGCGGGCGCGCTGCTGCTCGCCGGCGTGCTGCACAGCGTTCCCAACGTCACCGGCAACCGCCTCGCGAACCCGCGCATCGCCGGCGGCTCGGTCTGGCTGCTCGCCATCGGCGCGGCGGTCATCGCGCTGTCGCTGCTCGTCGCCGGCTACGTCCAGGGCGTGCTGTGGGCGCAGGGCGTGCGGACCGGCGTGGAGACGTTCGCGGGCGGAGGCTTCGTGGACGTGGTCAACGCCGTGAAGCCGATGCTCTGGCTGCGGGTGCTCGGCGAGGCGCTGGTCGCGCTCGCCTGGGTGGTGGCGTTCCAGCAGGTGTTCTCGACGTCGACCGCGGGCGAGGAGTAGCCGATGCCGCGCATGACGCTCCTCCCGGTCATCGCCGGGCCCGCCCTGCTCGTGGCGGTCGGCTACGGCGTCACCGTCGTCGCCCCCGCGACCGCCAACACCAACACCGAGCGCGCCGCCGAGACACGCGAGTACAGCGTCGGCGCCACCAAGGGCCGCGAGCTGTACGCCAAGAACGGCTGCGTCTACTGCCACTCGCTGCAGCGCCGCGACGTGTACGCCGACGCGGGGCTCGGCCCGGCGCCGTCCTCCAACAAGGAGGACCTCAACGACCGCCCGGCGATGCACGGCCAGGCCCGCTACGGCCCCGACCTGTCCTGCGTCGGCGACCGTGTTCCTGGGGTGGCTCCCGATGCGAACGACGACGCCGCCGTCGAGGCGATGGTTGCGTACCTGCGCGAGCCCGCCGCCGCCCACCCCGGCTCGACCATGCCGTCGTACCGGTTCCTCAGCAACGACGACCTGCGCCGGCTGGCGTCGTACCTCGTCGAGCACCGTTGCGCCGCGGAGGCCAGCCAGTGACCGAGCGCCCGCTGTTCATCGACCCGATCACGGTCGGGACCGGTGACGACGTCGACGACGAGCCGGCCCCCCGCTGGTTCGCGCTCGTCGCGTTGCTGATCCTCGCCGCTGCGGCGTTCTACGCGGTGTCGTTCTGGGGCGGCCCGGCCGACGAAGCACCGAACCGCTTCCAGCCCGGCCTCGAGGTCTACGAGCGGGTGACCGCGCCCGAGGGCGGCGGGGCCACGCCCGCCCCCGCCCACTGACCCGCGTCAGGAAGGCCGTCGCCTACGTCGTCGACGGCGGCCGGCTCCTCGTCTTCACCCACCGCGACCTGCCGATGACGGTGACGGGCGTGCAGGTGCCGGCGGGGACGATGCGGCCGGACGAGACGCCGTACGACGCGGTGCTGCGCGAGACGCGCGAGGAGACCGGCCGCGACTGCTTCGCCGTCCGCCGCCCGCTCGGAACCGCCGAGTACGCCATCGGCGACGACGTCCACGAACGCCACTTCTTCGAGCTCACCACCACGGCACCGCTGCCCGAGCGGTGGGAGGCGGCCGAGGAGCACGACGGCGAAGCGCCGCCGACGCCGTTCGAGCTGTTCTGGATCCCCGTCGAGCAGGGGCACGTGCTCGCCTTCGGCCTCGGCGCCCGCCTCGCCGAGCTGTCGTCGTAGCGCGCCCGGCGCGCCCCGTGCGGGCGATCCCGGAATACTGACGCCCGTGGCGTACGACGACCTCCAGGACTTCCTCACCCGGCTGCACCGGGCCGGCGAGCTGCGTCACGTGTCCGCGAAGGTGGACCCGTACCTCGAGGTCACCGAGATCGTGCAGCGGGTCACCCGCGCCGGCGGACCGGCGCTCGTCTTCGACGACGTGCTCGGCTCCGCGATGCCGTTGGCCATCAACGTCTTCGGCACCGAACGCCGCATGGCCATGGCCCTCGGCGTCGACCGGCTGGACGACATCGGCGACAAGATCGCCGACCTGATCAAGCCCGAGCTGCCGCAGGGCTTCACCGGCATCCGTGAGTCGGTCGGCAAGCTGCTGTCGCTGAAGGCCGTCCCGCCGAAGAAGGTCAAGACCGCCCCGTGCCAGGAGGTCGTCCGCACCGGCGACGAGGTCGACCTGTTCGAGCTGCCGGCGCTGCACACGTGGCCGCTGGACGGCGGCGCGTTCATGAACCTCGGCCTCACGAACACCCGCCACCCCGAGACCGGCACCCGCAACGTCGGCATGTACCGGCTGCAACGCCACGACCGCCGCACCGTCGGGATGCACTGGCAGATCCACAAGGACTCCAACGCCCACCACGCCGTCGCCGAGCGCCGCGGCGAACGCCTTCCGGTCGCGATCGCGTTCGGCTGCGACCCCGCCGTCACCTACGCCGCCAGCGCGCCGCTGCCCGGCATCGACGAGTACCTGTTCGCCGGGTTCGTGCGCGGCGAGCGGGTGGAGCTCGTGGACTGCAAGACCGTGCCGCTGCAGGTGCCGGCCAACTCGCAGATCGTGCTTGAGGGCTGGCTGGAGCCCGGGCACCGGCTGCCGGAGGGACCGTTCGGCGACCACACCGGCTTCTACACGCCGGTGGAGCCGTTCCCCGCGCTGACCGTGGACTGCGTGACGATGCGCCGCGACCCGGTCTTCCAGACGATCGTGGTCGGCCGGCCGCCGCAGGAGGACCAGTGGCTCGGCAAGGCCACCGAACGCATCTTCCTGCCGCTGATCAAGATGACGGTCCCGGAGATCGTGGACTACGACCTCCCGGTCGAGGGCGTCTTCCACAACTGCGCGATCGTCTCGATCGAGAAGCGCTACCCGAAGCACGCCCAGAAGATCATGAACGCCATCTGGGGCGCGGGCCTGCTCTCGCTCACCAAGCTGGTCGTCGTCGTGGACGCCGACTGCGACGTGCACGACTACTCCGAGGTGGCGTGGCGGGCGTTCGGTAACGTCGACTACGCGCACGACCTGCTGCTGTCGACCGGCCCGGTCGACCACCTCGACCACTCGGCGTACCAGCAGTTCTGGGGCGGCAAGGCCGGCATCGACGCGACCCGGAAGCTGCCGACCGAGGGGTACACCAGGGACTGGCCGCCGGAGATCGTGCAGGACCCGGCGATCGTGTCGCGCGTGACCGAGCGCTGGAACGAGCTCGGACTGTGACCGCCACGGCCGTCGCCGAGCCGGTCGCGCGCCGGGGCGGCGTCAAGGCGTTCCTCAAGCTGGTCGTCATCGAGCACTCGGTGTTCGCGCTGCCGTTCGCCTACGTCTCCGCCCTCACCGCGATGACCGTCGTCGCCGTCCGCGAGGGCGGCGGCCCGCTGCGCGCGGCGTCCGGCGGCGACGTCGGGTGGCGCGACCTCGTCGCCATCACCGTCGCGATGGTCGCGGCGCGGACGTTCGCGATGGCGGCCAACCGGCTGATCGACCGCGAGCTCGACGCGCGCAACCCGCGCACGGCGACCCGCGAGCTGGTCACCGGCGCGGTCTCGCTCCGTACGGTCCGGATCGGCATGGCGGTGTCGCTCGCCGTCTTCCTCGCCGCCGCCCTCTACCTGGCGCCGATCTGCCTCGCGCTCGCGCCGGTCGCCGTCGCGCCGCTGGTGCTCTACCCGTACGCCAAGCGGTTCACCTGGCTCTGCCACTACGTCCTCGGCTTCGCGCAGGCAATCGCACCGGTCGGCGCCTGGGTCGCGGTCGCCGACGGGTTCGGGCGCACGCCGATCGCCGAGAGCGTGGACGGACTGACGGGGTCGTACTCCGCGCCGTTCCTCTCGGCGATCCTGCTCGGGCTCGCGGTCGGGACCTGGATCGCCGGCTTCGACCTCATCTACGCCTGCCAGGACGTCGAGTCGGACCGGCGCGAGGGCGTGCACTCGCTGCCCGCGCGGTTCGGCGTCCGCACCGCGCTCCGGGTGAGCGAGGTCACGCACCTCGTGACCGTCGCGCTGCTGGTCGCGTTCGGGGCGGTGGCGGGCTACGGCGTCATCTGGTTCGCCGCCGTCGCGCTCACCGCCGCCGCGCTGGTGTACGAGCACGCGATCGTCCGCCCCGACGACCTGTCGCGGGTCAACCGCGCGTTCTTCACCGTGAACGGCTGGATCGGCATCGGCCTGCTGGCGTTCGCGGTGGCGGACCTCGTCGCGCGCGGCTTCCGGCCGTGAGGGTCCCGTACGTCGTCGGCGTGAGCGGCGCGAGCGGGACGCCGTACGCCAGGGCGGTCGTCAACGCCCTGCTGGACGCCGGGCACCCGGTGGACCTGGTCGTCAGCCGGGCCGCACGGCTGACGCTGCTCGACGAGACCGGGATCACCTGGCGGGACACGCCGGAGGACCTGGCAACGTGGCTGGGCCGGGACGGCGACGTACGCCACTGGGGGCACGCCGACCTCGCGGCGGGCCCGAGCAGCGGCAGCTACCCGACGCACGGCATGGCGGTGGTGCCGGCCAGCACGGCGGCGGTCGCCGGGATCGCGTACGGGCTGTCGAAGGACCTGCTCCAGCGCGCCGCGGACGTCACGCTCAAGGAGCGGCGGCGGCTGGTGGTCGTGCCGCGCGAGACGCCGTTGTCCCGCGGGCAGCTCGTGTCGATGCTCGCGCTGCACGACGCGGGGGCGGTGGTGCTGCCGGCCAGCCCGGCGTTCTACACCGGGCCGACGGACGTGCAGCAACTCGTGGACTTCGTCGCCGGCCGGGTGCTGGACGCGCTCGGCGTCCGGCACGACCTGTACCGGCGGTGGACCGGAGAGCTCGGCTCCGGCCGCCGCGAGAGTTAGCCGGCGGCGGCGATGACCGGGCGGGGCTCGCCACGCAGCAGCGCGCGCACCTCGGATTCGCGGAAGCGGCGGTGCCCACCAGGGGTCCGCACGCTGCCGATCCGGCCGGCAACGGCCCAGCGGGTGACCGTCTTGGGGTCCACGCGGAACAGCGCGGCGACCTCACCGGGCGTCATGAGCCGGTCGCGGCCTTCCATGGGTGCCTCCTGCTGGTCGTGCCCCGGGCCCTGCATCCCGGCGCGTCATCTGGAGTAACGACGGAGACGGTCTTTAGTGACGGCCCGGACGAAAATTCGCGGGGCGGCCCAAACCGGACGGCCCGGGGCACGGCCGCCCGCCCCGGACACGCGACGGCGCCGCCACCCGCGGGGGTGGCAGCGCCGGAAGTGACGAGGCGGCTAGCGCGCCGTGATGCGGCGCAGCGCGCTCCGGATGGCACCCGGGTAGCCGCGGCCCTCGTTCGCGTGCCGGTAGTCGTGGCGAAGCTCGTTGAACCGCGCCTCGAACAGGTCGTGGTAGACCATCGTGGCCCCTCCCTTGACTCTCTCTTGCCTACGGATCGAAACTCTACCACACCTAACGCCTACGAGAGGCAGGTATTCCATGCCCGATGGCGAAGAATCGTCGGTGCGGAGCCAGCGACGGCCGGCCGTGGACGCGACCGACCGGGCGCTCATCGCGGTGCTGCGGGCGAACGCCCGCGCCTCCTACGCCGAACTGGCCCGCGCGGTCGGCCTGTCCGGCCCGGCCGTGCACGACCGGGTGCGCCGGCTGGAGGCGGCCGGGACCATCACCGGCTACCACGCCGCGGTCGCGCCGGCCGCCCTCGGCCTCGGGGTCAGCGCGCTGGTTGGCATCCACCAGTCCGACGACGTCGAGCAGGACGACCTCGCGGGCCTGCTCGCCGAGGTGGACGTCATCGAGGACTGCTGGTTCGTCGCGGGCGACGAGGCGTTCGTCGTGAAGGTCCGGGTCCCCGACGTGGACGCCCTGGAGCACACCCTCGCGGTGCTGCGCCGGATCCCCGGAGTAGCCCGGACGCGCACCACCGTCGTGCTCAGCACGCGCTGGGAGGGCCGCGTTCAGGTCCCTGGGGACATTTCGGGCTGACCCGTTACGGCCGTGTGACTAGGCCCGGAAATGACCCCGATTCGCCATGGATCAAAAGGGGCGGTTGCCGAAGGCTTTACCAAGTCCGCACATACGGCCACAGACAGGGGGCGCGTCATGCGTCTACACCGCACGGCTCTGGCAGGCATCGCCCTCGGAGCACTCCTTCCCGTCAGCGCGGCGGAGGCGGCCACGGGGGTCAGCCCGGCCGGCCGCGCGACCTCCACCGCCACGCTCGCGTCCATCAAGGTCGGCGCGCTGCTCGACGCGGTCGAGGCGACGAACATCGCCATCGGCACGTTCGTCGCGGGCGCCGAGACGATGTCGAGCAAGGCGCCGTCGGTCACGTTCGTGCCCCTCACGGTCAATGGCGTGAAGAACGGCGCCGTGACCGTCACGCCGGCGAACAGCCCGAAGACCGTCGGCGGCATCAGCAGCGGCGACCTCGGCGTCCTCGCCGCGACCAGCCCGACCGCGACGCTCAAGGCGGCGGACGGCTCGGCGCGCACGTCGTCGCTCACCTCCGACCTCGGCTCGCTCGAAATCCTCGGGCTCCCCATCACGATGACCGGCGGCGTGAACGTCGGCTCCGTCACCGACGGCGCGCACGCGCAGGCCGGCAAGACCCTGACCATCAAGAACGTCTCGCTGCCCAACGTCGCGGACATCATCGCGGCGCTCGGCATCGACATGGCGAAGCTGCCGGCCGGCACGCTCAACGCCCTCATCGACGACCTGCGCGTGACCATCTCGGCCACCGCGCAGCAGGCGCTCGACGCCGCGAACAACGCGATCGCCACGGCGGAGCAGGCGTACGACGACGGCCGGCAGGAGGCCTCCGACGCGACGGCCGACCTCGCCGCCAAGACGGCGTCGTTCGCCGCCGCGCTGTCGGGCGCCAGCGTTCCTGACGTCGTGACGCTCCCGGAGGGTGCGGACGCGCCGCTGAGCATCTCCGAGTGGGCGATGCTCACCAGCGAGGTCCAGTCCGCCATCGAGGCCGCCAACGACGGTCTCGCGGCGGTCGCCGACGCGTACGACGTCGCCAAGGCCGCCCAGGCCAAGGAAGCGGGCGAGGTTGCCGCGCTCCAGCAGGCGATCGACGACGCGGTGAAGGCACTCAGCAGCCTGGTCGAGGGCGTCCTCGGCGGTCTGCCGCTCGTCTCGGTCGGCGCGGCGGACATCGGCACCAAGGCGCTCGTCGGCAAGACGAAGAGCGCGGACATCACCGGATCGATCACCGGTGTGAAGGTCCTCGGCAACGACATCCTGTCGGACGTCACGGGCAACAGCACCGCGGACGTGGCGGCCGTCGCCGGCGACCTGGCGCAGGACGTCAACGCCGCGCTCAACACCGCCACCGCGGCGCTGTCCAACGCCCTGTCGTCGGCCACCGGAGCGACCGGACTGGTCGTCCCTGCGCCGAAGATCGAGCTCATGCAGAAGGACACGTCGGTCGGCGTGGACGGTGCGTACGGCACGGCCACGGCTGCGCTCAGCGCCCTGTCGATCAGCCTCGGCTCCGTGACCGTCCCGACCGGCCTCGCCCTCGCCGACGCAGCCGCGCTGCCCGGCATCGGCGCGATCACCGGCGGGTTCAAGTCCGCGCCGATCGCGATGAAGGTCGGCGTCCTCGGTGAGTCGGCGCGGTTCCGCCCCGGCACCGCCACCACCACCCCCGCGAAGCCCGTCACTCCGGGCCAGCAGGGCTCGCACCCGGCGACCGGTGGCCCCGAGGGCCTGGCGATCGTCGCGGTGATCGGTGCCGCCCTGGCGGTCGGCGTGCGGCGCTTCCGGGCGTCCGCGGAGTAGGCGTAACGCCCCGTCCTCGCTAGCGGACGGGTATCCGGTCAGCGCCCCGTGGCTCTCTCCCTGACGAGAGCCGCGGGGCGCTGCCGCGTTCTGCCGCGTTCTGCGGCGGCCGGGCGGCGGCCGTAGGCTGCCGGTCATGGATGCGGGACTCCAGCGGGAGATCGAGGCCAAGGTCACCGGCGGCGAGCGGCTGACGTACGACGACGGCGTCGCCCTCTACGACTGCGACGACCTCATGTGGCTCGGCGCGCTGGCCCACCAGGTGCGGACCCGCCTCAACGGCGACCGGGTGATGTTCAACGTCAACCGGCACCTCAACCTCACGAACGTCTGCGTCGCCTCCTGCGCGTACTGCTCGTTCCAGCGCAAGCCGGGCGAGAAGGACGCGTACACGATGCGCGTCGAGGAGGCCGTCCGGCTGGCGAAGGCGATGGAGGACGAGGGGCTCACCGAGCTGCACGTCGTCAACGGCCTGCACCCCACGCTGCCGTGGCGCTACTACCCGCGGGTGCTGCGCGAGCTCAAGGCCGCGCTGCCCGGCGTCGCGCTGAAGTGCTTCACCGCCACCGAGATCCACTTCTTCGAGAAGCTGTCGGGGATGCCCGCCGGGGAGGTGCTCGACGAGCTCATCGACGCCGGCCTCGAGTCGCTCACCGGCGGCGGCGCCGAGATCTTCGACTGGGAGATCCGTCAGCAGATCGTCGACCACGACACGCACTGGGAGGACTGGTCGCGCATCCACCGGATCGCGCACCAGAAGGGGCTGCGCACGCCGGCCACCATGCTCTACGGCCACATCGAGGAGCCGCGGCACCGCGTCGACCACGTGCTGCGGCTGCGCGAGCTACAGGACGAGACCGGCGGCTTCGTGGTGTTCATCCCGCTGCGCTACCAGCACGACCGCGACCGCGACCCCCGCAACCGGCTCCAGGACCGGACGACCATGGCGTCCGGCGCCGAGGCGCTGAAGACGTTCGCGGTGTCCCGGCTGCTGTTCGACAACGTGCCGCACGTCAAGAACTTCTGGGTCATGCACGGCCTGTCCACCGCGCAGCTGACGCTGTCGTTCGGCGCCGACGACCTCGACGGGTCGGTGGTCGAGTACAAGATCACCCACGACGCCGACCGATTCGGCACGCCCGACAAGATGACCCGCGAGGACCTGCTCGACGTCATCCGCGACGCCAACTTCACTCCCGTCGAGCGGAACACCCGCTACGAGGTCATCCGCGAGTTCGACGGCCCCGTGCCGCTCGCCGCGCGGCGCGCCGAGCCGCAGCCGATCTGGGCGTGACCGAACCGGTATGTAAGGAAGCGCCTCGCTCGACCGTGTAGTGGGAGTGCGCGCCGAACGGCGCGCCCCTACGAGGAGTTGACCGAATGCGCAAGGCCCTACTTCTGCTCACCGCCGCGGCGCTGCCCGCTGCTTTCCTTTCGTCGCCGGCGCACGCCGACGCCGTCCGCTACTGCGTCACCACCGGGCGCGCGACCTTCACCGACCCGCTGACCGCGGTGCGCCAGCAGGGCGTCATGCGGTGGGAGTACGACGCGACCTGCACCGTCGTCGACGACGGCGGCGCCTCGGGTATCCAGTTCACGTCCGGTACGCACTACTACGACTACGACGGCAGCTGCGTCACCGCTGAGATGACCGGCCCGACGGGCGAGGTCTCCATTCTCGTCGGTGGGACCCAGATGGTCACGGAGTCGTCCACGTCGACGCGGACGTTCGCGCGGCACTGGACGTTCGTCTCCGACAACGGCAACCCGTGCGCCATGGAAGGTGCGACGGTCGTCCAGCACGGCCCGGACTACTACACCCCGTAGGTCTGACCGCCGGCGACGAGCCGGTCCCGAAACTGCGCCGCGTCCAGCCTGGCCGGCTCCGTCTCCGCGACGAAGCCGGCCAGCAGCGCGGCGAAGCGGGCCGGCTCGTCGACGTGCGGGAAGTGCCCGGCGTTCTCGAAGATCTCGACCCGGGCGGTCGGCACCCGCTCGGCGAAGTGCGCCGCGTGCGACACCGGGATGAACGAGTCGCGCGCGCCCCACACGACCAGCGTCGGCAGCGCCGTGGCGAGGTACAGCCGGTCGCGCGCGTCGACCCGCTGCCCGCCGACGTCGATCACGCTGCGCGCCGTGTGCACGAACGCCGCCCGCGCCTGCGTGTCGACCAGCGAGCCGTAGCCGCGTGCCACCTCCGCCATTGCCGGCCGGGTCGGCACCCAGGACGTGACGCGGCCGACCGCGCGCAGCGCGCCGAGCACCCGCCGGTGCGCGATGAGGGGCAGCACCACCTCGGCGCCGGGCAGCGTCACCGCGCGCAGCAACGGCGTCACCTCGCGGCCGAGCCCGCCGCTGTCGACGAGCACCAGGCGTTCGCACAGCTCGGG
>DATLNJ010000090.1:0-52712 GCA_035536815.1 Frankiaceae bacterium
GGTGGCGTAGGCGACTGACGAGAGCGCGTCGCTCGAGAAGACCGGCAGCGCCAGCTTCTTGGGCAGCAGGGTGTGCCCGAGCGCGTCGCTGCGTACCGGCCGGCCGACGAAGATGCGCTTGGGGAGGTCGAAGAGAGCCACGGCGGCGATCCTAGTGCGGCCCGGACCAGGCCTCCTGCGACGTGGGATAGCGTCTCGTACGCCACGTCAGGGCGAGGAAGGACGGCACGTGCACGTCGTCATCATGGGCTGCGGCCGGGTCGGCTCCACGCTCGCCCGCACCCTCGAGGAGATGGGCCACACCGTGGCCGTCATCGACCGGTCCGCGGCCGCGTTCAAGCGCCTGCCCGCGAACTTCCAGGGTCGAACCGTCACCGGATTCGGCTTCGACCAGGACACCCTGGCCGAGGCCGGCATCGCCGAGGCGGGCGCATTCGCCGCCGTCAGCAACGGTGACAACAGCAACATCATCTCCGCGCGCGTCGCCCGGGAGAACTTCGGCGTCGAGAACGTCGTCGCCCGGATCTACGACCCCAGGCGGGCAGAGGTCTACGAGCGACTCGGCATCCCCACGGTCGCGACGGTGCGCTGGACCGCCGACCAGGTGCTGCGCCGGCTCATCCCGTCCGGCAGCCAGCTGCAGTGGAGCGACCCGTCCGGGGAGGTCCTGCTCGCCGAGATCGCGGTCAACCGCACCTGGGCCGGGCACCGGCTCAGCGAGCTGGAGGGCGCCGTCGACGCTCGCATCGCCTGCATGACCCGTCTCGGCTCCGGTCGACTGCCGGAGAAGGGGGACGTCGTCCAGGAAGGCGACCTGTTCCACTTCGTGGTCGTCAAGAGCCGCCTCTCCGAGGTCGAGCGCATCATCGCCGGCGGGCCCGAGGGAGGGTCGCACTGATGCGCGTCGTCATCGCCGGAGCCGGCAACGTCGGGCGCTCGATCGCTCGCGAGCTGATCGAGAACGGCCACACGGTGCTGCTCCTCGAGAAGGAGCCGACCAACGTCCGGGAGTCGAGCGTCGAAGGCGCGGAGTGGCTCGTCGCCGACGCGTGCGAGCTCAGCCAGCTCGAGCGGGCCGGTCTGGAGACGTGTGAAGTCGTGGTGGCCGCAACGGGTGACGACAAGGTCAACCTGGTGGTCGCGCTGCTGGCCAAGACCGAGTTCGCCGTGCCGCGGGTCGTGGCCCGGATCAACCATCCGAAGAACGAGTGGCTGTTCACCGAGGCCTGGGGCGTCGACGTCGCCGTCTCCACGCCGCGGATGCTGACTGCGCTGGTGGAAGAGGCGGTCAGCGTCGGCGACCTGGTCCGGCTGATGTCCCTCGAGCAGGGACGGGCCAGCCTCAACGAGCTCACCCTTGCCGGTGACTCCCCCGTGGTCGGCCGCACGGTCGGCGAGATCGAGTGGCCCAGCGACACGGCGCTGGTGGCGATCCTGCGCGGCGGCCGGGTGCTGGTGCCGAGCGCGCAGATGCCGTTGGAGCCGGGCGACGAGCTGCTCGTCGTGGCTACCGCCGACCGGGAGGACGAGCTGGACGCTCTCCTCTCCAAGCCCGGTCCCGGCTAGCCCCCACTCGCCCAGGTCAGAGCGCGACGCCGAGCAGGGACTGGGCCACGGCGCGGACCAGGTCAGGCGCAGCTGGGTCGCGCCCCCCGGCGCGGTTGGCCTCGTCGACCCACCGGTCGACAACGGCCAGTGCGCCGGGTGCGTCGAGGTCGTCGGCCAGGTGCCGGCGTACGCCGTCGAGCACCGCGTCAGCCGGAGGTGCTGACGGCAGGCTGACCGCGGATCGCCAGTGCGACAGCCGCTCGTCGGCTCGGAGCACGTCGTCGTGGAACCACTCCCACGGCTCCCGGTAGTGGTGGGCGAGCAGCGCGAGGCGGATCGCCATCGGATCGTGCTCGAGGCGCAGGTGCCGGACGAAGACCAGGTTGCCCTTCGACTTCGACATCTTCTCGCCGTGCAGCCCGACCATGCCGACGTGGCACCAGGTGCGAGCGAACGGCCAGGCTCCGGTCGCGAGGCACGAGGTCGTCGAGCTCATCTCGTGGTGCGGGAAGATCAGGTCGGTGCCGCCGCCGTGCAGGTCGATGGTGTCGCCGAGAGTGGTCTGCGCGATCGCCGAGCACTCGACGTGCCAGCCGGGGCGCCCGTCTCCCCAGGGCGCCGGCCATGACGGCTCGCCGGGCCGGTGCGCCAGCCAGAGCACGGGGTCGAGCGGGTCCTTCTTGCCGGGTCGGTCGGGGTCACCGCCGTTGCGACCGGAGAGCTCGACCATGGTGTCCCGGTCGAGGTGGCCGATCTCCCCGAAGCGCTCCCAGGCCCCGACGGAGAGGTAGGTGTCGCCGTCGACGTCGTAGGTCACGCCGGCCTCGCGTAGCCGGCCGACCAGCTCGACGATCTGCGGAACGGCTTCGACGGCACCGACGAAGTGGGTCGGCGGGAGGATCGCCAGGGCGGCCATGTCTGCGCGGAACTGCTCGATCTCGCGCGTGCCCAGCGCGGCCCAGTCGTCGCCGGTCTCCGCCGCGCGCTCGAAGAGCGGCTCGTCGACATCGGTGACGTTCTGCGTGTAGGTGACGTCGTGGCCGGCGTCGAGGAGGAGCCGGTAGACCAGGTCGTAGGCGAGGTTGCACGCGGCATGGCCGAGGTGCGCGGCGTCGTACGGCGTGATGCCGCACACGTACATCGCGAACATGCGTCCCGGCGCCACCGGGCGGAGCTCACGGGTCGCGGTGTCCCAGACCCGCAGCGCAGGCGGCGAGCCGGGCAGGGCGACCGGGAGCTCGACGAACCAGGACCTCATCTGCCCAGCCTAGATCGGGCCGGGGAGGTCAGAACGGCGGCCACGGCACGGCCGGCCAGTCGGGGCTCGGCTGCGGGAACACCCCGTGGTGGAGCAGGTCGTCGACCCGGTGGAGGGTGGCGACGACCTCAGCCGGGTCGAGCAGCGCGGCGAGCGCGATGCCGAGCTCGCCGGTGAGGGCGTCCCGCAGCCGCCTGAGGACCGCCACCTCGGACGGCTGCAGGGCGCTGCCCCGCCAGCCCCAGAGGACGGTGCGGAGCTTCGGCTCGACCGCGAAGCACACCCCGTGGTCGACCCCGAAGACGTGGCCGGATTCGGTCGGCAGGAGATGCCCGCCCTTGCGGTCGGCGTTGTTGATGACCGCGTCGAGGAGCGCCATCCGGCGAAGCGCCGGGTGGTCGCGGTGCATCAGGGCGCCGAGGTCCACCGTGACATCCACGTCGATCCAGAGCTGCACCATGCCCGGCCCGTAGGGCCCGTCGCGCAGAACGGTTGGCGGCACCACGTCCCACCCGGTGGCGACCGAGACGAGGTACGCCGAAACCTCGCGATGGGCCAGGGTGCCGTCGGGGAAGTCCCACAAGGGTCGCTCCCCCTGCGTCGGCTTGTAGACGCACGCTGCCCGCAGGTCGGCGTCCTCGACCCGGCAGTAGAGCGTGGCGTTGGACGCATCGACCAGCCGGGCCTCGACGGTGAGCTCACCGTCGCGCAGCAGGTCCAGTGCGCGGCCGAGGTCGACCGGCTCGGTCAGTGCCGGTGACCGTTCTGGCGCGGGCAGATGTGCCCTTCCGGGTCGAGCGGAAGTCCACACAGCGGGCACGGCGGACGGCCGGCCGCGACCACCCGGCGGGCACGCTGCACGAAGGCGCGCGCCGTCTCGGCGCTGATGCGCACGCGGAGCATGTCCGGCCCGGCCTCGTCGTCCTCGGTGTCATCGGCGGTCTCGTCAGCGGCGTCGGCCTCGGCGTCCTCGGTGCCGGTCTGCGCCAGCGCCTCGATGACCACGACGTCGTCCTCGCCGTCCCAGGCAAGGCGCATCGTGCCCACCCGGAACTCCTCGAGGATCGGCTGGTCGAGCGGTGCGACGTCGTCGGAGCCGGCCGGTGCGACCGCCGCCACGTCGACGCCCCGGCGGCGTACCTCGTCGAGCAGCTCCTCGACCTTCTCGGCGAGCACGCTGACCTGGACCTTCTCCAACGCGACGCTGGTCACTGCGCCGCCGCCGCGGGCCTGCAGGAAGAAGGTGCGCTCGCCCGGCTGGCCGACGGTTCCGGCGACGAATCGCTCAGGCGGGTCGAACGTGAAGAACTGACGCGCCACGGTGCGGCTCCAGGTGAGGATGAGCGAGACGGGGTCGAGCCTATGCCGAGCCGGACCCACCGCCGACGGGCGCGTCGGAACTTGCCTTCCGCCGGCCACGCCGCTTCTGGGGCAGCAGGTCTGCGACTCCACCGCCGGTGTCGTTGACCCGGACGACGAACGGCCGCAGCTCGGTGTAGCGGATCACCGTCACCGAGCAGGGATCGACCTGGATGCGCTGGAAGTGGTCGAGGTGCAGGCCGAGCGCGTCGGCGACGATCGCCTTGATGACGTCGCCGTGCGAGACGGCGACGTACGTCGCGTCCGGGCCGAGGCGGGCGTTCCAGTCGCGGACCGCCTCGACGGCGCGCGCGGAGACCGCCGCCAGCGACTCGCCGTTGGGGAACGTCACCGCGCTCGGGTGCGCCTGCACCTGCCGCCAGAGCGGGTCCTTGGCGAGCTTCTTGAGCTCCTGGCCGGTCCAGTCGCCGTACCGGCACTCGCCGAGGCGTTCGTCCTGTTCGACCTCGAGGTCGCGGCCGGCCGCGATCGGAGCGGCGGTGTCGAGGCAACGTTCCAGCGGCGAGGAGACGATCGCGGCGACGGGGACCTCGGCGAGGCGTTCGGCGACGGCCGCGGCCTGCGCCTGCCCGCGCTCGTCCAGGTGCAGCCCCGGCGTCCACCCGGCCAGCACCGGCCCGGTCAGCTTGGTGAGGCCGTGGCGTACGAGCAGCAGCGTCGTCACGCACGCCAGCCTACGGCGCGGCCGACGCGCCCCTCGCGGCGGCGCCCGCGGCGATCGCCACCGCAACTTCCACTGTCAGGCCACCCCTGCCACGCGTGGCGGCACTGGAAGTTCGGTGAGGGCCAGTGCCTGGCGCACCGCGGCGACCAACCTGGCCGGCTGCCGTACCTGCTCGACCGTGAACCGGAGCGTTGCGCAGCCCGCGGCCCGGAGCGCGAGGTCCTTCGCGCGGTCGTGGAGGAACGCCTTGCGCGACAACCGGTGCACGTCCCCGTCGAACTCGACGGCGAGCACCGGACGTCCGCCGGTTAGGTATACGCAGTCGCTCGGGCCCGCTCCCACGACGACCTCGACCCCGCAGGCGTGCGGGACGAGCCCGGCGCGCCGGAGCGTGCGGACCCCCTCGGCGTGCAGCGCGGAGTCGTAGCCGGCGGCGAGCGCGGCTCCGACCCGCCGCGCGCGCGCCGACCCCTTGCTGCCGCGATGGCAACGGTCGAGGACGCGGCCGAGCAGCCACGGGTCGGCGTAGCACGCGTCCTGGAGCAGCCGGAGAAACTCGTCGTCGGTGAAGTACGGCGCGCAGTCGACCAGCGTCTCGGGACGCGCCGTCAGGAGCAGGCCACCGCGACGGACGAAGCGGCGTTCGCGCCAGTCACTCACCTCGCGCACTCGGGCGCCGTCCACCCGCGGGCGCCAGATGCCCCGGGCGACGACCACCTCCACCACGGACGGCACCTCCGTGGTCAGCCCGAGGAGCGCCGCGGCCGCCTGACCGCCGACCGCGACCGGACGCTCCCGCCCGTCGGCCCGGATGCCTACCGCGAGTGCGACGCGCCATGCCGCCCACTCCGGCGAACGAGGCGCCCCGGCCACCCCGACGACGTCCACGGCCGCGAGCGCCCAAGAGCCCGACCGCAAGCGCGACTCTACCTGCGCGTCGCCGAGGCCGGTCTGGCGCAGCTGCGCGCGGTGAGCGAGCCCGTGCTGGACCGCCAATAACGCCGTCGCGTCGCCGATCGCCGTTCGCATCGGTCGAGGATGCGCCGGTCCGCAGAGCCGTAGCGAACGCGGGGCACATCTGTGGACAACGCTGTGCCGAACTTCCAGTGCCTCCCAGCCCTACGTAGGCGCGGCGGCACTGGAAGTTGCGGAGGGGCCGGCCTACGGCCTCAGATCGTGGCTGGACGGGTGCCGGAGACTATCAGCAGCACCATGAACGCCGCGGCGGCCAGCCGGTACCACATGAACGCGCCCAGCGTGTGCCGCCGCAGGAACGACAGCACCCCGAACACCGCCAGCGCCCCGCTGATCCCCGACGCGACGATGCCCACGACGAACTGCAGCTCCTGCCCGGCCAGCCCGGCTCCGTCGCCGAGCGACAGCGCCGAGTACGCGCCGGCGCCGAGGATGATCGGCAGGCTCATGAGGAACGAGAACCGCGCGGCCGCGTCCCGCGACACGCCCATGAGCCGGGCCGCGGTGATCGTGACGCCCGACCGCGAGACGCCCGGCATCAACGCCGCCGCCTGCGCCACCGACATGGCCACGACCTGCGACGCGCGCAGGTCCTCGTAGCCGGTCGCCTGCCCCGCGTACCGATCGGCAGCCCACAGCACGACGCCGAAGATCGCGAGGAACCCGGCGATCTGCCACGGGTGACCGAAGTGGTCGGTGAGAACGCCGCCGAACACCGCACCCACGAGCGCGCCCGGGATCGCGGACAGGACGAGGAACCACGCCAGCCGCTCCTGCGGCCCGGCCACGCCGCGCCGCGCGACCGACCGGAACCACGCCTTGATCAACGCTCCCAGGTCGCGCCGCAGGTACAGCGCCGCCCCCACGAACGTCCCCATGTGCAGCGCGACGTCGAAGAACTTGTTGCCCTCCTTGGCGCAGTACACGTCGCGCCAGTCCGCCGCCCACGGCACCGCGATGAGGTGCCCGGACGACGAGATCGGGAGGAACTCGGAGATGCCCTGCGTGATGCCGAGGACGGCGGCCTGGAGGACGTCGAGCTGGAGGGTGACGTCGGCGGGGCAGGGGTTCACGAGGCGACGCCGGACTTCTCCAGCGCCTCGACCGCCGACCGCAGCAACGCCAGCCGCTCGTCCAGCGACGCGCCCGCCGGCGTGATGGTCAGCGTCGTCACGCCGGCCGCCGCGAACGCCTGCATCCGCTCGGCCACCCGCTCCACGGGGCCGAGCAGCGACGTCTGGTCCACGAACTCGTAGGGCACCGCTGCCATCGCTCCCGCATAGTCGCGCGCCAGGTACTTCTCCTGGATCTCCGCCGCGGCGGCTTCGTAACCCATCCGGATCGCGAGCGCGTTGTAGAAGTTCTGCTCGCGCGAGCCCATGCCGCCGACGTAGAGGGCGGCGTACGGCCGGATCGGGTCCGCGCACGCGACCGGGTCGGGCCCGATCGACAGCGGCACGGTGGGTACGACATCGAACCCGTCCAGCGACCCGCCCCGCCCGCGCGCCAGCGCGGCCAGGTGGTCGGCGGCGTGGTCGGGCGAGAAGAACACCGCGAGCCAGCCGTCCGCGACCTCGCCGGTCAGCTCGAGGTTCTTCGGGCCGACGGCGGCGACGTAGATCGGGATGCGGTCGCGCACCGGGTGCACGATGAGCTTCAACGGCTTCCCCGGCCCGTCCGGCAGGGGCAGCGGGTAGTGCGGGCCCGGCGCGGTGAGGCGTTCGCGGCTGAGGGCGCGACGGACGACGTCGACGTACTCGCGGGTGCGGCCCAGCGGCTTGTCGTAGCGGACGCCGTGCCAGCCCTCGGAGACCTGCGGCCCGGACACGCCGATGCCGAGCCGGAACCGGCCGCCGGAGAGGGCGTCGAGCGATGCCGCGGTCATCGCGGTCATCGCGGGCGACCGGGCCGGGATCTGCATGATCCCGGAGCCGACGTCGATGCGGGTCGTCTGCGCGGCCACCCAGGTGAGGACGGTGACGACGTCGGAGCCGTACGCCTCGGCGGCCCAGGCGACGGCGTAGCCGAGCCGGTCGGCCTCCTGCGCGAGCGCGACGCCGTCGGCGGCGTCCTGCGCGGTGCTCCAGTAACCCAGGTTGACGCCGAGTCGCATGGCCGGAACCTACAGGTAGCCGCCGGCCATGCCCGGCTGCGAGACCGCGGTGGCGACCTCGACCGGCGACCCCTCCTCGCGGAACGTCCGCCCGCCGAACCGCCCCTTGATCTCGTCGTCGTACCGGTCGGCGGTCGTCGCCACGGCGGCGATGGTCCGCGCGATCGTGTTGTCGTCGAGCTCGTCCGCGGCGAGCATGTGGTCGCACCACACCGCCCGCTGCGTCGCGTCCACCGAGAACCGCCCGATCGGCATGGTGAAGTTCAGCGACAGCAGGAAGCGCGGCAGGTCGCCGTCCAGCGGGACGTCGAGGTTCGTGATCGAGAAGACGCGGACCAGCACGGTGCCGTTCTCGACCGGGCGGATCGCGACGAACACCCGCACCGAGCCGGCGTCCACGGCGTACGTCCCGTCCTCCAGCGTTCCGACGCCGGTCGGGAACATCACGCCGAGCACGTGCTCGACCCGGGCGCGGGCGGTGGCGACGTCGGTCTCGGCGCCGGTCGGCGGGCGGCCGGGCGAGCGCCGCCAGAACTCCTCGATCTCGCCGACCGTCACGAGCCAGTGGATGAGCCCGCCCGGGCCGACGGCGGCGTCGAGCTGGAGGACGTTGGTGACCCAGCCGAGCACGCCGCGAACGGAGTCCGGCTCGGTCCCCGAGGGCAGCGCGAGCACACCCTCGGCCGAGTCGCCGGCGTACTGGAGGCTCACGACGCCGATCCGCTGCTCGTCGCCGCCGACGATCTCCCAGGCATCGCCGTGCGGCGAGCGCAGGGTCCGGCGCAGCAGCAGGCCGCCGCCGTTATCGCCGTCGGGCTGCTCGGCGCCCGGGGCGGCCGGCGCGGCGGGCGCGGCGGCCTCTGGCCCCGGCGCGGCGCCGGGGTTCTGCGGCGGGATCGGGATGTCGGTCGGCGAGGTCACCGGCGCAGCCTACGTCGTCAGCGGGCGCGCGGCCGTTACCGTGAGAGTCCATGAAGCACCGGCACCTCGGCCGCAGCGGGCTCGTCGTCTCGCGGCTCGCGCTCGGCACGATGACGTGGGGCGGCGACACCGCCGAGGACGACGCGGAGATGCAGCTGCGCCAGTTCCGCGAGGCGGGCGGCACGCTCATCGACACCGCCGACGTCTACGTGAAGGGCGAGTCCGAACGCATCCTCGGCCGCCTGCTCGCGAAGGACGGCGCGCGCGAGGAGGTGCTGATCGCCACGAAGGCGTTCGGGCAGACCGGCCCGGGGCCGATGGGGCGCGGTACGTCGCGCGGGCACCTGCTCAACGCCCTCGACGCCAGCCTCGCGCGCCTGCAGACCGACTACGTGGACCTGTGGCAGGTGCACGCGTGGGACCCCAGCACGCCGCTGGAGGAGACGCTGGCGGCGCTGGACACGGCGGTCCGCAGCGGCCGGGTCCGCTACGCGGGCGTCTCGAACTTCTCCGGCTGGCAGCTCGCCAAGGCCGCCGCCAGCTCCCCGACCCGGATCGTGTCCACCCAGATGGAGTACTCGCTGCTCCAGCGCGGCATCGAACGCGAGGTGGTCCCGGCCGCGTTGGACGCCGGCGTCGGGCTGCTCCCGTGGTCGCCGCTCGGCCGGGGCGTGCTGACGGGGAAGTACCGGCGCGGCAGCGTGCCGCCCGGCTCGCGGGGCGCGAGCAAGGGCTTCAGCTCGTTCGTGGAGCCGTACCTCGAGGACGACAAGACCCACGTCGTGGACGCGGTGCTCACCGCCTCCGACGGCCTAGGGGTCTCCCCCGTCGCCGTGGCGCTGGCCTGGGTGCGGGACCGCCCGGGGGTGACCGCGCCGATCGTCGGGGCGCGCACCGCTCAGCAGCTCACCCAGATCCTCGCCGCCGAGCAGGTCGTGCTCCCCGAGTCGATCCGGACGGCGCTGGACGACGTCTCGCTGCCGGCCATGTCGTACCCGGAGCGGATGACGTTCCCGACCAAGCACGAGGACGTCGAGGACTGATCCGGAAGAAGAAGCGCCCCGCTCCGCGAGGGGTGTCGGAGCGGGGCGCCTCGCCGTGCGCTCAGCCGAGGGGTGGCGGCGGCACGGCGCGAATATCGCTGTGGGGGTCGCGCACGGCCCCTGGCGCCGCGCAGGGTCCGCCAGGGGCCGGCCTCCCTCGCGTCAGGACGCGACCGCGCTGGCGTAGGGGTGCGCGGCGGCGCCCGAGCGACGGGCGTGCGACGGGCCGAACCGGACGGGTCCCGGACACGCCACGTCCCGCGCGGGTGGGCTCCGCGCGCGAGATGGTGTGCAACCCGGTCATGCGTCCCGTGTGGCCGGAGGGCGCGTGGGCCACGCCCTGTACCCGTCACACGGCGACGGACCCGGGTGATTACAGCGCGGGTTGCGGCTCGACCCGCTGGACGCAGATGTCGCCGGCGCTGCCGACGTCGCGCAGGCAGACCAGGCCGTCGTCCGGGCGGCGGTCGCGGCCGGTGACGGCGATGTCGCCGCCGTTCGTGCCGCCGGGCACGCGGACGACCTCGTCCGGCGGCCGGGGCGCCGCCGCCTTCGCCGCGGCCGGCGGCGCGGCCTTCCGCACCGAGGCGGTGGCCGGGCGCGGACGGGCCGCGGGCACGGTCCGCACGGCGGCGGCCCGGCTTACCGCGCGCTCCACGGAGGCCCGCTCGGCGTCTGCTGTGGCGGGCGCTACGTCCCTCTGCGGCGTCGGCGTGCCCGGGGAGAGCAGCATGAGGGCGACCGGCGTCGCCGCGATGGCGACCCCGGCGGTGGCGGCCGACCGGCCGGTACGGCGGAGCAGGCCCGCGGCCAACGCCACGAACGCCGCCACGCCGTCGACCAGTGCGAGCAGCCGCCGGCGCGCCCGGTGGCGGCGTACGGCGAGCCGGACCGCCTCCTTGCGGTCGCTCGGGACCACCTCGGGCCCGGTCAAGACGGCCCGGTCGGAATCCGACAACAACGGCAGCGCACGCAGGACGCGGTTGAGCCGGTCCCTGTGCGCCACGAGGTCGGCGACGTCGGCCATCGGCTGGTCGTGATCGTCCGTGACGGGGGTAAGACGTTGACCGGCGCGGGCGTTGTCCACCAAGAGGTTGAGCGCGACCGGCACCGCCCAGCGCATGAGGTCCATCGCGTCCGTGAACGCGATGCGCTTGGCGAGGACCCGCGCGGCGACCTCCTGCACCACGTCGTCGACCACGTCAGGGGCCGCGCCGCGGCTGGCCAGCAGCTTGGCCAGGCGCAAGCTGACCTCGGGCCAGACGGCGGATAGCGCGTTGTCCGTAATCACCGGAGCGGGTGGCCGTGTGTCAACCGCCCCCTCCACGACCGCCAGGAGAGTCAATGCCCAAGCCCTTCGTACGTGTGGCGCTCACCGCGTCCGTGGTCGCGGCCGTGCTCGGCGTCGCCGCCGGACCGGTCGCGGCCGAGGAGTGGACCCCGCCCGAGGTGAACGTGATCGTCCGCGACTGCTACGCCGTCGAGACCGACGGAGACGAACGCGCCTCCGTCTGCCCCTGACGCCCCGACCATACGTTCGATCGCTGCCGGGCTACAGAGCCCGGCGGTGACAGTTTGCTGCGTGTCGTCCGGTTTGGGTAGTGCCACGCCCGACCGGAGTCCTCGCGCGCCCTCCCTACCCACCTGACGGGCCGTTCTCACCTGCCCGGCGGCGGAGCAGGAACGCCCCCGCGCGGCGTTGAATCGAGCGTCCATGGGACGACTCCGTTTTTCGCGCGTGGCCCTCGCGGTCGCGCTTGCTCTCGGCGCCGCGGCGCCGGTGACGTTCGCCGAGGCCGCGCCGGTGCGCGCGCCCGGCGCCGGTGACGCCACCGTCATCGCCGTGCTCGACTCGGGCATGAGCCCGTACCACTGGGACTTCCTCGCGTCGAAGATGCCGCAGCACACGAACAGGGACCGCAGCGACGACCTGCCCCTGACGGCGTCCCCCGACAAGTGGCTGCCCGGCTTCCCCAAGCCGAGCGCGTTCAAGAGCTACCAGCCGCTGAAGCTGTCGTTCGACCAGAAGGACGACGTCGCGTCGATGAAGGCGCTGCACGAGCAGGACAAGAAGCAGTGGTCCGCGTACAAGCCGAGCGGCCCGGACGGCGTCAACTACTACTGGATCCCGAACACCAAGGTCATCGGCGCCCTGTCGTTCGAGCCGGAGCAGCCGACGGGCGAGGCGGTCGCGACGCTCGGCGGCGCCGGCGTCAGTGACCCGGTCCTCGGCTCCGTCGGCCCGTACATCCCGTTCTACGGCACCGGCGGTGGCGAGCACGGCATGGGCAGCGCCAGCGTGTCCACCGGCAACATCTACGGCACCTGCCCCGAGTGCCTGCTGGTGTTCATCCAGTTCTGGGACGACGCCAGCGGCAACCGCGCCATCGACTGGGCGCTGAAGCAGCCGTGGATCGACGCGATCACGAACTCCTACGGCTTCCACACGGCGGGCACCGCCGTGACCCGTGACAACGTCTACGGCGGCGCGAGCACCGGGCTGCAGAAGGCGGCCAGCGAGCGCGGCCAGACGGTGTTCTGGTCGGCCGGCAACGGCTACGAGAACGCGTTCACCACCCCGAACCAGACCCTCATGTCCGCCCAGAAGGGCCCGGACTGGATCGTCACGGTCACCGGCGCGACCCCGAACGGCAAGAGCAACTACACCGGGGCGGGCAAGCCGGCCGACCTGGCGGGTGTCGGCGAGGCGTACCCGAGCTCGTACGGGTCAACGAGGGTCACCGGCGGTCAGAAGTTCAGCGGCACGTCGAACGCCACCCCGACCGTCGCGGGCACGTACGGGCGGGCGTTGTACCTCGCCCGGCGCGCGATGCGCGGCAACTCCCGGCTGCAGTCCGGCGGCGTGATCGCCAAGGGCGCGTTCACCTGCGGCACGAAGCGGCGCAAGTGCGAGCTCGGCGACGGCAAGCTGACCGCGGCCGAGCTGCGGACCCGGCTGCTGCACGGCGCGCTGCACCGCACCGACTCGCACGCCCCGGCCGGCGACGCGCCGCAGAAGTTCGCCTCGGACGAGCGGTACCTGGTCGAGGGGCACGGCACCTACCTCGCCCGCGTGGCGCAGGACGACGCGGCGTGGCTGAAGGAGTTCGACCAGGTCCGCAAGCCGCTGTTCGGGCTCGCGACGCCGATGTCGCGGCCGGAGGACGAGCGCGACTGGTTCATCGTGGACTCTTGGTGCCGGCAGAAGATCTGGGGTGCGTGGAAGGGGGGCTACTACGTCGAGGGGAAGACCAAGATGCCCGCCGACGACAGCTCCCGCCCGACCCGGACGTCGTACCGCGGGGCCTGCACGGGCATGCAGCGCCCGCCGAACGTGCCGCCCGTGTAACTCTCGTCCTCTCTCGCGGACGCCCCCTCCCGGTCCGGCTAGTCCCGCTGCGCTCCTTCAGCCGCCGGACCGGGAGGGGGCATCCGCGTATTGCCGCCCGCTAGCCGTCTGCGAGACGGAGGGCGAGGTGATCGCCCGTGCGCCAGTCGTGGCAGAGCCAGGAACCGTCGCCGCCGGTGATCGGCGGATAGGCCGCCATGCCCCGGGGCAGGTCGGCGACGGCGCGCAGGGCCAGGGTGCGGGCGTCGAGCAGCACGAGGTGGTCCTCCTCTTCGGAGCAGGCCAGCACGAGTTCGTCGTCGAGGAACCCGGCGTGGAACCCGAAGTCGTTGTCGCCGAACAGCGACCACCCGTCCAGGCGCGCCACGAGCTCGTCGGTCTCCATGTCGTGCAGCGCGATGCCGGGATTCGTGCCGTGCGGAGTCGTCAGGTAGTGCCGTCCGTCCGGACTGATGTCGATCAGCACCCGGTCGTCGCCGGCTGCCTGTCGGACGGTGGCGCGCGTTCCGTCGTACTCGCCCCAGAAGATGCGCGCGGCGTCCTGGCCCTCGCCCACGGACAGGCCGACGCGCCGCCCGTCGGGGTGGATCAGGTGCTCGGAGCCGGCCGCGTCCGTCGCCGTCGGGCTCTCCCCGAGCAGCCTCCCGGTCCCGAGGTCGAGGGTCAGCCACCACTCCGGGGCGTGAGCGCCCCGCGGAGGGGGGAGCACCGGCGCGGTCACCCAGACGACACCGTCCGCGGCGATCCCCGCTGATCCGGAGTTGTCACCCCACGGCGGGTGCGGGAACTCCCACAGCGCGCGATTCCGCCGATCGACGGCGCGCACCCGGTCTGGTAGCGACAACACTGCAACCGCCAGGTCGGGGGACACCGCGTGGATGCCGCGCCAGTCGCGGGCGTCGCCCAGCGCAAACGCCGCGAGCACGTCGAGGCGTGCGTCCACGACGAGCAGCTCGGGACCCCGCTCGACCGTCCAGCGGCCGCCCGGTAGCCGCCAGACGACGTGCCCGGGGAGCCGCCGGCGCGCGACGACCTCGACCGGCACGCGCGGGGCGTCGAGCAGCCGCACCGGCTAGCAGGTGCGGAGGAAGCGGTCGAGGACGCGGTTGCCGAACTCCAGCGCGTCGATCGGGACGCGCTCGTCCACGCCGTGGAACATGCCGGCGAAGTCGAGGTCGGGGCGCAGGCGGAGCGGGGAGAAGCCGAAGCCGCGGATGTCCAGGACGTCGAAGAACGCCTTGTTGTCCGTGCCGCCGGAGAGCATGTACGGCACGATGCGCGCGCCCGGGTCCTCGGCCTTGAGCGCGGCGCCCATCGCCTCGACCAGGTCGCCCTCGAACTCCGTCTCCAGCTCGATGTCCTGGTGCTCGACCTCGATCGCGATGTCCGGCCCGAGCACGGCGCGCAGCTCCGCGTCGAACTCCTCGGCGAAGCCGGGCAGCGTGCGGCCGTCGACGCGGGCGTACGCCTCGGACGGGATGACGTTCACCTTGTAGCCGGCTTCGAGCATGGTCGGGTTGGCGGTGTTGCGGATGGTGGCGCCGATGATCCGGGCCAGCGGGCCGAGCTTGGCGATGGTGGCGTCGAGGTCGTCGTAGTCGACCTCGATGCCGAGCGCGTCGCTGATCTCGGCGAGGAAGCGCCGTACGGTGGGCGTCAGGTGCACGGGGAACCGCGTCGTCCCGAGGCGCGCGACGGCCTCGCAGAGCGTGGTGACGGCGTTGTCGTCGTTGATCATCGAGCCGTGGCCGGCCCGGCCGGCGGCGGTGATCCGCATCCAGCGCATGCCCTTCTGCGCGGTCTCGATGAGGTAGAGCCGCAGGTCGTCGTGCACCTGGAGCGAAAAGCCGCCGACCTCGCTGATCGCCTCTGTAGCGCCCTCGAACAGGCCGGGGTGCTCGCGCACGATCCACTTGGAGCCGTAGATCCCACCGGCCTCCTCGTCGGCGAGGAAGCAGAAGATCAGGTCGCGCGGCGGCACGACTCCCCCGCGCTTGAAGTCGATTGCCGTCTTGAGGGTCATGGCGACCATGTCCTTCATGTCCACGGCGCCGCGGCCCCAGACGCAGCCGTCCTCGACCTCGCCCGCGAACGGGTGGATCTTCCAGTCCGACGCCTCCGCCGGAACGACGTCGAGGTGGCCGTGCACGAGCAGCGCGCCCCGGCTGCTGTCGGCCCCCTCCAGCCTGGTCACGACGCTGGTCCGGCCGGGGGCCGACTCGACGACGGTGCACTCGTAGCCGGCGTCGGACAGCGCGGTGGCGACGTACTCGGCGGCGGGGCGTTCCTGGCGGCCGGGGTTCGACGTGTCGATGCGGATGAGGTCCCGGCAGATCTCGGCTACGGCGCTCATGCCGCCCATCTAACCCGCTCCGGGCGCCGCTGCGGAGGCTGGCATGCTGTCGCCGTGGGCACGACGGAGTTCGACGCCGGAACGGCGGTCGCGCGGGCCGGCGAGGACGCGTTCACCGGGCACCTCTCGCGCGACTGGTGGGTCTTCACCGGACCGAACGGCGGCTACCTCGCCGCGATCCTGCTGCGCGCGCTGACCGAACGCGTCGGCGACCCGACGCGGATGGCCCGCTCGCTGACCGTGCACTACCTCCGGTCGCCGGGCGAGGGGCCGGTCGAGATCGCCACCCGGCTGGTCCGCGCCGGGCGCTCGGTGGCGACGTTGACCGCCACCATGACGCAGAACGGCGCCGAGGTGGCGCTGGCGACGGCGGTGTTCGCGCGGGCGCGGCCGTTCCTGCCGTTCCACGACGCGGTCATGCCGGACGTGCCGGCTCCGGAGGACACGCCGGGACCGACGTGGCCGCCGGACCTGTTCCCGCCCATCGCGCAGCGGTTCGCGTACCTGCCGCTCACCAAGGAGACCGTGTTCAGCGGCGAGGAGAAGGCCGAATTGGCCTGCTGGCTGCGTCTCACCGAGCCGCGCCCGGTCGACCCCGTGCTGCTCGCGCTGGTCGCGGACGCGGCCGCGCCCGCCGTCTTCCCGAAGGCGGCGCAGCCGGTCGCCGCGACGACGATCGACCTGACCGTGCACTTCCGCGCGCCGGCCGACGCGGCGCCGTACGACGGATGGGTCATGGGGGCGTTCCGGTCGCGGGTGTCGGTGGACGGGTTCCTCGAGGAGGACGGCGAGGTGTGGACGCCGGACGGGCGGCTGATCGCCCAGTCCCGCCAGCTCGCCCTCGTCGTGCCGGTCGGCAACGGCGCGTAGTCCGTTGGCGGCGCGAGGGGTCGGCCCGGTATCTTGTCCCCCGCTACGTCCGAGTGGCGGAATTGGCAGACGCGCTAGGTTGAGGGCCTAGTGCCCGCAAGGGCATGGGAGTTCAAGTCTCCCCTCGGACACTCGTCTCACCGCGCCGGAAACGCCGTCGCCCGCCTCCCCCACGCGCCGCTATGGTCGGCGCCTTGCGGGAGGAGACGCGGGTGAGCTGGACCGAGGTGGCCGGGTTCGCGACCGGCGCGCTCTGTGTGTGGCTGGTCGTCCGCGAGCACGTCGCCAACTTCCCCGTCGGCATCGCCAACAACGTCTTCTTCATCGTGCTGTTCGGCCGCGCCGGGCTCTACGCCGACGCCGGGCTGCAGGTCGTCTACATCGGCCTCGCGCTCTACGGCTGGTGGTGGTGGCTGCACGGCGGCCCCGGCCGCACCGTGCTCCGCGTGACCCGGACGCCGGCCGTCGAGGCGGTCGCGGTAGCCGCGGCCACGGTGGCGGGGACGGGCGCGTTGACGCTGTTCCTCGACGGCGCGACCGACTCGACGGTGCCGTTCTGGGACGCCGTGACGACGGTGCTGTCGCTGGCGGCGACGTACCTGCTCACCCGCAAGCGGCTGGAGAACTGGCTGGTCTGGATCGTCGCCGACGTGATCTACGTCGGGCTGTACGCGTACAAGGACCTGCGCCTCACGGCCGTCCTCTACGCGGGGTTCCTCGCGCTGTGCGTGGCGGGCTACCTGCGCTGGCGCGCGGTCCCGTCCGCGCGGGCGGCCGAGGCGCTCGCGTGAGGTACCGGCACGGGCTGGTCTGGGGGAAGTTCCTCCCGCTGCACGAGGGCCATAGCGCGCTGATCCGCTACGCCACCACCCGCTGCGCCGGGGTGACCGTCGTCCTCGGTGCCCGGCACGACGAGCCGATCCCGCGCGACGTGCGGCACGCCTGGCTGGCCGAGGCGCACCCGGACGTACGCGTGCTGTCGCACTGGGACGACGCGCCGGTCGACTACGACTCCCCGGCCGCGTGGGATGCGCACCTGGCGGCGTTGCGCACGGTCTTGCCGGCGGGCGTGGACGTGGTGTTCACCGCCGAGCCGTACGGCGCGGAGCTGGCCCGCCGCCTCGGCGTCGCCGAGGTGCGGCTGACCCGTTCGAACGTCTCCGGCGCGGCGGTGCGCGCCGACCCGGCGGCGTACTGGTACCGGCTGCCCGCGCCGGTCCGAGCCTGGTACTGCCGGCGCGTGGTCCTCGTCGGCGCGGAGTCCACCGGCACGACCACGCTGGCGGCCGCGCTGGCCGCCGCGCTCGGGACGGCGTGGGTGCCGGAGTACGGGCGGGAGTGGTGCGAGGTACGCCCCGGCGGGCTGGCTGCGCCGTGGTCGAGCGCGGAGTTCGACCTGATCGCGCGCCGCCAGGCCGAGCGCGAGGACGCCGCCGCGCGGGAGGTGCCGGTGCCGTGGCTCGTCTGCGACACCGACCCGCTGGCAACGGCGGTGTGGCACGAGCGGTACGTCGGGTCGCCGTCGGCGACCGTGGCGGCGTTCGCGGCCACCCGGCGGCCGTGCCGCTACGTGCTCACGAGCGACGACGTGCCGTTCGTGCAGGACGGGCTCCGCGACGGCGAGCACCTGCGCGGCTGGATGACCGAACGGTTCCGCGCGGTGCTCGACGGCAGTGGCGTCCCGTGGGTCGAGGTGCGCGGCAGCGTGGCCGACCGGGTCGCGGCGGCACTCGCGGAGCTCGCCGCGCTCGGCGTGAAACCGCGGCCGGCCGGCTGAGTCGGACCGGCATGGACTACGACTCCCGCACCGCGGCCACCGCGGCCGCCGCGGTCGCGGCCACCTCGACGCTGCCGGCCCTGCTGCCGGCCTTCGCCCTGCACAGCTACGCGAAGGGCGACCCCTACCTCTGCGGCGACCTCGGGTCGCTGGGCGCGGCGATCGGCGCGTTCTTCGGCGGCGTCGTGCTGTTCGTGCTCACCGTCTGCGTCGCGGCCGCCGCGCTGCGGCGGAAGCGCGTCCTGCTGGTCGCGCCGGTGGGCGCCGTGGCGGCGTTCGGCGCGGCGTACGTGCCCCTGGACCTGCTGTCGGTAGGCCTCGGTACCTGCGACCACCCCGTCTCGCTCGCCCTCCTCGCCCTTCTCGCGCTGGTCGCCGGCGGCATGACGTACCTGATGGGCTATGACGGCCCGGCTACTCCCCGGGCCTGACCAGCCCGGTCTCGTACGCCGTCACGACCAGTTGCACACGGTCGCGCGCGCCGAGCTTGGCGAGGATGCGACCCACGTGCGTCTTCGCGGTGGCCGGGCTCAGGTACAGCTCGCGGCCGATCTCGTCGTTGGTGAGGCCGCGGCCGACCAGGGCCAAGACCTCGCGTTCGCGTTCGGTGAGCGGCGCGAGCGCCGCCGGGTCGAACCGCGCTCCCGCCGGCCGCCGGGCGAACTCGTCCACCAGCTTGCGGGTGACCGCCGGCGCCAGCAGCGCGTCGCCCGCCGCCACGACGCGGACCGCCGCGAACAGGTCCTCCGGCGCCACGTCCTTGAGCAGGAAGCCGCTCGCGCCCGCCCGCAACGCCGCGTAGACGTACTCGTCGAGGTCGAACGTCGTCAGCATCAGCACCTTCACGGCCGGCGCCTCGCGCGCGATCCGCGCCGTCGCCTCGATGCCGTCGAGCACCGGCATCCGCACGTCCATGAGCAGCACGTCGGGCGCGTCGCGGCGGGCCAGCTCGACGGCCTCGGCGCCGTTCGACGCCTCCCCCACCGCGACGAGGTCGGGCGCGGCGCCGACCATCGTCACCAGCCCGGCGCGGACCAGCGGCTGGTCGTCCGCGATGCCGACCCGGATCATCGCGCCGCCTCCGTCCGCAGCTCGGTCGCGACGCGGTACCCGCCGCCGGGCAGCGGCCCGGCCTCGACCGTGCCGCCATAGACGGCCGCGCGCTCGCGCATGCCGAGCAGCCCGTGGCCGCTGCCGTTCGGGGATGGCGCGGCGCCGCCGCGCGTGTTGGTCACCTCGACGCCGAGCCCGTCGGGGCCGTACCTGAGCACGACGGTCGCCGCCGCGCCGGGCGCGTGCCGGGCGACGTTGGTGAGCGCCTCCTGCACGATCCGGTACGCCGCCAGCTCCAGCCCGGCGGGCAGCGGCCGCCGCTCCCCCTCGACCCGGACCGACACCGGTACGCCGCTCGCCACCGTGCGCGCGATCAGCTCGTCCAGGCCGGCCAGGTCCGGCGCCGGCGCCCGGCCGGACCCGCCGTCCTCGTCGCGCAGCACGCCGAGCAGCCGGCGCATCTCGTCCAGCGCGTCCCTGCTGGTGCGCTCGATGACGGTCAGGGCCTCGCGGGCAGCCGCCGGGTCGCGGTCCACGACCAGCCGCCCGGTGCCGGCCTGCACCGCGACGACGCTCATCGAGTGCGCGACGACGTCGTGCAGCTCGCGCGCGATCCGCAGCCGCTCCTCGGCGACCGCGCGGCGGGCCACCTCGGCCTGGGTGCGTTCGAGCTGGTCGGCGCGGTCGCGGTGCAGCGCGATGACGTCCCGCCGCCGCCGCGCCGAGTCGCCGAGCAGGTACGCCACCAGCAGCGCCACGATGTCGCCCACCAGCGTCGAGACGTCGCCCTGGCCGCGCGCGACCCCTACGGCGACCGCGACCTGCGCGGCGGCGAGCAGCAGGTACGACTCCGGCCGGCGCGCGTACGACCCGAACGCGTACAGCCACACCAGCGCGGTCGGCCCCAGCCCGACCATCGGGAACCCGAGCGAGAGGTAGCCGAACGCCGCCGCCGTCGCGACCGCACCGGCCGCCACCGGCGCGCTCCGGCGGGCGGTGAGCGGCAGCGTGTGCGCCAGCGCCAGCGGGAACGCCGGCCACGGCAACGTCGCGAACGCCGCCAGCAGCCACGCCGACAGCGCCGCCAGCGCGACGGCCAGCGCCGCGTCGAACGCGGCGCCGCGCGAGACGGTGCGGCCGGTCACGACCGCGACGCTACCGGCCGCGCCAGCGCCCGCCATCCGCCCCTGGGCGTACGCCGCGTCCACCCTGGGGCGTACGCCGGATCGAGCCGCCGGGCCGACGACCGGTGCGGCCGGGCGTACCTAGCGTCCGCTCTCGACACGTTCGAGAGAGGAGCGGGCCGATGGCGGCCATCACGGTCGAGAGGCTGACCAAGAGGTACGGCGGCGTGGTCGCCGTCGAGGACCTGTCGTTCGCGCTGGAGCCGGGGACCATCACGGGCTTCCTCGGCCGCAACGGCGCCGGCAAGACGACCACCCTGCGCGTGCTGCTCGGGCTGGCCGCGCCCACGTCGGGCACGGCGACGTTCGGCGGCCGGCCCATCGCGACACTGGCCGAGCCGGCCAGGACGGTCGGCGCGGTGCTCGACGCGCGGTTCCACCCGGGGCGGACCGGCCGCGACCACCTCCGGGTGCTCGCCACCGCCGCACGCATCCCCACCGCCCGGGTGGACGAGCTGCTCGGGCTGGTCGGGCTGGCCGGCGCGGCCGGGCGCCGGGCCGGCGGCTACTCGCTCGGCATGCGGCAACGCCTCGCGCTGGCCGCCGCGCTGCTCGGCGACCCTGAGGTGCTGGTGCTGGACGAGCCCACCAACGGCCTCGACCCCGACGGCGTCGTGTGGCTGCGGACGCTCCTGCGGTCGTTCCGCGACCAGGGCCGGACGGTGCTCGTGTCGAGCCACCAGCTCGCCGAGGTGGCGCAGACGGTGGACGACGTCGTGATCATCGAACGCGGCCGGCTGGTCTCGCACGGCCCGGTCGCCGCGCTAGGGGCCGCCACCGCGCTGCACGTCCGGACGCCCGAGGTCGCCGCGCTCACCGCGGCGCTGGCCGCGCGCGGCATCGCCGCCGAGGCGGCCGACGGCGGCCTCACCGTGCGCGGCGCCACGCCCGAGGAGGTCGGGCGCGCGGTCGCCGCGGCGGGCGTCGTCGTCTACGAGCTGCGCTCGGTCGAGCGGTCGCTCGAGGAGCTGTTCTTCGCCCTCACCAACGAGAGGAGTGCCTGATGTCCGCCGCCGCGATCCGGTCGGAGGTCCGCAAGATCCGTTCGGCCCGCACGTTGCTCGCCGTGCCGGTGCTGTCGGTGGCGTACGCCGTGCTGTCGTTTGGCCCGGCGCTCGCGCTGCCCGCCGCCGAACGCCGCGCGCTCCCCGGCGACACGCTGCTCGCCGCCGCGCGCGGCCCCGGCTTCACCCTCGCCGTCGCGATGCTGCTGCTCGGCGTGCTCGCCGCGGCCGGCGAGTTCCGGCACGGCACGGTCACCGCGACGCTGCTCGTGACGCCCAGCCGCCGGGCGGCGCTCGCCGCCAAGGCGGCCGCGGTCGCCGCCGTCGCGGCAGTGACCGCCGTCGTCGTGCAGGCCGTCGCGGTCGGGTTCGGCGTGCTGTTCCTGCGCGCCAACGACGTCGCCATCGAGGTCACGGCCGGCGACCTGCTGCTGACGGCGTTCGGGACCGTCGTGGCCGCCGTCCTCTACGCCCTGACCGGCGTCGGGCTCGGCACCGCCCTGCGCGACCAGACCGCCGCCGTCGGCGCCGCGCTGGTGTGGGTCGGGATCGTGGAGGGTGCCGTGCCGGTGGTGCTGCGCAAGCCGTGGCTGTTCCGGTGGCTTCCCGGCGGCGCCGCCAACTCGCTGCTCGGCGCGGCCGACCCGCCGCCCGACCTGCTGCCGGCCTGGGCGGGCGGGCTGCTGCTCCTGGGCGTCGCGGCGGCCGTGGTCGCGGCGGGCGCGGCGGTGCTCACCCGCAGGGACGTGGCCTGACGCCGTAGCATCCGCGACCGTGACCGAGGCGGTGAAGGCGTTCGAGGGGTTCGTCGGCGGGCTCGACTATCCGATGTACGTCGTCACCGCCTTCGACGGCACGACGCGGGCCGGCTGCCTGGTCGGGTTCACGACCCAGTGCTCGATCGACCCGCCGCGCTTCCTCGTCTGCGTCTCCGTCAACAACCACACGCATGCCGTCGCGGCCGGCGCCGAGGCCGTGGCGGTGCACCTGCTCCGGGCCGAGCAGCACGACGTGGCCGAGTTGTTCGGCAGCGGGTGCGGCGCCGAGGTGGACAAGTTCGCGCGGGTGTCGTGGGCGCCGGGGCCGGAGGGCGTTCCGGTGCTGGCCGACTGCGCCGGCTGGTTCGCCGGCCGGGTGCTCGCCCGGCTCCGGCTCGGCGACCACACCGGCCTGCTGGTGGAGCCGGTCGCGGGGCGGGCGCCGTCGGAAGGCGCAGAGACGTTGCGGTTCGCGCACGTGCACGACCTCGAGCCTGGGCACCCGGCGTAACGGCCGCTCAGCACCAGCCGAGCTCGTCCAGCCGGTCGTCGTCGATGCCGAAGTGGTGCGCGACCTCGTGCACGACCGTCGTGTAGACCTCGTCGCACACGTCGTCCTCGGTGTCGCAGATCGCGCAGATCGGGTTGCGATACAGCGTGATCCGGTCCGGCAGCACGGCGCCGTACCAGTCGCCGCGTTCGGTCAGCGGGATGCCCTCGTAGAGGCCGAGCAGCTCGGGGTCGTCGCCCGGCGGGTCGTCCTCGACGAACATCGCGACGTTGTCCATCAACGCCGCCAGGTCCGGCGGGATGTCGTCCAGCGCCTCGCCGACGAGCTCCTCGAACCGCGCGCGCGGTACGTCGATCACGACAGCCGCTCCCGTACCTCGGTGAGGGCGAAACCGAGCAGGTTCGACCCGCGCCAGGTGCTCGGGGTGCGCGCGGCGGCGTCGCCTGCGGACAGGCCGATGCCCCACACGCGGTCGGCCGGGCTGGCCTCGACCAGCACCCGCGGCGCCGTGGACGCCAGGTAGGCGCGCAGGTCGGGGTGCTGGCTGAACTTCGCGACGTTGCCGCGCACGACCGCGTCGTAGCGGTGGGCGTCCCAGACCGCGGAGTCGAACGGCGTCACCCGCCGCCCGGCATCCTTAGCCGCGGCGGGGTGGTCCGCCGCGAGGATCTCGGCCAGCCGGGTCTCGTCGCCGAACAGCCGCGCCTTCTCGGCCATCATGAACGCCTCGGCGGTCGGGTAGACCACCCCCTCCACCTCGAACGGCGCCCCCCACCACTGGCTCAGCACCCACGGCCCCGGGTGGCCGTCGCGCGGCGTGTGCCCCCAGAAGAACAGCAGCGGCGGCAGCGCGCCCGCGGACTCGGCCGCGAGCAGCTCGGCCATCCACTCGTCCGGACTGCGCATGACGCAGATGGTGCCGTATCGGCCGGGCGGCGGCGTAGGGTGCGCGGGTGCCGTACTCCCCCGACGAGTTCTACGCCCACGCGCTCGCCTCCGCCGACGCCGAGGGCCGCCTGCCGGTGGCCGACATGGGCGGCTGGGACATCTTCCCGTACGAGCCGGACAGCCTGCGGTCGAAGCCGCTCCAGCCGCCGGTGGTTCCCGAGCCGCCGCGCGGCGGCGAGGGCGGTAACCCGTGCCGCCGGTGCGCCGACCCCGAGCGCAACGTCATCTGGAGCGACGAGCACTGGGTCCTCGTCGCCGACGAGGAGCCGAGCGGGCTGCCGTTCGTCGCGCTGCTCATGCCGCGCGAGCACCTCGACCTCGGCGACCTCGACGACGCGCGCGCGGCCGAGCTCGGCGTGCTGATCGTGCGCATCGAGCGTGCCGTCCGCGCGCTGAGCGGCATCGGGCGCGTGCACGTCAACAAGTGGGGCGACGGCGGCGCGCACCTGCACGTGTTCTTCCTCGCCCGGCCGGAAGGGCTGCTCCAGCTGCGCGGGTCCTGCGTGACGCTGTGGTCCGACATGCTGCCGCCGGTCGAGCCGGACGTGCTGGCCGCGGACCTGCGCACGGTCGCGCACGCGCTGGCCGCGCACGGCGGCCGCGCGCACGTCTGAGCCGGTCTACTCGACCGGCCCGCCCGCGCACTGCGGGATCTGGTAGCTGAGGCCCACGCAAACCTCGCCCGTCTGCGGGTTGACCCACGCGCCGCCGAGCGGCCGGTAGTTGGTCCCGTTGAGGTCGTAGAACGCGCCGGCGCCCACGCGGTCGTCCTCGGTCCACACGACGGGCTGGACCGGCCAGGTCGAGGCCGCCTGCGCGGCTCCAGCGGGGACGGCGGCGGTGGCGAGGACGAGGCCGGCGAGCAGTCGCTTCATGGTCGCTCCTTGGTAGGGGTGGCGTCCCGCATCGTCGCAGAACGCGGCCCCGCCCCGCGACGGGGGTCGTGGCGCCCGCGTGCGCGGCCCGCGGCCGAACGGGTCGCGGGCCGGACGTGCAGCTGCCTACCGGCCGCTGGTGCAGGCGGCGGCGCCGACGACCAGACCGAGCAGGGCTCGCTTCACGGGATCCTCCGTTCGCAAGGGTGCCCGCCGGGACGGCGTTGGTGCGCCGTTGGCCGCCGCGCCCGGCTATCCCTTCCCGGCCGCCGCCCGCACCGCGGCAACCAGCTCGTCCGGCGTGAACGGCTTCGACAGGAACCCCGCGCACCCGGCCTCGGCCGCGGCCTTCCCCGCGCTGGCGTGGGCGGAGAAGACGACGATGCTCAGGTCGGCGAGCCGGCCGCTCTCCCTGAGGCGGTCCACGACGTCCCAGCCGGACAGGTCCGGCAGCCGCAGGTCGAGCAGCACGACGTCCGGTGAGTTGGTCGCGAGGTAGTCGAGCGCGTCGTTGCCGCAGTGCCGTTCCTCGACGCTGAACCCGGCCAGCGACAGCGCCAGCTTGCAGATGAGCGTGATGTCCGGCTCGTCGTCGACGACGAGGACGTCCGTCATCGCGGCGCGCCCGCGGGTAGGGCCATGCCGTCACCGTAGCCAACGCGGGGGCGGTCCGAGGCCGTTCGCCTGGACCGGTCGACCAGACGGCGCGGCCGCCGGCTCACGCGCGGAACGGCGGCGGCGCGACGCGACGCGCACTGCGGGTGACCGCGCGGCGGCTGCGGGTAGCGTCCGCGTGTGGCCGACACGTCGTTGCGGGGGCGCCTGCTCATCTCGACGCCCGGCCTGCGTGACCCGAACTTCGACCGGACCGTCGTTCTCGTGCTCGAACACGACGAGGCCGGCGCCCTCGGCCTCGTCCTGAACCGCCCGTCCGGCACGCCCGTGGGTGCCGTTCTCCCGCCGTGGGCGGAGATCACCGCCGACCCGTCGATCGTGTTCGTCGGCGGCCCGGTCGACTCCAGCGCGGCGATCTGCCTCGGCAGCTGCCGGCCCGGCGCGACCTCGCCGGCCATCCAGGCGGTCACGCCGACGCTCGGCGTCATCGACCTCGACGCGGACCCGGGTCTGATCACGCACCAGGTGGCGTACGTCCGCATCTTCGCCGGGTACGCGGGCTGGGGCGGCGGCCAGCTCGACGACGAGGTCGAGGCGGGCGGCTGGTTCGTGACCGACGCGCTGCCCGCCGACCCGTTCACCTCGACGCCGCTGCTGCTGTGGCGGAACGTGCTGCGCCGGCAGGCGGGGCGGCTGGCGCTGTTCTCGACGTTCCCGGAGGAGCCGTCGCACAACTGACGGAGCTCAGTCGCGGAGCAGCGCGTAGACCTTCCTGGTCAGCAGCCGGGTGCCCTCGAACGTCAGGTGGATGCCGTCGTCCTGGCGCGCCACGACGCCGCCGACCTCGACGCTGTACGCGCCGTCGACGGCGTAGACGCTCCAGCTGTCGACCCACGTCACGCCCGCGACGTCCGTCGCGGCGCCGGCGGTGGCGGCGTTGACGTCGCGGTAGCAGGCGGCGATGTCGGGCTTGCGCACGATCGGCAGGCCGACCCAGTAGACCGAACGCCCGCCGGCGCCGTACGCGCGCATGACCTCGGCCGCGCGCCGCCGGTACTCGCCGATCCACGCCACCGAGCCCAGGGTCACCCACCGGCCGGTGCCGCCGAGCCGGATCGGCTGGCAGTCGTTGGCGCCCACGAAGACGACGACGGCGCCGGAGCCGGTGTAGCTGCCGGCCGCGGCGTGCCAGTCGAAGAAGTCGGGGCGGGACAGCCCGGAGCTGTGCCTGCTGTCGATCACGGTCTCGCGCGGCCCGCGTGCGGTGGTGAGCTGCTGGCCGAGGTAGAACGCGAACGAGTCGCCGGCGACGAGTAGCCGGCGAGGGCCGCCGTTGCCGGTCCTGCGCGGGGCGGGCGGCGGCGACGGGACGAGGCGGACCGCGCGTACGGCGTCGCCGGGCTGGTACGCCACGTCGGCGGGGCGCGTCACGCGGTACGTCTCGAGGCCGGGGCGGCGGCTGCGGACCGTGAACGAGTACCGCCCCGCCACGCTCAGCCGGCCGGCGGACACGGCGTGCCACTCGGGGCCGGCCTTCTTGTACAGGCGGACCGGCGCGCCGGGCGTGGCCGGCGTGACCGTGCCGCGCAGCGCGGTCGTCCAGCCCCGCTTGGTCCGGACGGTGGTCGCGGCCACGGTGACCCGCGGCGACACGCCGACGGCGCGGGCGGAGGAGGTGGCCTCGGCCAGACCCTCCGCACCGGGGAACCGCAGCCAGACGTCGGCGCCCGCGCGCGGCTTGAACGACGCCTCGACCGCCCCCGCGCCGTCGGACACGGCGGTCGTGACGACCGTGGGCTTCGCGCCGGTGGCCGGCGCCATGACGACCTCGACCTCGCGCCCGGCCACCGCCGTGCCGGTCTCGTCGGTCAGCGTGCCGGTCACGACCACGGGGGCGCCGTACGTCACGTGGCGCGGCGCCAGCTTCGCGGTCAGCGAGACCGGGACGGCGACCACCTCGGCGACCGGACCGCCGGCGGCGGCCGGGTCGCGGCGGCCGGACAGCGAGTACGCCGCGGTCCCGGCGGCGGACACCAGCAGGACGAGCGAGATCCCGACGACCCCGGCGCGCGACACGCGCAGCCGTTCCCGCTTCACGTTCCGAAACCCCCACCGGTGTTGCGACCCTCGACGTCGGCGCATCCTCCCACGCCGCACTGGCGTCGGTGCCGAGTACCCGCGCACTTCGCGGTCACACTCACCTTTCCTTCCGGTCACGGCGCGCCGGACGCCCGTCCGGCAGAAATCGGGGCTGATGGAACGGGCGTTCGCCGCTACCGTGGACGCACGTTCGCGGAGGGAGGAGGGTCGCGGTGTCCCGCAGCCTGCTCCTCAACGCGTCCTACGAGCCCCTCTGCGTCGTCCCGACCCGGCGGGCGGTGGTGCTCGTCCTCACCGCGAAGGCCGTCGTGGTCGAGGCCGGCGAGACGACGCTGCACTCGGAGCGGCTGTCCCTCCAGGCGCCCGTGGTGATCCGGCTCACGCGGTACGTGCGCGTGCCGTACCGGTCCCGCGCCCCGCTGTCCCGGCAGGGCGTGCTGGCCCGCGACGGGAACCGCTGCCAGTACTGCGGCAGCTCGGCCGAGACCCTCGACCATGTGGTGCCCCGCTCGCGCGGCGGGCGGCACGTCTGGGAGAACCTCGTCGCCGCCTGCCGCCGCTGCAACCACACCAAGGCCGACCGCACGCTGGACGAGCTCGGCTGGGAGCTCGACCGGCCGCCGACCGCCCCGCGCGGCGTCCAGCGGCTGATGCTGGCGCACGGGCGGTGGGAGCCGGCCTGGACGCCGTACGTCGGCATGTCCGCCTGACGCCGCGTCAGGCGGCAGTCGTCACATCGGCACCCCCAGCGTCGTCGCGGTGGGCGACAGCGGCACGTCGTCCTTGGCCGGGTTCGTGCGCAGCACGCGGTCGCCGAGGTGCGTGGTGACGCCGTACCAGTAGTTCTCGTTGCGGAAGTGGTGCAGCCGGTGCGCCCGCCACAGGCCGCGGTAGAGCCGCGACCGGGGCTGGTAGTCGGTGTGGATGAGCCAGTGCGTCCACTCGTACAGCAGCGTCATCGCGCTGGCGACGAGCACGAACGTCGCCAGCGACGGCCGCACCCGCCACGCCACCAGCACCAGCACGACGTCGAGCGCGGCGAACACCCGCACGGCGGGCATCGCGACGAAGATGAACCTTGGGTCCTTCGGCGCCTGGTGGTGCCGCCGGTGCGACCTGGCGATCCCCGGGTCGAACGGGCGGCCGCGGACCGTGCGGGGCCGGAAGTGCAGCACGAACACGTGGATGACCCACTCGGTGAACGGCTGCAGCGCCACGACGGCGACGGCGACGATCGCGTCGCGGCGGGTCCAGCCGCCGATGGCGAGCCGGGCGAGCAGCGCGCCAAGAGTCATGGCGGCCAGCCAGCGGGCGCTGCCGAACGTCGTGAACCGGCGCAGCGACGCCCGCAGCCCGGGCGGCGCCGCGCGGGGGGCGGCTACGGCGGTGGTCACGGGCGCCTCCTTCCTCCTCCATCGTCCCGCCGGACCAGTGTCGAGGCCAGGTGTGACAGAAATCGGGAGGAGGAGCGTGCGGAGACCGCGCGGTGGGGCGAGGCAGGAGCCGAACGGGGCGGCGTTACGCCGCTTCGAGCTCGTCCAGCTTGGCGTTGGCGAGGCGGTCAGCGGCGAGCATGGCGAGGCAGGTCTGCAGCGCCTTGACGCCCACCGCCTGCTCCTCGCGGGTCGGCTCGGCGGTGGTGACGTAGCGCTGCAGGAAGTGCCCGCCGGCCAGCACCAGGCGGCTCAGCGGCGACCGCGGCCGCCGGGCCGCGGCCGAGACGACCTCGACCGACAGCGCGAAGATCGTGAAGAACGTGAGCAGGCTCCACGCGCCGCTCGACGGCAACGGCAGCAGGCACCCGGCGACGAGGACGGCGACGACGTTCGTGCCGCAGCGGTCGTGGACGCGGGAGGTGCGGAGTACGGCGTCCAGGTCGTCGAGGTCGAGCCCCTGCTCGTAGGCGGCGACCGCCTTGTGCTCGGCGCCGTGGAAGCGCCACATCGACGGCGGCATGACGACGCGCAGCGCGACGAGCTGCACGCCGACCAGCAGCACGGCGGTCAGGCCGCTCTGCCAGCCCCACACGGTGGGGGCGCCGAGGGCGCGGGAGATGGCGGCGTTGAGCAGCAGGGGCGCCGCGACGAACAGCGGCAGCGCCCAGCGGACCCGGCGGGGCAGCTGGCGGTTGCGGCCGCTGGCGCCCATCGCGCGCAGGCCGCGGAACAGCGCCGGGCCGAGGCCGGTGAGGACGCGGAGCAGCGGGACGTGCGCCCAGCGGTTCTCAGGGAGCCGGCCCATCTCGATGGAGCCGTCGAGGCGGGCCACCGCCCAGGCGTCGCCGGCGCGCATGAGAACGCCGTCGGACAACGCTTGACCGCCCACCTTGGGGACGGACGCATGACGTGACACGGCGACTCCGGGGACGCGGGGCGCGAACGACCTCAACCGTAACCCCCCATTCGGCGGCAGACTTCCCGAATCCGGAAAGGTTAGGTCTGCCTTCCCTCGTCTTGATCGTGTCCAGGAGCGGGTATCACGGGGTCGGAGACGAGAAGCGCGAGGAGGTGGACAGATGTACGTCGGCGGAGGAGTGATCGCACTGATCCTCATCATCCTGCTGCTGCTCTGGATCTTCTAGGAGCGCGCGCTACGACCTACGACCGGCACCTCGCCGGCGGACCCCACGCGGGCCCGCAGGCGGGGTGCCGGTCCTCGTTGTGGGGTACCCGCGTCAGCGCAGGTGCCAGTCCTCGTCGAGGATCCCGAGCATCCGCCGGGCCAGGTAGCCCGCCCCGGCGGTGGACAGGTGGATGCCGTCGCTGCTGCGCATCCGCTGCACCCGGCCCGACTCGTCCGCGAACGAGTCCTGGTAGCGGCCGCTCGGCGCGAACATCGCCCACGTGTCCACGAACCGCACGCCAGGGACGCCGCTGGCCGCCTTGCGGACGGCGTCGTTGGCGACCTTGAAGACCCGCGTGTGCCGGTCCGAGCGCGCGACGGGCAGCCCGATCCAGTAGACGCGGCGCGAGCCGTTCGCGAACGCCCCCATCACGGCCGCGGCCCGGCGCTGGTACTCCGCCGCCCACTCGGCCGAGCCGGCCTCGAGGATGCGGCCGCCGACGCTCATGTTCTGTGCGTCGTTGCCGCCGATCATGAACGACACCGCCTCCGGGTCGCGGTCGGCGGCGAGCTGCCTGGCGTACGCGGGCCAGTCGAAGAAGTCGTCACGCACCAGGCCGGTCGAGTACTTCGGGACGGTGCAGCCGGCGACCGTGCGCTTGCGGGCGTTGGCGTAGCCGGTGAGCTGCGGCCCCATCGACTCCTGCATCGAGTCGCCGGTGATGAGCAGGTCGAGCGGCGCGGCCGGGCTGATCGTGCGGCCGTAGCCACCGGTCGAGGCGGGCGGCGGGGTCTCGCAACGCCGGTTGGTGGCGATCGGCGGGGCGGGCGGCGGCGGCGGCGCGGGCGGCGGAGCCGGCGGCGCGGTGACCGGGGGTGGCGGCGGCTTCGGCCGCGCGGACTTCGTCGGCGCGGGCGGCCGGGTCGTGGCGCTCGGCCGCGCCGACGGCGTGCCGGACGCGGCGGACGACGAGGCCGGTGCCGGGTCGGCGGCGCGCGGGGTGCCGGTGCCGGACGAGCCGCACGCGGTGGCGGCCAGCGCGAGCGCTACGAGGACGGTCGGGAATCGCACCCGGCGACGGTAACCGACCCGTGTGACAGTTTTGGCCCGGATGCGTCAAGACGCGCCAGGATCGCGTCGACAACCTCGGCGACGGACCGGTCGTCCACGTCGACCGTCACCGTCGCCAGCGCGGCGAAGCCCGGACGCCGGGCCGCGTCGACCGCCGCGAGCGAGCCGAGCCCGGGGCGGCCGTCCCCGGCGCCGACCCGCGCGGCGAGCGTCGCGGGGCTCGCGCGCAGCCAGACGACCGGATCGGGAAAGGGCGGTGGGCGGTGCAGAGCGACACTGCCCGGCGCGGCGACCACGGCCGGTTCGGCCAGCGCCAGCCCGGCCGCGAGCACCTCCGCCTCGATCCGGTGCAGCTCGTCGACGCCGTGCGCCGCCGCGAGGGTGGCGGCCGAGCTCCCGGTGCGCCGGCGCAGCTCGGTGTCGTTGTCCCAGTAACGCCATCCCAGGCGTGCCGCGAGGGCCCGGCCGACCGTCGTCTTGCCGGCGCCCATCGTCCCGACGATAACGATCCGGCGCATACCCCGAAGATCCCCGGGAACGGTGCAACGAACCCGGCCGTCGCCGCGTCACTCCTTGGCGAGCGCGCATCCGGCGTGCAGCGAACGGAGCGAACGACGTGACGCGGATCCCCGGCAAGGCCAAGGTCGCTCTGACCGTCACCCTGGTGGCCCTGCTCGTCGGTGCCCCGGCCGGCGCGGGCTACGCGGCGTACCAGCAGGACGCGGCGATGCGCGGCCTGCTCCCCTCCGGCAGCGAGATCGGCGGCGTCGACGTCTCCCGCCTCGACCGCGCCACGGCGATCGACGCCGTGACCGACGCGGTCGAACGCGAGTGGGACCGGCCGGCGACGGTGACCGTCGGGGGCAAGAAGTACACGACGACGTTGCGCAAGCTCGGCGTCCGGCACGACGCGGCCGCCGCGGTGGACCGCGCGTTCGCGGCGGCGTCCGGCGGCAACTGGCTGACCCGCGCGTGGGACCGCATCACCGACGGCACCGCCTCGCCGCGGGAGGACGTCGAGCTGACGGCGTACGACCCGCGCAAGATCACCGCGCTCGCGCAGCGCGCGGCCAAGGAGCACGCCGTCACGCCGCGCGACGCCGACGTGGCGCTCACCAACGGCTGGCTGACGTTCACGCAGTCGCGCACCGGCTACACGGTCGACACCAAGGCGGTGGAGACGGCGTTCGCGCAGGCGCTGGCGGACGGCAAGTCGCGCCAGGTCCCGCTGGCCGAGGTCGCGCCGCGGACCGGGGAGGTCGACACCGCCGTCCTCGTCCGGGCCGGCGAGAACAAGCTGTACCTGTACCAGGGCGGCCGGATCACGCGGACGTTCGGCGTGGCCACCGGCTCGCCCCGCTACGCCACCCCGACCGGCCGGTTCGAGGTCACGCTCAAGCGCTACCTGCCGACCTGGGTCAACCCGTGGTCCGAGTGGTCGATGAACGAGCCCGCCAGGATCGGCCCCGGCCCGAACAACCCGCTCGGCACCCGCGCCCTCAACCTCAGCGCCCCCGGCATCCGGATCCACGGCACGCCGGCGTGGAACTCCATCGGCTACTCGGTGAGCCACGGCTGCATCCGGATGCGGATGCCGGACGTCGAGGCGCTGTACCCGCTGGTCCCGCAGGGCGCGCCGGTCTTCATCGTGCAGGCGGCGCCGCACCGGCTGCCGGGGTCGCCCGCTTCGACCGGGGGCCCCGTCGCCGACGGCGGCTGACCCTCCCCGACCCGCGACTCCCCGGGCGCGGCGCGGCCCGCACCGGCCGCGCCGCGCTCGCGTATTTCCGGGAGCGCGCCGGCGATCCCGCTCGGTACGATGCCCGCGGTGTGCCGGGAAGCCTGGTCGGCGATCCCCTTTCGCCGACCCCGGAGGTTCCCGTGGTGCGCGAGTCCCGCGCCCGTACCGTCGTGGAGTACCTGCGCGTCGAGACCGTCGGCGGCGGCATCCTGCTCGTCGCGGCCGCCATCGCTCTCGTCGTCGCGAACACCCCGCTGCGCGACGCGTACGAGACGTTCCGCCACACCGAGCTGACGCTCGGCCCGATCACGCTCGACCTGGCGCACTGGATCTCCGAGGGTCTGCTCGCGCTGTTCTTCTTCGTGGCCGGCCTCGAGGTGAAGCGCGAGCTGGTCGTGGGTGAGCTGTCCGACCGCCGGCGCGCGGCGCTGCCCGTCGTCGCGGCGATCGCCGGGATGGTCGTGCCCGCGGCCGTCTACCTCCTCGTGGCCTGGGGCGCCGAGGGCGGTGGCCGCGGGTGGGCGGTGCCGATGGCGACCGACATCGCGTTCGCGCTCGGCGTGCTGGCCATCGCGCACGAGCGGTACCCGGCGTCGTTGCGCGTCCTGCTGCTGTCGCTCGCGGTCGTCGACGACCTGGGCGCCATTCTCGTCATCGCGGTGTTCTTCGCGAGCGGCCTGGCGCCGTTGCCGCTGCTCGGCGCGCTCGCGGCGTTCGCGGTCTACGCCGCCCTGCAGCGCCGCCGGGTCACGGCGTGGTGGCTCTACGTCCCGCTTGCCGTCGTCGCGTGGGTCTTCATCCACGAGGCGGGCATCCACGCGACCGTCGCCGCCGTGGCGCTCGGCCTGCTGACCAGGGTCCGCGCCGACGAGGACGAGGAGCAGTCCCCCGCCGAACGGCTGGAGCACCTGCTGCAGCCGTGGTCGGCGGGGCTGGTCGTGCCGCTGTTCGCGTTCACGGCGGCCGGCGTCGCGCTGTCCGGGGACGTGCTGCGCGCGGCCACCGGCGACCGCATCGCGATCGCCGTCTTCCTCGGCCTGGTCGCCGGCAAGCTGCTCGGCATCGTCGGTGGCGTCCGCGTGGCCACGGCGGCGGGGGCGACCATGCCGCCCGGCGTGCGGACGTACGACACCCTCGCGCTCGGCGCGCTCGGCGGCGTCGGCTTCACCGTGTCGCTGCTGCTCGCCGAGCTGGCGTTCGAGGGGCAGACGGCCGAGCACGCGAAGATGGCGGTGCTCGCGGCCTCGCTGCTGTCCAGCGTCCTGGCTACGGTGCTGCTGCACCTGCGCCGGCCCGACGCGTAGCGACCACCCAGTCGAAGCGGTCGCCCTCGGGCCCGTGCCGGTCCAGCGACTCGACGGCGAGCCCGGCGGCGTCCAGCGCCGCGAGCATCGCCTCCCGGCCGATGCCGCCGAAGAACATCGGCACGCCGAGCCACTCGTCCGTACCGCCGTCGCCGGCGGACAGCGGGAAGTTCGTCACCAGCACGCCGCCGGGCCGCAGCCACGTCCCGATCGCGGCGACGAGCGGGGCGTGCGCGGCGGCGGGCAGGTGCCCGAAGGCGTAGAACGACGCCACCGCGTCCACCGACCCCGGCCGCACCGACAGCCGCGTCATGTCGGCCTGCGCGAGCGCGGCGGCTGGCGCCTTCTCGCGCGCGATCGCCAGTTGCCCGGCCGACAGGTCGACGCCGACGACACGGTGGCGTTCGCTGAGGAGGCGGGTCGCCGGGTCGCCGGGCCCGCAGCCCAGCTCGACGACGCGGCTGCCGGCCGGGAGCCGGTCGCGCAACGCCGTGACGTACGCGATCCGCACCGGGTCGGCGTGGGAGACCGCGTGGTAGCGGTGCCCGATCGCGTCGTAGCCCGCGCGGACGACGCCGGCGGGGTCGGTCACTCGTCGGTGGCGTACCGCACGCCGGTGAGCGCCGACAGCGGTGCCGCGACCATCCCGCCGCCGCCGGCCAGCGCGGCCTGGAAGCCCATCTCGCGGTTGCCGACCTCGCCGCCGCCCTGCGTCCAGGCGAGCGAGTCGATGACGAACGAACCCGGCAGCACCGCCGTCCACTCGTCGCCGATCCGCACCGACGTGACCTGCTCGACGTTCACCGTGATCGCCACGACCCACCTCCGGCGGCGCACTCTACGCCGCACGGGCGGCGCGCGGCGCCAGTCCGGACCTCCGCCGCCGCAACCCCTTTGTGCCTGTACGCCGGGTCTCCGCTGAGGTTGATTGGACGAGGGCCTGCCGCGTCGTGTGGCAGGTGACAGTCCCGTTCGACGGACTCTTTCGGCGACGACGGCGCGTTCGCGCGTAGTCCTCGTTCGCCCTTTCCCCTCACCCCGCGCCTCAATGGTGCAAGAGATGGAGCGCAGCATGCGCAAGTTCACCCGTAAGGCCGTCACGCTCGCCGCCGCCGGAGCCGTGGCAGGCGGCATGTTCGTGCTCGCCGCCCCGGCCAGCGCGGAGTGCTACCCGGTAGAGACCGGCCCGGCGGGCGTTGGCCCCTGCGCCAGCCTGGTCGGCAACTGCGCGAACGCGCGGCTGTACTTCCGCGCCGGTGTGTCCGGAAACATCGGCCCGTCGCAGCCGGTTTGCCTGCCGTAGCAACTCGGTAGACACCCGCGAAGCCGCCCCCAGCGGATGCACCCCCGCTGAGGGCGGCTTCGCGCGGCGGCGGGCCGCCGCCGCTGGCTAGGCTCGGCGCCATGACCAGGGCCGCCGTCCTGCGCGACACCTCCGCGCCCCTCGACCTCGTCGACATCCAGCTCGACCCCACCGGTCCGGACCAGGCGCGGGTGCGGCTCGCGGCGACCGGCGTCTGCCACTCCGACCTGTCGATCATCCGCGGCGGTCTGCGGCACAAGCTGCCCGCCGTACCCGGCCACGAAGGCGCCGGCGTCGTCACCGAGGTCGGGGCGAACGTCACCTCGGTCCGGCCCGGCGACCACGTCACCCTCAACTGGACACCCTCCTGCGGCGCCTGCTTCTTCTGCGGCAAGAGCGAGCCGTGGTTGTGCGAACGCGCGGCCGCCGACGCGCTGGACGCGCCGTACGCCACCCTCGACGGCGAACGCGTCGTGCCCGTGCTGGGCAGCGGCGCGTTCGCCGAGGAGACGCTGGTCCTCGAACGCGGAGTCGTGAAGATCCCCGAGGACGTGCCGTTCGAGGTGGCGGCGCTGGTCGGGTGCGCGGTGACCACCGGCTTCGGCGCGGTGCACAACACCGCGCGCGTGACGCCCGGTGACTCAGTCGTGGTCATCGGCTGCGGCGGCGTCGGGCTGTCGATCGTGCAGGGCGCCAGGCACGCGGGCGCCGAGCGGATCGTCGCGGTCGACCTCAACGCCGCGAAGCGCGCGCTCGCGGCGCGCCTCGGCGCCACCGACACCGTGGACGGCAACGACGACGTCGAGGCCGCCGTCCGCGCCTTCACCGACGGCCGCGGCGCCGACCACGTGTTCGAGGCGATCGGCCGGTCGCAGACGATCCGCACGGCGTACCGGTCGGCGCGGCGCGGCGGAAAGGTCGTCGTCGTCGGCGCGGGTCGGCACGACGACCACGTGTCATTCAGCGCGTTGGAGCTGTTCTTCCAGGCGCGATCCATCATCGGCTGCGTCTACGGCTCGGCCGACGTGGCGCGCGACTTCCCGCGCATCCTCGCGCTCTACAAGTCCGGCGCCCTCGACCTCGAGAGCCTCATCACGGCCCGCGTCCCGCTCAACGGCGTCAACGACGCGCTGGCCGCGATGGAGGCCGGCGAGGGCGCCCGCACCGTCATCACGTTCTAACGCAGCGCCTCGTACACGTCGGCCGCCGTCTGGTCAGGCGTCCGGCCGGTCGTGTCGACGACGAGCGCGCCGGGCGGCGGCGGGCCGACCTGCGCGCGCAGCCGACCGACCGCGGCGACGAGGTCGCCGTCCGGCGCCAGCCAGCCGTCGTACGCGTGCGTGGCCCGCTCGCGTTCGCGCGCCGCGACGACGTCGTCCGGCGCGTCCAGCCACACCAGCCGCAGGTCGTGCGGCGCGACCTCGTCCGCGAGCAGCGCGGCGTGCCGGGCGTCCACGACGGTCGCCAGCACCGCCACGAACCCTTCCGTCGCGAACGACGCCGCAACCAGCGCCTGCTGCCGGTACCGCAGCCGCAGCTGCCGGATCGCCTCGTCCGACGGCGCCGGCGTCATGTCGGCCCGGCCGGACACGACCATCCGGTAGAAGACGTCGCCCTCGACGTACGCGCCGCGCTCGTAACGCTGCGCCAGCAGCCGCGCGACGGTGGACTTGCCGACCGCCTGCAGCCCCGCGACGACGACGACCGCGCCAGCCGTCACCACTACTCGTCGCGCCGGACGCGCGCCGCCGACAGCATCCCGAAGCCGATCCCGGACACTACCGCGGCACCGGAGAATCCGCCGTCGTACAGCTCCTTGCGCGCGATCATGTCCACGCCGAGCAGCGCGCCGGTCACGAACATCGCGCCGCCCACGAGCGCCATGAGCAGGCGCATCCCGTACGGCATCGCTACCTCCCGGTCAGCACGTTCAGCGACGAGCCCGCGCGGAACCACGCAACGTGCTCCGCGGACAGCGTATGCGTCGTCTCGACCGTGTCCGACGTGCCGTCCGCGTGCCGCACCACGATCGTCACCGGCCGGCCGGGCGCCAGGCCGGCCAGCGCGAGCACGTCGAGCCGGTCGCCGGCGCGGATCAGGTCGTACGACGCCGGGTCGGCGAACGTCAGTGGCAACACGCCCTGCTTCTTGAGGTTCGTCTCGTGGATGCGCGCGAACGACCGTGCCAGGATCGCGACGCCACCGAGGTAGCGCGGCTCCATCGCGGCGTGCTCGCGGCTGGACCCCTCGCCGTAGTTCTCGTCGCCGACCGCGACCCAGCGCAGCCCCTTGCGCTGGTAGTCGCGCGCGATGCCGGCGAACGGCTCCGTCGCGCCGGTGAGCGCGTTGACCCCGCGGCCGGTCTCGCCCGTGAACGCGTCGACCGCGCCGCTGAACAGGTTGTCGCTGATCCGGTCGAGGTGCCCGCGGAAGCGCAACCACGGCCCCGCCGGGCTGATCGAGTCGGTCGTGCATTTGCCGGCCGCCTTGAGCAGCACCGGGCAGTCGAGGAGGTCCGCGCCGTCCCACGCGGGGAACGGCTCCAGCACCTGCAGCCGCTCGCTGCCCGGGTGCACGACGACCTCGACGGCCGAGCCGTCGGCGGGCGGCGCGACGTAGCCGGACTCCCCCGGGTCGAACGACTCCGGCAGCTCCGGCGCCACCGGCGGCGCCAGCAGGAACGCCTCGCCGTTCTGCCCCACCAGCGGGTCGGTCATCGGGTTGAAGTCGAGCCGGCCGGCCAGCGCCTGCGCGACGACCAGCTCCGGCGACGCGATGAACGACAGCGTCTCCGCCCGCCCGTCGTTGCGCTTCGGGAAGTTGCGGTTGTACGTGTTGAGGATCGAGTTGCGGGTCCCCGGCGGCAGGTCGGTGCGCTGCCACTGGCCGATGCACGGGCCGCAGGCGTTCGCGAGCACCGTCGCGCCGATGTCCTCCAGCGCGGCGAGCTGCCCGTCCCGCGCGATGGTCGCGCGCACCTGCTCGGACCCGGGCGTCACGAGCAACGGGGTCCGCGCGCGTACGCCGTGTGCCGCGGCCTGCCGGGCTACGTGCGCGGCCCGGCTCATGTCCTCGTAGGAGGAGTTCGTGCACGACCCGACCAGCGCGGCCGTGAACGCCACCGGGTAGTCGTGCGCCGCGGCGTCGGCCGCCACCCGCGACACCGGCCGGGTCAGGTCCGGCGTGTGCGGGCCGGTCACGTGCGGCTCGACCGTCGACAGGTCGAGCTCGACCACCCGGTCGAAGTACCGCTCGGGGTGTACCTCGACATCGTCGTCGGCCCGCAGGTGCTCCGCGACGCCGTCCGCCAGCGCGGCGAGGTCCGCGCGCCCGGTCGCGGCCAGGTACGCCGCCATCTTGGCGTCGTACGGGAACACCGACGTGGTCGCGCCGAGCTCGGCGCCCATGTTGCAGATCGTGGCCTTGCCGATGCACGACAGCGTGCGCGCGCCCGGGCCGAAGTACTCGACCACCGCCCCGGTGCCGCCCTTCACGGTGAGCAGCCCGGCCAGCGTGAGGATCACGTCCTTCGCGCTCGCCCAGCCGTTCAGCTCTCCGGTCAGCCGGACGCCCACCAGCCGCGGCACCCGCACGCCGAACGGCCGCCCGGTCAGCACGTCCACGGCGTCCGCCCCGCCCACGCCGATCCCCGCCATGCCGAGCCCGCCGGCGTTCGGCGTGTGCGAGTCGGTCCCGAGCATCAGGCCGCCGGGGAACGCGTAGTGCTCCAGCACGACCTGGTGGATGATCCCGGACCCGGGCGCCCAGAAGCCGATGCCGTACTTCGCGGACGCCGAGCGCAGGAACTCGTACACCTCGCGGTGCGCCTCGTTCGCGGTCAGCAGGTCGCGGGTCGCGTCGTGCTCGGCCTGGATCAGGTGGTCGCAGTGCACCGTGGTCGGCACGGCGACGCGCGGCAGCCGCGCCGTCATGAACTGCAGCAACGCCATCTGCGCGGTCGCGTCCTGCAACGCCACCCGGTCCGGCTGGTACTCGGCGTAGTCGGTGCCGCGCTCGACGCCGGCCGTCTCCGGGTCGCGCAGGTGCGCGAACAGCACCTTCTCGGCGTACGTCACCGGCCGTCCGAGCCGCCGCCGCGCCGTCGCCACCCGCTCGGGAAGGCGGTCGTACAGCGCCTCGACCAGCTCGACAGGGGTGAACAGGCCGTCGCTCATCGGCGGGCTCCTCGCGGTCTGCGCGGGTCGGCGCGGGTCGCCGCCCGGGGTGCACCGGCAGCGTACGGCCGCGCCGTCCATGAAGCAAGACGGACGTACGGTTTTCTTGGCAGTACGCTGGCAGCGTGCCGAAGGTGAGTGCGGAGACCCTTGAAGCGCGGCGGCGGGAGATCCTCGACGGCGCGCGGCGCGCATTCGCGCGCTGGGGCTACGAGGGCGCGACGGTGCGGCTGCTGGAGGACGAGACCGGCCTGTCCCGCGGCGCGATCTTCCACCACTTCCGCGACAAGGAGGCGCTGTTCCTCGCGGTCGCCGAGGACGACGCCCGGCGGATGGCGGAGACGGTGGCCGAGCACGGCCTGGTGCAGGTCATGCGCGAGCTGCGCGACCGCGACGCCGGCTGGCTCGGCACGCAGCTCGAGGTCGTCCGGCGGATGCGCAGCGACGCGGCGTTCCGGCGGCGCTGGCAGGCGCGGACGGCGAAGCTCGCGCGGGCCGCCCGCGACCGGCTGGAGCGGCAACGCGAGGCCGGCGCGGTCCGCGACGACGTGCCGGTCGAGACGCAGGTGGCGTTCCTGCTGCTCGTCCTCGACGGCCTGGTGCTGCACCGCGCCACCGGCCAGTCCTCGGCCGACCTCGACGCCGTGCTGGACCTCGTGGAGTCCGCGGTCCGGCGCTGACTTGCGCGCGAATCGGCGCGGCGTAGCCTCCAACCGAATCGTGGCGCCGTTCGTCTGAGGGGGAGTGATGACCGCGCCGACCTTCGACGACTTCGTCCGGACGCGCACGCCAGGGCTGCTGCGGGTCGCGTACCTGCTCACCGGTGAGCAGCACGCCGCCGAAGACCTCGTGCAGTCGGCGCTCGAACGCACCGCCGGCCGCTGGCGCCACCTCGTGCGGAACGACTCGGCCGACGGGTACGTGCGAACCGTCATGTACCGGCTCCAGGTGGACCGGTGGCGGCGGCGGGCGAAGTTCGCGGAGCAGGTCACCGCGGCCGTCCCCGACGGCGCCGGTCCGGACCCATACGGCGCCGCCGACACCCGGCTCGCGCTCCGCGCCGCACTGGCCCGGCTGACACCGCGGCAGCGCGCGGTGCTCGTGCTGCGGTTCTTCGAGGACCTCGGCGAAGCACGGACCGCCGAGGTGCTCGGCTGCTCGGCCGGCACCGTCAAGAGCCAGACCGCGCTGGCGCTGCGCCGGCTGCGCGAGGGAGCCCCGGAGCTGGCCGACCTCGTCGGGAACGGAGTGGGCGCGTGAACGGCTCGTTGCGCGACGCGTTCGAGGACCTGGCGGCCGAGGCGCGGCCGGTGGACCTGGCGGCGCGGGTGACGCGCGGCGCGCGGCGCCGGAGGCAGCGCCGGGTCGGCGCCGTAGCGGTCGCGACCCTCGCGCTCGTTCTCGGTACGACCGTCGTCCTGGGGCGGGTGGACCAGGTGCGGCCGGCGTCGCCCGGCAAGGCGTACGACGTGTTCTGGGCCGACGACCAGAGCCTCCCCAGGTACATGCACTACGCGGCGACCGTGGGCAGCACCGCGCGGGCGGAGCAGGGCACCGGACCGGTGGACGCCGCCGCCCTGTCGCCTGACGGACGGAAGGTCGCGCTCGTGGTCGGCCAGACGGTCGACGTGCTGGTGCTCGACGGCGCGCGGCGGACCGTCGAGGGGTTCGCGCTACCCGCCGCCGACAACTTCCCGGAGATCGCGTGGGCGCCGGACAACCGCCGGGTGGCCGTCACCGACCCGTCGGACCCCGGCATCACGTCGGCTGGGTTCTGGGTCTTGGACACCGTGACCGGCGAGTCGCGGTACATCCGGCACGGGCACCTGGGCGCCGGTCTGGGGTGGGCGCCGGACGGGCAGACCCTCGCGGTCAGCGCGGTCGACGACCGCGGCGACCCGGCCGGCATCGACCTCGTACCGCTCGACGGCGGGCCGGTGCGGCGACTCGGCGCCGCCGAGCGCTGGCTGCTCGCCTCGGCGTACTCGTGGTCGCCGGACGGGACCCGCCTGGTCGTCCTCGACAACGGCGGGACCAGCGCCGAGTCGTTCGTGGTGGACGTGGCGACCGGCTCCCAGATCGGCGGCGCGCTGCCAGGTGGGCGGTACGTCTGGCGGGGTCCGGACCGGCTCGCCGTCGAGCGCATCGACGGGCTGGTCGAGACCGGGCTCGACGGGCGCGAGATCCGCGTGCTGTACCCGTTCGGCCGGACCGGCGGCCACTACCGGGTAGCGGTCCGGCCGGGGTCCTAGGCTGGCCGGCATGGACCTCGGGCTGGCCGGTCGTTGCTACGTCGTCACCGGCGGGTCGCGCGGCCTCGGCCGCGCCACCGCCGAGGCGCTGTCGGCCGACGGTGCGTACGTCGTGCTCAACGGCCGCTCCCCCGGCTCGCTCGCGGACGCGGTTGCCGCGCTCGGCGCGGAGCGCACGGAGGGCGTGCCGGGCGAGCTCGGCGACCCGGCCCTCGCCGACCATCTGGTGGGCGCCGCGCTGACCCGCTTCGGGCGGCTGGACGGCGCGCTCGTCTCCGTCGGGGGCCCGACCCCGGGCGGGGTCCTCGCCACGGACGACGACGCGTGGCGGTTGGCGTTCGAGCAGGTGTTCCTCGGCGCGGTGCGGCTGGCGCGCACCGTCGCGACGCGCGTCACCGACGGTGGCGCCATCGGGCTGGTGCTGTCCAGCTCGGTCCGCGCGCCGTTGCCCGACCTGGCCATCAGCAACGGCCTGCGGCCCGGCCTCGCGATGGTCGCGAAGACCCTCGCCAACGAGGTCGGCCCGCGCGGCGTCCGCGTGTTCGGCCTGCTGCCGGGGCGGACCGCGACGGATCGGGTGGCCGAGCTGGACGCGCTGACCGGCGACGCCGCGGCGGCCCGCGCGCGGCACGAGGCCGCCATCCCCCTGCGCCGCTACGGCGACCCGGCCGAGTTCGGGCGGGTGGCGGCGTTCCTGCTGTCGCCGGCGGCGTCGTACGTCACCGGCTGCGTCGTCCCCGTGGACGGCGGCACGATGCCGGCGCTCTGACGCCGCGCGGTCCCGAGGGAGACGACATGGACACCCGCGCACTCGACGCGGCCGTCAACGCGCACTTCCGCGCGGAGGCGAGCGGTGACGTCGACGCCGTGCTCGGCACGCTGACGGAGGACGTCCGGCACCACGTCGTCGGTGCGACCTTCGGACCGCTAGTAGGGCGCGCGGCGGTCCGCCCCTTCTACGAGCAGGTGATCGCCGACACCAAGCCCTCCGGCGTGACGCCGTTGCACCGGTGGTACGGCGACGGCTTCGTCGTCGACGAGATGGAGTGGGCCGGGTGGCTCGCCGACGGCCGGCTGTTCGGCGCGCCGGGGCGTTCGGGGCGGGTGACGTTCCGGATGCTGCACGTCTTCGAGGTGCGCGACGGGCTCATCTCGGTCGAGACCGTGTACGCCGACCACGCCGCCATCGCCGCCCAGCTGGGCGGGCAGTCATAGCTCAAGCGGACCGCCCGGCCGGGTCAGCACGGCGACCTTCGCCGACCGGAAGTAGGACATTGTCACCACTAAGGTACAAAACGGTCGTTTACGGTGTGCGGAGCCCGAACCCGGGCAGAAGTTGATCATCGCCTGCCACCGTCCCGAAAGGGAGTTCCCGCATGCGTCCCACGATTCCGCTCGCGCTCGGCACCGCCGTGCTGGCCTGCATTGCCGGCGCCCCGGCCGGCGCGACCGCCGCCCGCCCCGTCTACCGCGAACTCAAGGCCGAGACGCCGACCTGGTACACGCCGGACCTGCACCGCCGCGTCCTCGCGGCGGGCCCCCAGGGCGTGCCGCTGCCCGCCGGTGCCCGTGAGGACATTCCCGCGTCCGGCCTCGGCTTCGTCGGCATCCGGCCCGGGTCGTGGATGATCGCGCCCGCCGGCTGCACGATGAACTTCATCTTCCAGGGCGGCACCACGTCGACCACGGGCGGCAAGAAGCCGCGCAGCGGCCCGAAGGACCGCAGCGTCGTGTCCGCCAAGGCCGGCTCCACGGCGTTCGACCCGGCGCAGCAGCTCTACATCGGCACCGCCGGCCACTGCACCGAGGTCGGCGACCAGGTCACGCTGGTTGCCGTCACGCCGACCGCGCCGAACCCGGTGCTCGTCAACATCGGCCGCACCGTGAAGAGCGTCGACAGCGGCGTCGGCAACGACTTCGCGCTCGTGGAGATCAACCCCGCGCTCAACAGCTGGGTCAGCCCCGCGATGGCGCACTTCGGCGGTCCGACCGGCACCTGGAGCGGCACCGAGCTGCTGCCCGTCGTGCACTCCGGTCACGGCCTCGTCGTCGGCACCGGTGGCACGCCGCGCGCCGGCCAGGTGCTCTACGCCCATGAGACCGACGCGCTGTACTGGGCCGGTGCGACGGTCTTCGGCGACTCCGGCAGCGCGCTGAACACCGCCACCGGCCTCGCCGCGGCGGACATCACGCACCTGATCGTCGACCTCAAGTACCCCGGCGCGAACTCCGCCGGCACGCGGATCGCGAAGATGCTGCAAATCGCCGGTAAGGACCTCGCGACCTGCTCGGTCGCGGTGCCGTGGCCGGCGCCAGGCTGCCCGCCGGTCTAGCCGCACCGACCTCCAGCGAGAGCCGCCCGCGTCACGCGGGCGGCTCTCGTTTCGGCGACCCGACGCTACGCCGGCGTGCCGGCGCAGCGGAGCAGTGGCACCCTCGGGCGGTCACCGAGCGGGACGGCACCGCTCAGGAGACGACGCCGGCGGCGTCCTCGTCCAGCCGCGCCTGCCGCTCGAACTGCGTGCGGTACAGGCCGGCGTACACGCCGTCGCGGTCCAGCAGCTCGTCGTGCCGCCCCTGCTCGACGATCCGGCCGTCCTCGACCACGAGGATGAGGTCGGCCTCGCGGATCGTGGACAGCCGGTGCGCGATGACGAGCGACGTCCGGCCGGCCAGCGCGGTCTTCAACGCCTCCTGCACGGCCAGCTCCGACTCGGAGTCGAGGTGTGCGGTGGCCTCGTCGAGGATCACGACGCCGGGCGCCTTGAGGAGCAGCCGCGCGATCGCGAGGCGCTGCTTCTCGCCGCCGGAGAGCCGGTAGCCGCGGTCGCCGACGACGGTGTCGAGCCCGTCGGGCAGCGACGCGACGAGGTCCCAGATCTGCGCCGCCTGGCAGGCCGCGATCAGCTCGTCGCTGCTCGCCTCGGGGCGCGCGTAGAGCAGGTTGCCGCGGATGGTGTCGTGAAACATGTGCGCGTCCTGCGTGACGACGCCGATCGCGTCGCGCAACGACTGCAGCGTCACGTCGCGCACGTCCGTCCCGCCGAGCTTCACGCTGCCGGACAGCACGTCGTACATGCGCGTCGGCAGCATCGAGATCGTCGTCTTCCCGGCGCCGGACGGGCCCACCAGCGCGACCAGCGAACCCGCGGGCGCGGTGAACGACACGTCGTAGAGCACCTGCTGCGCCGGCGCGCTGTCGAGGACGGCGACCGACTCCAGCGACGCGAGCGACACCTCGCTCGCGCTCGGGTAGCGGAAGTCCACGTGCTCGAACTCGATCGTCGCCGCCTCGCGCGGCAGCTCGGCGGCGCCGGGCTTCTCGGCGATCATCGGCGGCAGGTCGAGGATCTCGAAGACCCGCTCGAACGACACCAGCGCGCTCATGACGTCGACGCGGATGTTGGAGAGCTGGGTCAGCGGCCCGTACAACTGGCCGAGCAGCTGCGCCAGGGCGACCACGGTGCCGACGGTGAGCGTGCCCTGCGCCGCGAACCGGCCGCCGAGGCCGTAGACCAGCGCCTGCGCCAGCCCCGCGACCAGCGTCAGCGCCACGAAGAACGTCCGGCTGAACATCGCCGACTGGATGCCGATGTCGCGCACCCGGCCGGCCCGGTCGGAGAAGTCGCGCGCCTCGCCGTCGGGGCGGCCGAACAGCTTGACGAGCAGCGCGCCGGCGACGTTGAACCGCTCGGTCATCGTGGTGTTCATGGACGCGTTGAGCGCCATGCCTTCGCGGGTGATCTCCTGCAGCTTCGCCCCGACGCGGCGCGCGGGCAGCACGAACACCGGCACGAGCACCAGCGACAGCACGGTGATCTGCCAGTTGAGCGAGAGCATCACGCCGACGGTGGCGGTCAGCATGATGACGTTGGCCACGACCCCGGACAGCGTGGACGTGAACGCCTGCTGCGCGCCGATGACGTCGTTGTTGAGGCGGCTGACGAGCGCGCCGGTCTGGGTGCGGGTGAAGAACGCCACCGGCATCCGCTGCACGTGGTCGAACACCTGCGTGCGCAGGTCGAAGATGAGCCCCTCGCCGATACGTGAGGAGTACCAGCGGTTGGCCAGCATCAGCCCCGCGTCGAGGATCACCAGGCCGGCGTAGAGCAGGAAGATGTCCCGGACCAGGCCGAGGTCACGGTTGGGGATCGCGTCGTCGAGGAGCCGGCGGACGAGCAGCGGCGTGATGACGGAGACGCCGGCGGCGAGCACGACGAGCGACACGAAGACGACCAGCTCGCGGCGGTACGGTCGCGCGAACGCGAGCACTCGGCGCACCGTGCCGGGCGCGAGCTTCTGCTTCGCCACTGACCGGTCCGACCGGAAGCTGTGCAGCATCTGCCAGTTCGCCATGACGTGCACGCTAACGGAGGGGTGTGACGAAAACTTCCCGTCATTGACGGCGACCCGCCACCTACCTCCCTGGACGCCGCGCGAACCCGGGCGCAGGCTGCCCGCACCGCCTGTCAGATCGGCGGGCGGAGTAATCGGAGGGGGAACTCCATGAAGCGCATCAAGTACGCGATCGGGCTGGCGGCGGTGGCGGGGTCGCTGTTCGGCGGCTCGGCGAGCGCCGACCCGATCACGGTCTGCGAGGACCGGGACCCGGTGTACGACGGGTGCACGTACGTGTACTGGACGCCGGACGGTCCGTGCGTCACCGGTGGCGGCTCGATCGCCGGCCGGCCGTACCGCCTGATCTGCGCCACCTGACCTCAGGGACAGGCAGTCCGGGGGCGCGGCCGCGCGAGCCGCGCCCCCGGGCGGCGTTCGGGCCCCCTCAGGCGCGATACGTCGCGACGACCTCGATGACGCCGACGATGTTCGCGTTGAGCTCGTCGATGTCCTCGGCCGGGATCCAGTACTCCGTGAGGTCACGGCCACCGGCCTCGTGCACCTCGTAGCTCGCGAGGAACGACGCTCGCACCGCGAACCGCGTGACGTGACCGGCGCCGTACGCCGCGACGTTCCACTCGCGCGCGATCCGCGTCGCGTACTCCTCGCTGGTCACCGGGTAGAAGATCGGCTGCTCCGGCAGCCGCGGCGGCCACGCGCGCCACCCGCTCGCCGCGACGAGGTCCAGCTCGGCCTGGTTGACGGGCCGCCAGAGGACGACCACGTCGTCGGTCACCCGAACGCGCTCTCGCCCGTGATGGCGCGGCCGATGAGCAGCTTCTGGATCTGCGACGTGCCCTCGTACAACGTCGTCACGCGCGCGTCGCGCAGCAGCTTGCCGACGACGAACTCGTCCACGTACCCGTAGCCCCCGTGCACCTGCACCGCGGCGTTGGCGGAGCGCACCGCGGCCTCGGAGGCGAAGTACTTCGCCATCGACGCCTCGAGCGTGTACCGCTCGCCGCGCTGCATCTTGTCGGCGACCTGCCAGGTCAGCAGCCGCGCGGCGCTGACGTCGACCGCGGTGTCCGCGATGAGCTCCTGCACCAGCTGGAACTGCGCGATCGGCCGGCCGAACTGCCGGCGCTGCGTCGCGTACGACGTCATCGCGTCGAGGCAAGCCTGCGCGAGCCCGGTGCACGATGCGGCCAGCGAGAACCGGCCCTCGTCCAGCGCGGACAGCGCGACCTTGAGCCCGACGCCCTCCTCGCCGAGCAGCGCCTCGGGGCCCACCCGCACGCCGTCGAGCATGACCTCGGCGGTGTCGCACGAACGGATGCCGAGCTTGCCGTGCACCGCCCGCGTGTACCAGCCGGGCGTGTCCGTCGGCACCAGGAACGCGCTGATCCCCTTCGCGCCCGGCCCGCCGGTCCGCGCCATGACGAGCGCGACGCCGGCGATGCCGCCGTTCGTGATGAACATCTTCCGGCCGTCGATGACGTACCCGCCGTTCGGCTCGCGCCGCGCAGTCGCCTGCAACGACGCCGGGTCGCTGCCGTGGTCGGGCTCGGTGAGGCAGAAGCAGCCGAGCGTCTCGCCGGTCGCCATGCCGGGCAGCCAGCGCGCCTGCTGCTCCTCCGTCCCCCACCGCTTGATCGAGCCCGCGACCAGGCCGAGGTGGACAGAGACGATCGAACGGACGTTGGCGTCGCCGCGGCCGAGCTCCTCGATCAGCAGCGCGTACGACATCGGGTCGGCGCCCCCGCCACCCCACCTCTCGTCGATGGTGAGGCCGATGAGGCCGGTCTCGCGCAGGCCGTTGAGCGCCTCCTGCGGGAACCGTTCGAGGCGGTCGTTCTCCTGGGCGCGCGGGATGACGACCTCGTCCACCCACCGCCGAAACGTCGCCTGCGCCGCGCGCTGCTCGTCGTCGAGCGTGAGGTCCATCGACCTACTCCCCTAGGCCGGCGAGGTCGCGGAGCCGACGCAGCTGCGCGGCGCGTTCGTACGAACGCTGCTCGTCCAGCGACCGCAGCCGCGCCGCCCGCAGCAACGCCTTCGTCTCGACCGCCGCGTCGCGCGGCGCGGCGAGCAGTGCGGCGACGAGGTCGGCGACCGTCGCGTCCAGCTCCTCGCCGGGGACGACGACGTTGGCCAGGCCGATCCCCATCGCCTCGTTCGCGGAGACCCGACGGCCGGTGACGCAGATCTCCAGCGCGCGCGAGTAGCCGACCAGCTCGGCGAGGATCCCGGTGCCTCCGAGGTCCGGCACGATGCCGCGGGTCACCTCGGCCATCGTGAACTGCGCGTCGTCGGCACAGACCCGGAAGTCGCAGGCGAGCGCGAGCTGGAAGCCGGCGCCGACGGCGTGTCCGCGCACGGCAGCGACGGTCAGCAGGTCCGGCCGCAGCAGCCAGCTGAACGCCTCCTGGAACGCCGCGATGGTCACGTCCGCCTCGTCGTCCGCGGCCCGCGCGATGTCCACGAACGACGGCGCGCCGGGAATGCCCTCGGGCGTGAACATCTGCAGGTCGAGCCCGGCCGAGAACGACGGCCCGGTCCCGGTCACGACGACGACGCGGACATCGCCCGTCAGGTCGCGCCCCAGCCGGGCGAGCGCGGTCCACATCGCGGGCGTCTGCGCGTTGCGGCGGTCCGGCCGGTCGAGCGTCACGGTCGCGACGGCTCCGGCGACGTCGAGCCGCAGGCCGACCTCCGCGAGCTCGTCAGGAGTCACCGGGCCATCTAACACGACCACGGGCCGCCCCCTCGGGTAGAGGGAACGGCCCGTGGCGCGGTGCGGGTCGTTACGTGCGGGACGTGACCTTCTTCACGGCCCGCGTGAGGGCCTTCGCCGCCGCCGGCTTGCGGCCGCCGCCGGACCCCTTGGCGTCCTCCGGCGTCACCGCCGGAGGCTTCTTCGGAGACCGCTGCCCACGGGCCGACTGCGGCTTCACGTCCGCCGCCGTCCGGCCGCCGGGGCCGGCGATCGGCCCCGCGGACGTGCCGCTCGTCGTCGCACCCGTCGCCCGGCCGGCGGCGCGGGAACGTCCCGCCGCCAGCTTGGCCGCGGTCGTCCTCGCCGTCCCGGCCTGGCGCGTCGCCGTGGCCGCCGGCTTCGCGGCCGGAGCGGTGCCGTCGACGAGCACCGCGTCCGGGGCGTTCTTCCGGACCGACTCGATTCCGGCCAGTGCCTTGGCCCTGGTCTCGTACGCCTCCGACGTCGCGATGACCTGACCGTTGCGGGCGACGAGGTTGAACCGGAACTTCCCGGTCGACCCCTTCTTGAGCACGAACTGAGCGGGCACTTCTCACGTCCCTTTCGCGGAGCGCGGGCTGGCTAGCCCTTCTTGGCCGGAGCCTTCTTGGCAGTCGCCTTCTTCGCGGCGGGCTTCTTCGCAGCGGGCTTCTTGGCGGCGCCCTTGGCCGCCGACTTGGTCGCCGAGGCAGCCGACTTCGCGGCGCCCGCGGCCTTGCTCGCGCCCTTCTTCGCGGCCGCCTTCGCGCCGCCGCCGGTGGCCTTCGTCGCCTTCGTGGCCTTCGTCGCCTTGGCCGCCGGCTTCGCCGCGCCGGTCGCCTTCTTGGCCGCGGACTTCGTCGCCGTCGCGGCCTTCTTCGCCGCACCCGCCGCCTTGGTTACGCCCTTCTTCGCGGCCGCCTTCGCGCCGGTCGCCTTCGTGGCCTTCGTCGCCTTCGTCGCCTTGGCGGCCGGCTTCGCGGCCGACTTCGTCGCCTTGGCGGCCGGCTTGGCAGCCGACTTCTTCGCCGCGGGCTTGGCGGCGGACTTCGTCGCGCCGCTCGCCTTCTTCGCGGCCGGCTTCGCCGCAGACTTGGCGGCGCTGGCGGCCGCAGTCTTCTTCGCTGCCGGCTTCGCCGCCTTCTTCGCAGGTGCGGGCACCGCAACCTCCTCGACCGTGAGAGACCGGTTATCTCCCTTGCCGGGGATTGTGGTAGCGATCACCGCCCGAAACGGGGACGACACGCCGTACGCAGCACGGCGTGTCGTGGATGCTGGAAGTGCGACCCAAGTCTGTGTTAGGGGACCGCACGTTCCGGAAACCGTTGCGGCACAACGGTTTCCGGTCAGCTACTTGTTGTCCCCCTTGGCGCGCGTCGCACCACCGCGACCGCGCAGCGTCGCGCCGGACTCGCTGAGCATCCGATGCACGAAGCCGTACGAGCGGCCCGACGCGGACGCGAGCGTCCGGATGCTCTGCCCCGCGTCGTACTTCTTCCGCAGGTCCGCGGCGAGCTTGTCGCGCTCGGCCCCGGTGACCCTGCTGCCCTTCCTCAGAGCATCCGCCACGACGTCCCTCCGCTTCGTCCGAGCATGATCACGCTGCAGAAAGCACGTACCCAGGACACCCGATGTCATTCACGCCATTGATAGGTGACAGCGGTGTAGGCGGTACCGAACCCGATTCCGGACCAGAACCGCTCGACCGCGCCGCGCGCCGCGCTGCAGGCAGCGGGCGGCGACCGCGCTGCCGAGCGCCCGGCCGAGCCGGTGACCGCGTGCCTCCGGGCGCACGCCGGTGTCGGTGACGTACGCGAGGTCGCCCCGCACGAACGCGAACGCCGCCCCAGCCACCGCTCCCCCGTCGTCGGCCACGATCGCCTCGACCCGCGGGTCGTCCAGCCGCTGGCCGAGCACCGCCGCCAGCGAGCGCTCGACGCCGGGCGGGTAGCCGAACGCGTCCGCCAGCACGTCGGCGAGCAGCTCCGGCGTGTCCCGCTCCGTGACGACGCGGGTGCGGATGCCCGGCTCGGCCTCGACCAGTGCGGCCGGGTCGGCGAGCAGCATCACCGCCGACTCCTCGACCGCCTCGTAGCCGTTCTCCTCGGCCACCACCGGGAGCTCGGGCAGGCAGGACGGTGAGTCGAGCAGGATCACCGGCGACAGCTCGACCTCAGCCCAGATCGACGGCAGCCGGGCCAGCGTCGCCTCCGCCGCGTCGGGCGATCCGGTGACCGTCCCCGCGAAGTTCGCCGTCGCGAACGGCGCGTCCGGGTTCAGCACGACCCGCCCGGCACCGACGCGGAACACGCTGCCGTACCGGATCGCCCCGAACGCGCGCTGCTGCTCCTCCACCCGCGCGGCGAGCGTCGCGACCGCGGCGTCGGAGAGGTCGAGGTCCGGCACCACGCCATCGTCACCCGGCCGGGCGCGGCCCGCTACCGTAACCACCCGATGGCCAACGCCCGAGAACGTCGCGCTGCCGACGCGGCGACCTGGCTGCTGCTCGGTGCCGCGGGGATCGGCCTCGCGCTCGCTGCCCGGGCCGCGGGGCTGCGCGTGGGCGTGCCCGGGGCGCCGTTCACCGGCGAGTACCGCGTCAAGGTCGAGGTCGGCACGGTCCTCGCGCCCGCGGTCGCCGCCCTGGTGCTGGCCGCCGTGCGCTCCGGGTTCCTCGAGCGCGTGGGCTGGCGGCGGCTGCTCGTGCTGTCCTGGCTGGCCACGCTCGCCTGGGCGCTCTCGCTCGCGGTCGTCGACGGCGGCAACGGCCTCACGTACCCCATCGCGAACCCCGACGAGTACCTGCGCGACGTGCCCGCCGTCGGAGACGACCCGGCCGGCTTCGTCCGCGGCTTCGTGGACGACGCGCCCGGCTACTCCGTCGCGACCCGCACCCACCCGCCGGCGCCGGTCCTGCTGCTCTGGCTGCTGTCGAAGATCGGGCTCACCCGCCCGGCGTTGATCGGCGTCGTGGTCACCGCGCTCGGCTGCCTGCACGTGCCGGCCGTCGCCGTCGCGGTGCGTTCGCTCTGCGGCGAGGCCGCCACCCGGCGGCTGCTTCCGGTGCTGGTGCTGGCGCCGTACGCCGTCTGGGTCGCGGTCTCGATGGACGGCGTCACGGCGGCGCTCTGCGCGGTGTTCGTGGCGCTCGGCGTCGTGGCGTCCGAGCCGGGCCGCAAGCCGTGGTGGGCGATCGCGTCCGGCGCGGTCCTCGGCATCGCGGCGCTGTTCTCGTACGCCGTCGGCTGGCTCGCCGCGATCCCGCTCGTCGTCTGCTTCATCCGCCGCCGGGCCACGACGATCGCGTTGCTCGGGCTGGGCGCGCTGGCGCCGTTCGCGCTGGCGCGGGCGCTCGGCTTCGTCTGGCCGGACGGGCTGACCGTCGCGCAGGCGGACTGGTCCGTGCGGGTCGGGCCGCACCGATCGTGGCTGCTCTGGGCGGTGCTCGACCTCGTCGTGCTGGTCCTCGCCTGCGGGCCGCACATCGTGCCGGCGATGCGCCGCATCCGGCGCACGCCCGGGTGGCCGTTCGTCCTCGGCGCGGCGATCGGCGTCGGCTTCGCCATCGGCTCCGGTCTGGCCCGCGGCGAGGTCGAACGCTCCTGGCTCCCGTTCTTCCCCTGGCTGCTCGTGCCTGTCGTGGGGACCGACGAGGCCGGCGAACCGGCCCGGCCCTCGTTGCGACTGCTCGCGCTCGGCGCCGCCGCCGCCGTGGTCCTGGAGTCGGTGCTGCGCTCCGCTTGGTGAGAGCAACCCGGGGCACCGGCGCGCCTAGTTCCGCGAGCTCCCTTAGCCCGGATCCACCGCATAGCCCGGTGGTGAGGCGTCGACGTCGATGTGTTGAGTCGCCTCGGGGGGGCGTGGTGATGTCGCCGGGCGCTCCGGCCTTTCCACGTGCGGGTCTCCGGGCGGGTCCTGTCGGACGGGTG
>DATLNJ010000091.1:0-7505 GCA_035536815.1 Frankiaceae bacterium
TGTTCGACGACGCACGGGAGCGGGCGGAGGCGCGCGTCGCGCCGCTCGCGGTCCGGCTCCGCCCCCGCACGCTCGACGAGGTCGTCGGGCAGGCCCACCTGCTCGGTCCCGGAACGCCGCTCCGCCGGCTGGTCGAGGGCGAGTCGCCCGTCTCGGTGATCCTGTGGGGCCCGCCGGGGACCGGTAAGACCACCCTCGCCTACGTCGTCGCCGCCGGCACCCAACGCCGTTTCCGCGAGCTGTCCGCCGTCACCGCCGGCGTGAAGGACGTCCGTGCGGTCATCGAGGAGGCCCGTACGACGCTCGGGACGACCGGCGCGCAGACGGTGCTGTTCATCGACGAGGTGCACCGCTTCTCCAAGACCCAGCAGGACGCGCTGCTGCCGGCCGTGGAGAACCGCTGGGTGACGTTGATCGCGGCGACGACCGAGAACCCGTTCTTCTCGGTCATCTCGCCGCTCATGTCCCGCAGCCTGCTGCTGCGGCTGGAGCCGCTCACCGACGACGACGTCCGCGCCCTGGTCCGCCGCGCGCTGACCGACGAGCGCGGGCTCGGCGGCCGCTACGAGCTCGCGCCCGACGCCGAGGACCACCTGGTCCGGATCGCCGGCGGCGACGCCCGCCGCGCGTTGACCGCCCTCGAAGCGGCCGCCGGGGGCGAGCCCGCGATCACGCTGGAACGGCTCGAGGAGGCCGTCGACCGGGCCGCCGTCCGCTACGACCGTGACGGCGACGAGCACTACGACGTCGCCAGCGCGTTCATCAAGAGCCTGCGCGGGTCGGACGTGGACGCCGCGCTGCACTACCTGGCCCGGATGGTGGAGGCGGGGGAGGACCCGCGGTTCGTGGCCCGGCGGCTGATGATCTTCGCCAGCGAGGACATCGGGCTGGCCGACCCCACGGCGCTGACCGCCGCCGTCGCCGCCGCCCAGGCGCTGGAGATGATCGGGCTGCCCGAGGCCCGCCTGAACCTCGCCCAGGCGACCATCCACCTCGCGCTCGCCCCCAAGTCGAACGCCGTCATCACCGCGATCGACGCGGCGCAGGCGGACGTGCGCAAGGGCGACATCGGGCGCGTTCCGCCGCACCTGCGGGACGCCCACTACGCCGGGGCACGCAAGATTTCGCACGGCTCCGGGTACCGATATCCTCACGACTTCCCGGCCGGGATCGTGGCGCAGCAGTACGCGCCGGACGTCGTCTCCGGCCGGACGTACTACGTTCCGAGCGAGCACGGCGCCGAACGCGACGCCGGCGCCCGCCTCACCCGCATCCGCGCCGCGTTGCGGGCAGACACCGAGGAGCAGACCAACCGATGATCGGTCCCGGCGGATACGCGGTCCTGGCCCTGGCGTTCGGGTGGGTCGTGCTGGTCGGCTTCCTCGGCTACGTCCTCGTCAAGCTCGGCGGCGTGCTCCAGCAGACCGCCGACCTGGTCGAGGGCGTCGCGGACAAGACCGTCCCGCTGCTCTCCGAGGTCACGACCAGCGTCGTGCACGTGAACATGGAGCTGGAACGCATCGACACGATCACCGAGAACGTCCAGACCGTCAGCTCCAACATCGCCGGCCTCACCACGCTGTTCGCCGCCACGCTCGGCGGCCCCGTGGTGAAGGTGGCGGCGTTCAGCTACGGCATCCGCCGGGCCGCGGGCCGCAAGACGAAGAGCGACGTCGAGGCCCGCGTGAAGAACGAGGTCAAGCAGGAACGCGTCGCCCGCAAGGGCCGGAAGGACCGGTAGAGACATGCGCCGCCTGTTCTGGACCGGCATCGGCATCGGCCTCGGCGCCACCGCCGGCGTCCTCGTCGCCCGCCGCCTGCGCAAGACCCGCGACGCCCTCACGCCGTCCGGCATCGCCGGCGCGCTGGCCGGCGCGGCGAGCGGCCTCTCCGACGCGATCCGCGACTTCGGCGCCGACGTCCGCGCCGGCATGGCCGAGCGCGAAGCCGAGCTCAACGAAGCCCTCGGCTTCACCGGCGACCCATATCCGGATGAACCCCTGGTGGATCGCTGATCTACTAGCGGTGGTGGGGCGAGGGGCTGCCGCACCGGCGACTAGAGGAGCGAAGCGGGGCTAGCCGGTGCGGCAGCCCCTCGACCCGAGAGGCTAGTGGGATGCGGTCGGACGAGATCCGGAGGAGGTTCCTGGACTTCTTCGGAAACAGGGACCACACCGTCGTCCCGAGCGCGAGCCTGCTGGCGGACGACCCGACCCTGCTGCTCGTCAACGCCGGCATGGTGCCGTTCAAGCCGTACTTCCTCGGCGAGCTGTCCCCGCCCTGGCCGCGCGCCGTGAGCGTGCAGAAGTGCGTTCGCACGCTCGACATCGACGAGGTCGGCAAGACCACCCGGCACAACAGCTTCTTCCAGATGGCCGGCAACTTCAGCTTCGGCGACTACTTCAAGGAGCGGGCCATCCCGCTGGCGTGGGAGCTGCTCACCAAGCCCCAGTCCGAGGGCGGCTACGGCTTCGAGGAGTCGCGCCTGTGGGCGACGGTCTACCTCGACGACGACGAGTCGTACGACATCTGGCATCGCGTGGTCGGCCTGCCCGACGAACGCATCCAGCGGCGCGGCATGGACGACAACTTCTGGTCGATGGGCGTGCCCGGCCCGTGCGGGCCGTGCTCCGAGATCTACTTCGACCGCGGCCCCGACCACGGCCCCGAGGGCGGCCCGATCGTCGACGAGGAGCGCTTCCTCGAGGTCTGGAACAACGTCTTCATGCAGTTCGCGCGCGGCCCGCAGACCGGGCCGGGCAAGAGCGACTACGACGTGCTCGACCCGCTGCCGAACCAGAACATCGACACCGGCTTGGGCCTGGAGCGGATGGCGACGATCCTCCAGGACGTCGACAACCTCTACGAGATCGACACCTCCCGGCTGATCCTCGACCGTGCGGCGGCGCTGGCGGGCGTGCGTTACGGCGCCGACCCGCAGGCGGACGTCCGGCTGCGCGTCGTCGCGGACCACGCGCGCACGGCGGTCATGCTCGTCGGCGACGGCGTCGTCCCCGGGAACGAGGGCCGCGGCTACGTCCTCCGCCGCATCATGCGACGGACCACCCGCGCGATGCGGCTGCTCGGGGCTGGCGACCCGACGATGCGCGAGCTGGTCGCGGCGAGCATCGAGGCGATGGGCCCGCAGTACCCCGAGCTGGTCACCGACTCCGGTCGCATCCACACCGTCGCGGAGGCGGAGGAGGCGTCGTTCCTGGAGACGCTGACGAAGGGCCAGGCGCTGTTCGAGCAGGCGCTGCCCGCGGCGCGGGAGAGCGGCGCACTGTCGGCGGAGCGGGCGTTCGCGCTGCACGACACGTACGGCTTCCCGATCGACCTCACGCTGGAGATGGCGGCCGAGCAGGGCCTGCGCGTGGACGAGGCGGGCTTCCGTTCGCTCATGGACGAGCAACGCCGGCGGGCGAAGCAGGCGCACAAGGCGCGCGCGCTCGGCCACGCGGACGTGGGCGCGTACCGCGCGGTGCTCGACACGGTCGGCGCGACGACGTTCACCGGCTACGCGGAGGTCGACTCGGAGGCGACGGTGCGCGGCCTGCTCACCGACGCGGGCGCCGTGGACGCGGTGGGGGAGGGCAGCGAGGTCGAGCTGGTGCTCGACCGGACGCCGTTCTACGCGGAGGCGGGCGGCCAGCTCGGCGACACCGGGCGGATCGAGGTGGCGGGCGCCGAGGTCGAGGTGCTGGACACCCAGCGGCCGCTGCCGGACCTCGTCGTGCACCGGGTGCGGGTGAAGTCCGGCGAGCTGCGGGTCGGCACCGGCGTCGCGGCGCACGTGGACGTGGACCGCCGCCGCGCCATCTCCCGCGCGCACACCGCGACGCACCTCGTGCACAAGGCGTTTCGGGACGCGCTCGGCGAGCACGCGACGCAGGCGGGCTCGCTCAACGCGCCCGGCCGGCTGCGCTTCGACTTCGCGTCGCCGTCCGCGGTGCCGCCGTCGGTCCTCGCGGATGTCGAGGACACCATCAACGCCGTCCTGATCGACGACCTCGAGGTCCGCGCGTTCGTCACGACGCAGGAGGAGGCGCGGCGGATCGGCGCGATGGCGCTGTTCGGCGAGAAGTACGGCGACGCGGTCCGGGTGGTCGAGGTCGGCGAGTACGCGCGCGAGCTCTGCGGCGGCACGCACGCGGCGCGCTCCGGCCAGCTCGGCCTGGTGAAGCTGCTCGGCGAGGCGTCGATCGGCGCGGGCGTGCGCCGCGTCGAGGGTCTGGTCGGCATCGACGCGTTCCGCTTCCTCGCGAAGGAGCACGTGCTCGTCTCGCAGCTCGCGGAGCAGCTCAAGGCGCCCGCGGAGGAGATCCCGGAACGCGTCTCGGCACTGGTGACCCGCCTCAAGGAGACCGAGAAGGAGCTCGACCGGCTCCGCGCGGGCGCGGTCCTCCAGGCGGCGGCCGGGCTGGCGCAGGACGCGCCCGACATCGAGGGCGTCGCGGTCGTCGCGCACGAGGCGCCGGAGGGCACCAGCGTGGACGACGCGCGCAAGCTGGCGACCGACGTGCGCGGCCGGCTGGAGCCGGGCCGTCCGGCGGTCGTGGTCATCGCGGTCCGCAACGGCCCCAAGGCGAACATCGTCGTCACGGCCGGCCAGGGCGCGCAGGCGCGCGGGCTGAAGGCGGGCGAGCTGGTGCGCGAGCTGGCGCCGTTGCTGGGCGGCGGTGGCGGCGGCAAGGACGAGCTGGCGATCGCGGGCGGCACCAACGCCGCGGGCGTGCCCGACGCGCTGGCCGCCGTACCCGGCCTGGTCGCGCGCGCCCGGTGACGGGGCGCGGCGTGCGGATCGGCGTGGACGTGGGCAGCGTGCGGGTCGGCGTTGCGGTGAGCGACCCGGACGGCATCCTCGCGACGCCGGTCACCACGCTGGCCCGCGCCAAGGACGGCGCCGACCTCGACGCGCTCGCGGCGCTGGTTGCCGAACGGGCGGCGGTCGAGGTCGTCGTCGGCCACCCGCGGCACCTGTCGGGCGCAGCCGGCGCGGCCGCCGCCGAGGCCGAGGCGTACGCCGCCGCCCTGCGCGAGCGGGTCGCCGTCCCTGTCCGCCTGGTGGACGAGCGGCTGACGACCGTGAGCGCGATCCGTACGCTGGCCGACCGCGGCGTGCGAGGGAAGGCGCAGCGCGCCGTCGTGGACCAGGCCGCCGCCGTCGCGATACTGCAATCGGCACTCGACGCGCTGCCGAGGGAGACGCCGTGACGCACGAGACGTTCCGACCAGCCGACGACGACGAGCCGCCGCCGCGCCGGCGGGGCGGCGCGACCGGCGTCGTCGTGGCGCTCGTCGTGCTCGCGCTGATCGGCGTGGGCGGCGTTCTGGGGGGCAAGGCGCTGCTCTCGCGGCTGAGCTTCGGCTCCGCGGCCGACCACGACGGTGAGGGCGAGGGCGAGGCGCGGGTCCAGATCCAGCGCGGGGCCACCGCGGCCGCGATCGCCGAGACGCTCGAACGCGCCGGGGTCGTGGCCAGCTCCGCGGCGTTCCGCGAGGCCGCCCGCGACGACGAGCGCTCGCTGCGCATCCAGCCTGGCTGGTACCGGCTGCGGCTGAAGATGAAGGCGTCGCTCGCGCTGGAGCTGCTGCTCGACCCGAAGGCGCGGCTGCGCTCCCGGGTGACGATTCCCGAGGGGATCACGGTGGACCGCACGCTGCAGCTCGTCGCGAAGAACGTCGACGGCATCACGCTGAAGTCGTTGCGGGAGGCGGCGAAGAACCCCGGGGCGCTCAGCCTGCCGCCCTACGCCGGCAACCGGCTCGAGGGCTTCCTCTTCCCTGCCACCTACGACTTCGAGCCGGGCACGTCGGCGGTCGAGGTGCTGACGACGATGGTCCGGCAGTTCGAGGTCAGGGCCGCACGCCTCCGGCTCGACGAGCGCGCGCAGGCCCTCGGCATCACGCCGTACCAGGCGCTGGTCATCGGGTCGCTTGTCGAGGGTGAGACCGGCCAGGAGAGCGAGCGCGGCAAGGTCGCGCAGGTCGTCTACAACCGGCTCGAGCAGCCGATGCGGCTGCAGTTCGACTCCACCGTGAAGTACGCGTACGCGCTGCGCGGCGAGAACAAGACCCGGCTGTTCTACCGCGACCTGGAGATCGACTCCCCGTACAACACCTACCGGATCGACGGCCTGCCGCCCGCGCCCATCAACTCGCCGGGCGAGGCGGCCCTGGAGGCGGCGCTGGCGCCGACCCCGGGTCCTTGGCTGTACTTCGTCGTGATCGACAAGCAGGGCCGTTCGGCGTTCGCCACGACCGCCGAGGAGTTCGCGCGGCTCAAGGAGCGTTACCGCGAGGAGGTACTCGAGGAATGAAGGCCGCGCTCGTCGGCTCGCCCGTCATCCACTCGCTCTCGCCCGCCATCTGGCAGGCCGGGTACGAGTCGCTCGGGCTGAAGAAGTGGACCTACGACCTCATCGACACCGACGAGGCGGGGCTCGCCCACCACCTGCGGGTCGGGGGGTACGCGGGTTTCTCGGTGACGATGCCGTTGAAGCGCGTCGCCGCGCGGCTCGTGGACCGCCGGGTCGGGCGGACCGCCGGCGCCGTGAACACCGTCGTCTTCACCGACGACGGCACCGACGGGTACAACACCGACGTGGACGGCGTCGCCGCCGGCCTGCGGCTGGTCCGCCCGGACGGCGTGGGCAAGGTCGTGATCCTCGGCGCCGGGGGCACGGCCGCGGCCGCGCTGCTCGCGGCGCAGTCGTTGCACCCCTCGTCGATCATGCTGGTCGCCCGTACCGCACCGGCCGCGCACGAGCTGATCGAGCGGACCGGGCACATCGCCCACTTCGCGCCGTGGACGCTGGCCCGCGAGGAGGTGGACAGCGCCGACGTCGTCGTGAACACGACGCCCAAGCACGCCGCCGACGAGCTCGCCGCCGGCTGGCCGGGCAAGCCGCTGGTCGAGGTCGTCTACGACCCGTGGCCCACCGCGATCGCGCGGGCCGCCGAGGCGGGCGGCCACCCGGTCGCGAACGGCTTGTACGTGCTCGCCCACCAGGCGGTCCGGCAGATCGAGCTGATCACCGGCAAGCGCCCCGACCCCGGCGTGCTGCTCGCGGCCGTCGAGAAGGCCCGCGCCGCCCGCTGAGACCGGCGGCCCCCGCGCGGCCCGCGCGCGGCCGCGTGCATCTCGCAACCCGGTTGCGCCCCGTGCGGGGAAGTGACGCGATCCGCACCCTGATGCCGGAGGGGTGGCCCACGCGCGGCGCCAGGACCACCCGCCGGCCGCGCCGGGCGCGCGCCGTGGGTCGAAGGTCCTGGTCAGCGATTAGCCCGAACGGGTCATTCAAGCGTTCGGGCCGCCCGGCCGATGCTCCCTGGGAAGCGGAACGATCCCGAGGAGTCCGGACATGGCCGAGCTGCGCAGCGAGTCCCGAGCGGTCCGTCTCGACCGCGCCATCCGCGATCTGCTCACGCAGACGGCCGAGATCGAGGCCGCGGCGGTGGTGTCGTTCGACGGCCTGCCCATGGCGTCGGCGCTCCCGCCGGGC
>DATLNJ010000092.1:0-18400 GCA_035536815.1 Frankiaceae bacterium
CCCCGCCGAGCGCGCCGGCGAGATGGGTCCCGTGGGCATCCTGCGGCCAGGGACGTACCGCGTGTACCTGTTCGCGGACGGGCACCCGGTCACGATCACCATCGAGTGGACCGGGCCGACCACGACGCTGGAGTTCGACACCCCGCTGGACGCGCGGGTCGCGATGGACCGGGCGTACGCGGTCAACGGCGGCGCCCGCGCCGCGGTCCCGCAGGACGGTGCGCCCGGCACCGTCACGGCGTCCGCGATCCGGTGGGACCCGGCCTCCGCGCCGGCGCCCTACCGGCTGCGCGGCTGCTTCTCCCGGGAACCGGTGTCGTGGAGGACCTGCGACCGCCGGTTCCCCAGCCTCGACGCGACGATGGAGCCGCAGCCCTTGGGCGGCGGCGGTGGGGGAACCGGCGGCGACCCGTCACCGCGCGCGACCCGCGGCTTCACTGCCTTCGCCGAGGTGCTCGGCGTCGTGACGGGCGAGCTGATGGTCTGGACCATCCGCTACCGCCCGTGACGCGGAAAGCGGCGGCCCGCGAGCGGGGTGCGCGAGGGGCGAGAGCCCGCTCGCTCGGCGTCGCGCTGGCGCTGGTCGTCGGGCTCCTCACGGCACAGCCGGCCGACGCGCAGCTGCCGGGGAAGCTGACATTGACGGGCAGCCGCAACTCCTACGCGCTGCTGACGGTGCGCGAGGAGACGACGTACTCGTTCAACGGCATGCGCGCGTGGTACTTCGGCAACCGGTGGGCCGGGTTCGTGATCGGCGACGACTGGCCGCACCTGTGGAGCCGGTACACCGATGGCCCGACGATCCCCGGCAGCGCGTACGAACCCGGGGACCGGCCGCGAATCGAGGGCGTCCTCCAGCCCGGCACGCACAAGGTCTACCTGTTCGCGGACGGGGAGCCGGTGACGATCGAGATCCCGTGGTCGGCGCCGAGCGTGACGCTGGAGTTCGACGCACCGCTCGACGCCCGCGTCACCGTCGAGGAGGCGCACGCCGTCAACGGCGGAGCCACGCTCCGGCTCCCCCAGGACGGGCGCCCCGGCACGATCACGTCCGCGGCCGTGATGGTCGACGTGCTGTTCGCGCCGGCGCCGTACCGCGCGCGCGCCTGCTTCGCGCGCTCGCCCGCCTCGTGGCGCACCTGCGACTTCTGGATGCCCAACGTCGGTCTCCGGATGGGGCCGACGATCGACGGCACGAAGTTCGGCGGCGGCGGGACGCCGTTCCAGCAGCCGACGAAGGGCTACACCTGGTACGCCGAGCTGGTCGGTGTGGCGACCGGGCGGCTCATCGCCGCGACCATCCGCTACCGGCCCTGACGGCTCATTCGGTCGCGTGCTGCTCGCGGTAGCGCTGGTACGACCGTTCGATCTCCGCCTCGGCTTCGACGCGCCCGACCCACGTCGCGCCCTCGACCGACTTCCCCGGCTCGAGGTCCTTGTACGTCTCGAAGAAGTGCCGGATCTCGAGCTGGTCGAACTGCGGCACGTGGAAGATGTCCTGCAGGTGTGACAGCCGCGGGTCGTGCGCGGGGACGGCGAGCACCTTGTCGTCGCCGCCCTTCTCGTCGCGCATCCGGAACATCCCGATCGCCCGGCACTCGATGAGGCAGCCGGGGAACGTCGGCTCGTCGAGGATCACGAGCACGTCCAGCGGGTCGTCGTCCTCGCCGAGCGTGTCCTCGATGAAGCCGTAGTCCGCCGGGTAGCGCGTGGACGTGAACAGCATCCGGTCCAGCCGGATGCGCCCGGTCGCGTGGTCCATCTCGTACTTGTTGCGCTGCCCCTTGGGGATCTCGACCGTCACGTCGAACAACACGCTGCCGTCTCCTCGCGCCTCGGCGGTCCGTGGTTAGTCTGCCGTGTGGGCTCGTTCCGGCGCGTGGTGGTCGCTCTCGGCGTGGCCGCCGGCCTGGTCGGTGGCGGCGCCGGCGTCGTCGCCTACCGGTCCGACGGCGACGGCGCTCTGCCCGCGACCCGCCCGTCGCCGTCCGCCTCGCCGACGCCGCTGCCCACCGTGCCGCCGGTCGCGGTCCGGACACCGGCCCCGCTCGCCGCCGACGCGGCCCCCGGCCCGCCGGACTCCCCGGCCACCGTCACGCGGCTGCTGGCGGCGAGTCTGCGCGACGAGGCGCTGGGGCCGCGGGTCAACGCGCTCGTGGTCGACGCCGCGACGAACGCCACGCTGTTCGACAGCAACGCCGGCCAGCCCGCGATCCCGGCCTCCACGACGAAGGTTTTCACGGCGGCCGCCGCGCTGCGCGTCCTCGGGCCGGACAAGCGGCTGGAGACGCGCGTGGTCGCCGACGGCCCGGTAGCCGACGGCGTGCTGGACGGCGACCTCGTGGTCGTCGGCGGCGGCGACCCGACGCTGGCGTCGCGCGCGACCACCGGTACGTACCCCGCACCCGCGACGATCGGCGCGCTCGCCCGGCAGGTCCGCGCGGCCGGCATCCGGCGGGTCACCGGGGACTTCGTCGTGGACGCGTCGCTGTTCGACGGCCCGACCCTGGCGCCGGGGTGGAAGCCGACGTACCTCAGCGAGGGGTCGATCGCGCCGATCCGCGGGTTCATGGTGGACGGCGGCCGGGTCAGCCCGGACGACGACGAGCGCAACACCCGCCCCGACCTGGCCGGCGCGGTGAAGCTGCGCGCGGCGCTACGGAAGGCCGGCGTCCGCATCGGCGACGCGCTCCGCTCCGGCCCGGCGCCGGTCACCGCGGACACCGTCGCGACCGTGCAGTCGCCACCGGTGTCGGCGCTGGTCGAACGCATGCTGGTCCGCTCCGACAACGAGCTCGCCGAGGCGCTGGCCAGGCACGTCGCCATCGCGCGCGGCGCCAGCGCCGACTTCGCCGGCGTCGCGGCCGCGCTGGCCGCGACGATGCGCGACCTCGACGTGGACCCGCCGCGGCTCTACGACGGCTCCGGGCTGTCCCGGCAGAACCGCGTCACCCCGAACCAGCTCGTCCTGCTGCTGGCCGCCGCCGCGCGGGACCCGAAGCTGCTGCCCGTCGTGACCGGCATGCCGGTGGCGTCGTTCAGCGGGACGTTGCGCCAACGGTTCGACGACCCGGAGTCGCGCGCGGCGGCCGGCTACGTCCGCGCGAAGACCGGCTCCCTCGACAACGTCTCCACGCTGGCCGGCGTGATCCACACGCGCGGGGGGCGGACCCTGATCTTCGCGTTCACCGCGGACCGGCTGCCGTCGCGGTTCGTCGGCGCCGCCGCCCGCGCGCTGGACGAGGCCGCCGCGACCTTGGCGCGCTGCGGCTGCGCGTGACGGCTACGATCGCTGCGACAACCCCGCACCTCGGAGGACCCGGACACCGATGACGCCTCGCCACCCCGCGCGCGCGCTGACCGTGCTCGCGACGACGCTGCTGCTGACGCTGTCGGGTTCGGCGTGGGGCCAGGCGGACCCGCCGCCCACGATCAGCGAGCTGCGCAACGGCCGCCCGTGGACGTACGTGTTCGGGAAGATGATCCTGGCCGGCGCGCTCGCGCTCGTCGCGGCCGTCGTCATCGGCTACCTCGTGAAGTCCCGCGAGTTCCGCGCCAACCAGCGGCGGGGCGGCTCGAAGTAGACGCCATGCCTCCCCGCCCCGAACCCTGCTGCGCGCCGCCCACGGCGGCGCCTCGCGGCGTTCTCGGACGCCGCCATAGCGCTGCTATGCCGACGTCCTCGGTCTTGCGATCCACCACCGTGACCGCCGCTCGCGACGGGTCAGGGCGAGGAGGCACGGCGTAGTGCAGGGCGCCATCGACTGGGACGTCGCGGTCTCGACCGCGCGGGCCCTCGTCCGCCCCGGGCCGGAGATCTCCCCCGAGGAAGCGCACGCGGTCGTCGCGGAGCTGCGGTCGATGGTGCCGGACGCCGAGCGCCACGTGGCGGCGTTCACCGGCCTGACGCTGCCCGACGTGGACGTGCCGGTCGCCGTCGTGGACCGGATCGGCTGGGTCAAGGCGAACGTCGACGGCTTCCGGGTGGCGTTGGAGCCGCTGGTCGACAAGCTCATGGACAAGCGGCGCGCGCGCGGCCGGGCGGCCGAGCCGAGCGGGCTGGTGCACTTCGTCGGCTCGCGCGTCACCGGGGTCCAGGTCGGCACGATCATGGCCTACCTCGCGGCCCGGGTCCTCGGGCAGTTCGAGCTGTTCCTGCCGCCCGGCGAAGGCGACAACGGCCGCCTGACGCTGGTCGCCCCGAACATCGTCGAGACCGAACGCCGCCTCGGCGTGGACCCGCACGACTTCCGCCTCTGGGTCACGTTGCACGAGGTCACCCACCGCACGCAGTTCACCGCCGTGCCGTGGCTGCGGCCGTACTTCACCGACCAGATCCGCGCGTACATCGACGCCTCAGACCTCGACCCCGCGCAGGTGATGCAACGCCTCCGCGACGCGGCCGGCGCGGTCCGCGACGCGGTGTCGGGCGCCGGGGGCGGCAGCCTGCTCGAGGCGTTGCAGACGCCGGAGCAGCGGGCGATCGTCGGGCGGCTGCAGGCGTTGATGAGCCTGCTGGAGGGCCACGGCGACTACGTCATGGACGGCGTAGGCCCGGCCGTCGTCCCGACCGCGGCCACGATCCGCGAGCGGTTCGAGCAGCGCCGCAAGGGCAGCGGCCCGGTAGACCGCGTGATCCGCCGGCTGTTCGGGCTCGACCTGAAGATGCGGCAGTACGCCGAGGGCGAGAAGTTCGTCAACGCCGTGGTCGGCGCCGTGGGCATGGAGCGCTTCAACCTGGTCTGGGAGCGCCCCGAGAACCTCCCCACGCCGGAGGAGATCTCCGACCCGGACGCCTGGGTCGCGCGGGTCACGCCGGCCGCGATCGGCGACCCCGCCGGAGATGGCCGGGCCTGACCCGGCGGTCGCCGACGTCCGCCGCGCCGTCCGCCGGGTCCTCGCCGAGACGCCGGACGGCGCTCTCGTCCTCGCCGCCGTCTCCGGTGGGGCCGATTCGCTCGCGCTGCTCGCCGCCCTCGCGTGGGAGGCACCGCGCAACGCCCGCCGCGCGCGGTGCGTCACCGTGGACCACGGCCTGCGCCCCGGCTCCGCCGAGCAGGCGCGGCGGGTCGCCGCCGTCGCGGCGGGCCTCGGGATCGAGACCGACGTCCTGAACGTCACCGTCGCCGGCGCCGACGAGGACGCCGCCCGCCGCGCGCGGTACGCCGCGCTGGACGAAGCCGCCGCGCGGCTCGGCGCCGCCGCCGTGCTCCTCGGCCACACCCGCGACGACCAGGCGGAGCAGGTGCTGCTCGGCCTGGCGCGCGGCTCCGGGGCGCGCAGCCTCGGGGGCATCCCGCCGCGTCGCGGGGTGTACGCCAGGCCGTTGCTCGACCTGCCGCGCGCGACCACCGAACGCGCCTGCCGCGCGCTCGGCCTCGACCCCTGGTCCGACCCCGCGAACGACGACCTCAGGCACGCCCGCAACCGCGTCCGGCACGTCGCGCTCCCGGCCTTGGAGGACGCCCTCGGCCCCGGCATCGCCGGCGCGCTCGCCCGCACCGCCCGGCTGCTGCGCGCCGACGCCGACCTGCTCGACGAGCTGGCCGCGAAGGCGTACGCGGAGACCGGCCTGGACGCGCGGAGGCTCGCCGCGCTGCCGCCGGCGCTGCGTACCCGGGTGCTGCTCGCCGCCGCTCGCGAGGCGGGCGCGACCGACCTCAACGCCGGCCACGTCGCCGCCGTCGAGGCGCTCGTGACGGCGTGGCACGGCCAGGGTCCGGTCGCCCTGCCCGGCGGTTTTGCGGTCGCGCGCCGGTGTGACACGCTCGCGTTCTCGCGCCAATAACGCCCACTGGGAGCGCCGTGCTCGACGACGCCATCGCCGAAGTCCTCTACTCCGAGAAGCAGATCCAGTCGACCATCGAGGAGATGGCCGCCCAGATCCGCGCGGACTACGACGGCCGCGAGATCCGCATGGTCGGCGTCCTCAAGGGCGCGTTCATGGTCATCAGCGACCTCGCGCGGGCGCTGCAGGTGCCGCTGTCCATCGACTTCATGTCGGTGGCGTCGTACGGCAGCGGGACGACCAGCTCGGGCGTCGTGCGCATCCTCAAGGACCTCGACCGTGACATCGCCGGCCAGCACGTCCTCGTGGTCGAGGACATCATCGACTCCGGCCTGACGCTGAACTGGCTGCTCAAGAACCTCCGCTCCCGCAACCCCGCCTCGATCGAGGTCGCCGCGCTGCTCCGCAAGCGGGAGGCGGCGCAGGTGGACGTGCCGGTCAAGTACGTCGGGTTCGACATCGAGAACCTGTTCGTCGTCGGCTACGGCCTCGACTACGCCGAGCGGTACCGCAACCTGCCGTACATCGGCACCCTGAAGCCGGAGTACGTCACCACGTAGCCCGGCGCGCCGGCCTACGCCGCCACGGCCATCCGCGCGGGCGCGCTGGGCGAACTACCAGGTGACCGGCCGGGTCACCCCCCGATTGAGGGGGTACCAGGCCGGTGTTACGGTGACTCGAAGGAACCCCTGAAACCGCCGGTGCCCCGCGCCGGCAGGTCGGGCTCGCATCGGCAGGAGGTGGGGCGCCCCAGGGCGCCTCGGCACATCGTGGACTTTCGTCGCTACTTCCGCGGTCCGTTCATCTGGATCACCGTCGTCATCTTGATGGTGATGGTGTTCTTCAACTTCTTCAACGGCATCAGCGCGGCCAAGAAGATCCCGCTGTCGGAGATGATCACCAAGATCGAGGCCGGTGAGGTCTCCGAGGCCAAGTTCGACGACAAGGCGCAGTCCCTGACCGTCGAGGTCGACGACGAGCGCTTCACGTCGACGTACCTCACGAACCAGGGCACCGAGCTGTTCAAGCTGGTCCGCGGCGCGAACTCCGATACCGAGGTGCCGGTCGAGCGGCCCAAGGAGAACGTCCTCGTCTCGCTGCTGTTCGGCCTGCTGCCGTTCGCGGTCATCGTGCTGCTGCTGTTCTTCTTCATGAACCAGATGCAGGGCGGCGGCAGCCGGGTCATGAACTTCGGCAAGTCCAAGGCGAAGCTGGTCAGCAAGGACACGCCGAAGACGACGTTCGCCGACGTCGCCGGCGTGGACGAGGCGATCGAGGAGCTCCAGGAGATCAAGGAGTTCCTGGAGAACCCCGCCAAGTTCCAGGCGATCGGCGCCAAGATCCCGAAGGGCGTGCTGCTCTACGGCCCGCCCGGCACCGGCAAGACGCTGCTCGCGCGCGCCGTCGCGGGTGAGGCCGGCGTGCCGTTCTACTCGATCTCCGGCTCGGACTTCGTGGAGATGTTCGTCGGCGTCGGCGCCTCCCGCGTCCGCGACCTGTTCGACCAGGCGAAGGCCAACGCGCCCGCGATCATCTTCGTGGACGAGATCGACGCGGTCGGCCGGCACCGCGGCGCCGGCCTCGGCGGCGGCCACGACGAGCGCGAGCAGACGCTGAACCAGCTGCTCGTCGAGATGGACGGCTTCGACGTCAAGGGCGGCGTCATCCTCATCGCCGCCACCAACCGCCCCGACATCCTCGACCCCGCGCTGCTGCGCCCCGGCCGCTTCGACCGGCAGATCGTCGTGGACCGGCCCGACCTCGAGGGCCGAAAGGCGATCCTCAAGGTGCACGCCAAGGGCAAGCCGTTCTCGAAGACGGTCGACCTCGACATCATCGCCCGCCGCACCCCCGGCTTCACCGGCGCCGACCTCGCGAACGTCATCAACGAGGCCGCTCTCCTCACCGCGCGCAACAACAAGAAGGAGATCACCGGCGAGGTCCTCGAGGAGTCGATCGACCGCGTCATCGCCGGCCCGGAGCGCAAGACCCGCGTTATGAGCGAGCGGGAGAAGAAGGTCATCGCCTACCACGAGGCCGGGCACGCCCTCGTCGGCCACGCGCTCCCGAACTCCAACCCCGTGCACAAGGTGACGATCCTCAGCCGCGGCCGCGCGCTCGGGTACACGCTGTCGCTGCCGACCGAGGACAAGTACACGGCGACCCGGTCGGAGATGATCGACGACCTCGCGATGACGCTCGGCGGCCGCGCGGCGGAGGAGCTGGTCTTTCACGAGCCCACCACCGGCGCCTCGAACGACATCGAGAAGGCGACCGCCCTGGCCCGCCAGATGGTCACCGAGTACGGCATGAGCGACCGGCTCGGCGCGATCAAGTTCGGCCAGAACAACGGCGAGGTCTTCCTCGGCCGCGACATGGGCCACCAGCGCGACTACTCCGAGCAGGTCGCCGCCGAGATCGACGAGGAAGTGCGGCGGTTCATCGACGAGGCGCACGACGAGGCGTTCGAGATCCTCATCCAGTACCGCGACGTCCTGGACGAGATGGTGCTCCAGCTCATGGAGAAGGAGACCCTCGCCCGCGAGCAGGTGCTGGAGATCTTCGCGCCGGTCGTGAAGCGGCCGTCCCGCGGCACCTGGCGCGGCAACGGCGGCAAGCGCCGCCCGAGCGACCGCCCGCCGGTGATGACCCCGGCCGAGCTCGCGCTGCTCGGCACCGGTGACGCCGGTGCGCGGCGGGCGCGGGCGACCAGCCGCGGCCGCACGGCGGCGCGCGCCAACGGCGCGAGCGGCAGCAACGGCACGCCCGCGCGTAACGGCACCACCGGCCGCGGCAGCGGCTCCGGAGCGACCGGGCGTGGGTCCGGGCGGACGCCGGCGAAGCCGTCCGGCCGCGCGCGGCGCGCGCCGGAGCGGGGCACGGAGAAGTAGGTGACGCGCGACCGTTACCAGCCGTCGTCGTCCACGGTCGAGGGCCAGTTGCTCGATGTCGCCGACGGGCTCGGCCGGTACGGCCGGCGCGGCAAGCTGCTCGCGTGGCTGTGGCTGCTCGGACTGCTCGCCGTCGGCATCGTCGTCGCCGTCCTCGCCTTCACGTCGTGACGTTCGACGCGGCGCGGGTGGAGGCGGCCGTTCGGGAGCTGCTGATCGGCGTCGGCGAGGACCCCGACCGCGAGGGTCTGCGGGACACCCCGGCGCGGGTGGCGCGGGCGTACGCCGAGCAGTTCGCCGGGCTCACCCGCGACCCGCGCGAGCTGCTGACGACGACGTTCGACGAGCGCCACGACGAGATGGTGCTGGTCAAGGACATCGCGGTCTGGTCGGTCTGCGAGCACCACCTGGTGCCGTTCTTCGGCTCCGCGCACGTCGGCTACATCCCGAACGTCAAGGGCGAGATCACCGGCCTGTCGAAGCTGGCGCGGGTCGTGGACCTGTACGCGAAGCGGCCGCAGGTGCAGGAGCGGCTGACGACGCAGATCGCCGACGCGATCGAGGAGGGGCTGTCGCCGCGCGGCGTCATCGTCGTGATCCAGGCCGAGCACCTCTGCATGTCGATGCGCGGCGTCCGCAAGCCCGGCGCGAAGACCGTGACGTCGGCGGTGCGCGGGCTGTTCCGCGACTCGCAGCCGACCCGCGCCGAGGCGATGAGCCTGTTGCTCGCAGACTGATTTCCGGCACCGCCGCGTTCTTGCGTCCGTGGTGTCGACCGTCCCCGGCCGCGCGGTTACGGTGCCGCCATGAGGATCGCCACGGCCGCGCTGGCCGCACTCGCGCTGGTTGCCGCGCCCGCGTCCGCCAACCACGAGCAGCGAGCCGGCTGCACGTTGCTGGCCGCCGGCGCCGACCGGTACACCGGTGTCGTCACCGCCGCCGTGTACGCCTCCGACGAGGCCGCGGAGGCGCACGCCGTCCACTGCGCGGTCGAGGTGAACGGCGTCGCCGGCCCGTCCGTCTACGCCTGGTGGGAGGAGCCGGTCGCGGCCGGTGTCGTGGAGTTCACCGCCGCGGCCGGCGACGTGATCAGCCTCTGCCAGGAGACCGTCTCGCCGTTCGGCAGCTGGCGGCACTGCGCGGTGGCGCCGGCCGCCGGCGTGCTGCCCGGGCCGGTCGCCGCGGCGACCACCTGGTGAGCCGCCCGCACTAGGCTGGCCGCGTGGACGGGTTGCCGCGGCTGGACCGCTGCGTGGTGATGGGCGTCCTCAACGTCACCCCGGACTCGTTCTCCGACGGCGGCTCCTGGTACGACGCCCGCGTGGCCGTCGCGCACGGCTTGGAGCTGGTCGCGCAGGGCGCCGACATCGTGGACGTCGGCGGCGAGTCCACCCGGCCCGGCGCCACGCCGCTCGACGCCGACGAGGAGCTGCGCCGGGTCCGTCCCGTCGTGCGGGCGCTCGCCGCGGAGGGCGTCGTCGTCTCCATCGACACCACCCGCGCAACCGTCGCCGAGGCCGCGCTGGCCGACGGCGCGCGCATCGTCAACGACGTCTCCGGCGGGCTCGCCGACCCGTCGCTCGTCAAGGTCGTCGCCGCGACCGGGGCGCCGTACGTCCTCATGCACTCGCGCGGCCCGGCCGACGCGCCGGCCGTGTACGGCGACGTCGTGGCCGACGTGTGCGCGGAGCTGAGCCGGCGGCTGGACGAGGCGGTGGCCGCCGGCGTCGCAGCCGACCGCGTCGTGCTCGACCCCGGCCTCGGGTTCGCCAAGAAGGCCGAGCACAACCTCGCGCTGCTCAACGCCCTGCCGCGGCTGGTCGCGCTCGGCGCGCCGCTGCTGGTGGGTGCCTCGCGCAAGTCGTTCCTCGGCACCGTGCTGGGCAGCCGCGACGTGGCGGACCGCGACGACGCGACGCAGGCGACGACGGCGCTCGCGGCGTGGCACGGCGCGTGGGGCGTCCGGGTGCACGACGTGCGCAAGGCGGCCGACGCGGTGCGCGTGATGGCCGCGATCAGGGACGCCCGGTGACGGACGACCGGGCCGCGGTCGAGGCGGCGAACGCGGAGTTCTACGCGGCGTTCGAGGCCTCCGACCTGGCCCGGATGCGCAACGTCTGGATGGACGACGACAGCGCGTCCTGCGTCCACCCCGGATGGCGGCAGCTGCGCGGCACCAGCCGGATCATGCGGTCGTGGGCGCTGATCTTCGCGAACACGCCGTACGTGCAGTTCTTCCTGACCGACGTGGACGTCACGGTGTTCGGGGACGTCGCCGTCGTGCGCTGCGTCGAGGGCATCATGACGTCGGTCGCGGACGCCGAGGGCGACGCGTCCGTGGCGGCGACGAACGTCTTCGTGCGGCACGACCGCGGCTGGCGGCTGTGGCTGCACCACGGCTCGCCGATGATCCAGCCGGCGGACGGCGACGAATGATCATCCGGATCACCGGCCTCACCGCGCGCGGGTTCCACGGGGTGCTGGACGCGGAGAAGCGGGACGGGCAGACGTTCGTCGTGGACGCCGCGCTCGACGTCGCCGCGCCGGCCACCGACGACCTCGCGGAGACCGTGGACTACGCCGCCCTCGCCGAACGCCTCGCCGCGGTCGTCGGCGGCGAGCCGGTGGACCTGATCGAGACGCTCGCCGCGCGGCTCGCGGACGAGTGCCTCGCCGACCCGCGGGTGTCGCGCGCCGAGGTGACGGTGCACAAGCCGGAGGCGCCGGTAACCGTGCCGGTGACCGAGGTGTCGGTGACGCTGGTGGTGGAGAGGTGACCCGCGCGGTGCTGTCGCTCGGCGCCAACCTCGGCGACCGGCTCGCGACCATGCAGGCCGCGGTGGACGCGCTGGCCGCGCGGGTGACGGTGGTCGCCGTGTCGCCGGTGTACGAGACGGAGCCGGTCGGCGGCGTCGTCCAGCCGGACTTCCTCAACGCCGTCGTCCTGGTGGACACGGACCTGCCGCCGCGCGAGCTGCTCACGCTCGCGCTCGAGGTCGAGCACGCCGCCGGCCGCGCTCGCGGTGAGCGGTGGGGGCCGCGCACGCTCGACGTCGACCTCGTCGTCTACGGCGACGTGACGTCCGGCGACCCGGCGGTGACGCTGCCGCACCCGCGCGCGCACGAGCGCGCGTTCGTGCTGCGGCCGTGGCTCGACGTCGACCCGCACGCGGCGCTGCCGCAGGGGCGGGCCGCGGACCTGCTGCGCGAGGCGAGCGGCGGCGTACGGCGCGCGGCCGGACTCGCGTTGCGGGTGCCCGCGTGACGCCGACGCGCTACCGCACGCTGGTCGGCGCCGCGGTCGCCGCCGGGCTGGTGACGTACCTGCTGTTCCGCGCGTTCTACAGCAGCCTGCCGCCGCTGCCGTGGAGCGCGGCGTTCTCGACCGCGCTGCTCGCGCTGGCCGAGGCGTTCGCGGCGCCGATGGTGCGTGCCCGGCTGGCCGGGCGCCCCGGCACGAAGCCGATCCTGCCGATGCTGGTCGCCCGGATGGCGGCGCTGGCGAAGGCATCGTCGCTGCTCGGCGCGCTGCTGCTCGGGGCGTGGGCGGGCGTGGCGGCGTACGTCGTGCCGCGCCGGACCGCGCCCGCTCCGCGCGGCGACACCGTGGACGCCGCGGTCGGGGCGGCCGCCGCGCTGCTCCTGATCGCGGCGGCGTTGTGGCTGGAGAACGTGTGCCGCGTGAAGAACCCCCCGCCCGGCGACCCGCCGCCGGCCGAGGCGGGGCCGTAGCGATGCTCCTCGGCAACGTGGGCAGCGGCAGCGGCAAAGGCTGGTTCGCCGGACCCTGGAACTCACCCGTCCCGATCGCGGTCGGCTGGTCGGACGTCGGGGTGAACGAGCCGCACCGGCACGAGTCGATGTACGAGATCTACCTCGTCGCGCGCGGCGAGAGCGTCGCGGTCGTCGCCGGGCGCGAGGTGCCGTTGCGGGCCGGCGACATGCTCGTGGTCGAGCCGGGTGAGGCGCACACGTTCCTCTCGCACAGCGAGGACTACCTGCACTACGTCGTGCAGGCGCCGTTCACGCCGGGCGACAAGGTGGCGACCGGGGAGTAGGACCGGCGCCTCCGCGTCCCGCCGGCCCCTCCCGCCGGGCCATTCCCGGCCGTACCCTGGGGGGACCCCGCCTGTCCCCGTCGAAGGATGCCCCCATGCGACGTCGTCAGGCCGTGCTCGTCGCGGCTGCGGTCCTTGCCGCCACCGTGCCCGTGACCGCCAGTGCCGTGAAGGCGCCGGTGGCCGTGCCGCGCGTGGGCGTGTTCCAGAGCGTGCACAACGACACCTCGCGGCCGTTGCGCGACCTGGTGCGCCTGCCGGTGGTGCGGCGCCCGGGAACGATCGTGCAGGAGCCGGTACGGACGCCGGTCGAGCAGGGGCCGTTCACCTACGACCCGGTGCTGCAGAAGGCCGAGGCCGCGGCGGTGACGCCGGCGACGACCGTGCGCAACTTCGAGGGCATCGGCGCCGACTACCCCGGCTACACGCCGAACGCCGTCCCCCCGGACACCGCGGGCGCCGCCGGGCGGACGCAGTACGTGCAGTGGGTGAACCTCAGCATCGCCGTCTTCGACAAGCGCACCGGCAAGGCGCTGGTCGGCCCGGCGCCCGGCAACTCGGTGTTCGCGGAGTTCGGAGGCGAGTGCGAGCAGCGCAACGACGGCGACCCGATCGTCAACTACGACCGGTTCGCGAACCGCTGGGTGATCCAGCAGTTCGCCGTCACCAACGGCAACTACGAGTGCATCGCGGTCTCGAAGACGCCGGACGCCACCGGCGCGTACCACCGCTACGCGTTCAAGTACACCGGCATGAACGACTACCCGAAGACCGGCGTGTGGCGGGACGGCTACTACAACACCTACAACATGTTCAGCGGCGAGTCGGGCGCGAAGGTCTGCGCGATGGACCGCGCGAAGATGCTCGTCGGCAAGGCCGCGACCCAGCAGTGCGTGCAGCTGCCCCCGCAGTACACGAGCCTGCTCCCCGCCGACAACGACGGCACCAGGCTCGCGCCGGCCGGCTCGCCGATGCCGTTGGTCGCGCTGGGTCCGAACTCGCTGCGCATGTGGTCGTTCAAGGTGGACTGGAGCCGGCCGAGCCGGAGCAAGCTCACCGGCCCGGTCCCGGTCGAGGTGGCGGCGTACCGGCAGGCCTGCCTCACCGGCGCCACGCTGCGCGCCACCTGCGTCCCGCAGCCGGGGACCGGCGTCGTCGGGCAGCTCGGCGTCGTCGGCCTCGACGCGATGCCCGACCGGCCGATGTTCCGGCTGGCCTACCGCCGGTTCGGCGACGGGCGCGAGGCGATGGTCGTGACGCACACCGTCGACGCGATGCCGAGCGCCGCCGCGGCGTTGCGCTGGTACGAGCTGCGGAAGGTCGGCAGCGGCTGGCGGGTGCACCAGGAGGGCACGTACACCAGCGACGACGGCGTCTCGCGCTGGATGGGCTCGGCCGCGATGGACAAGGCCGGCAACATCGGCATCGGCTACAGCGTGTCGAGCGCGACGACCGTGTTCCCCGGCATCAGGTACACCGGCCGGCAGGCGCGCGACCCGCTCGGCACGCTCGGCGGCGAGCGGTCGATCGTCGAGGGCCTCGGCGAGCAGACGACGGCGTCGATCGTGTCGCGCTGGGGCGACTACAGCACGATGACGATCGACCCGGTCGACGACTGCACGTTCTGGTACACGACCGAGTACATGAACGGCGTCGGCGTCTTCGCGTGGAGCACCAAGATCGCGGCCTTCAAGTTCCCGAGCTGTCGCTAGGACCCGGCGATCGTGACGACCGCGGGGTAGTCACGCGCCCCGGTCGTCTCGCAGTCGGCCGGCGCGGGCGGCACCGCGTAGGCGTGCAGAGCGCCGTTGACCTGGCCGGTGACCTGGCCGAACACGAGCGGCCCCATCTGGACCCAGGTGAAGTACGCGTCGATGGCGCCGGTGAACCGCCCGGCGATTTGCACGGAGACCGGGCAGAGGGCGGGCGGGACGTCGTAGACGAACGTCGCGTGGACCGTCCCTGAGTGCGTTCCGGCCGCCGTGAAGGTGGCGCTACCCGTGCAGCGGTCGTACGACGGGCACCACCCGTTCCCCGGGTCGATGGTGAGCGTGCCGGCGAGCACCAGCACCCCTGGCTCGGCGTGCGCGGCCGGCCCGGTAGTAACGAGCCCGGCGACCAGCGTGCTCGCGACGAGAACGGTCCGTAGCAAGGTGTCCCCCCCGGGTTCGGTCTTACTTGTCGACGTCGCCGACGACGAAGAACATCGAGCCCATGATCGCGACCAGGTCCGGTAGCAACGTGCCGGGCAGCAGGTGCGACAGGGCGTGGATGTTGTTGAACGACGCGGTCCGCATGCGCATCCGCCACGGCGTCTTCTCGCCGCGCGACTCGACGTAGTAGCCGTTGACGCCGAGCGGGTTCTCGCTCCACGCGTAGACGTGCCCCTCGGGCGCCTTCACGACCTTGGGCAGCTTCACGTTGACGGGGCCGCCGGGGATCTTGTCGAGGCACTGGTCGGCGATGTTCAGCGACTCGAACACCTGCCCGATCAGCACCTCGAACCGCGCGTAGCAGTCGCCGGCGTCGCGGGTGACGACGTTGAAGTCGACCTCGCCGTACTTGAGGTACGGCTCGTCGCGGCGCAGGTCGAAGTCCACACCGGAGGCGCGGCCGATCGGCCCGGTGACGCCGTAGTCGAGGACCGCGTCGGGCGAGAGCACGCCGACGCCGACCGTGCGCTGCTTGAAGATCTCGTTGCCGAGGATGACGTTCTCGATGTCCTTCATCCGCTTGCGGACGTCGTGGACGGCGACCCGGCAGCGGTCCTTCCAGCCGGCGGGCAGGTCGTCCTTGAGGCCGCCGACCCGGTTGAACATGTAGTGCAGCCGGCCGCCAGAGACCTCCTCCATGACCCGCTGCAACGCCTCCCGCTCGCGGAACGCGTAGAACACCGGCGTGATGGCGCCGACCTCGAGCGGGTACGAGCCGAGGAACATCAGGTGGTTGAGGATGCGGTTCAGCTCGGCGAGCAGAGTCCGGATCCAGATCGCGCGCTCCGGCGTCTCCAGGCCCATCATCTTCTCGACGGCGAGCACGAACGCGATCTCGTTCGCGAACGACGACAGCCAGTCGAACCGGTTCGCCAGCACGATGATCTGCCGGTAGTCGCGGGCCTCGAACAGCTTCTCGTGGCCGCGGTGCATGTAGCCGATGATCGGCTCGGCGCGCACGATGCGTTCGCCGTCGATGACCAGCGCCAGGCGCAGCACACCGTGCGTCGAGGGGTGCTGCGGACCGATGTTCAGCACCATGTCGGACGTCGGCAGCTCGGAGGCGCCGATGCCCATGCCGATGTTCGTCTCGACGAGCGGCGTCGCCGGCAGCGAGGTGTCGACCATGCGCGCATCGTCCCATGAGGCGGCTGGCCTTCGCGAAATCAGCGGGCGCGGCGCGCTGCGGCCACCGCGCGGCGCGTCGCCGCCGGACGCCTTGAGGCGCTCGGCGCGCGTCGCTAGCGTCCGCCGCTCCTGCTTACCCCTGCGTCTTTCGTGGAGCGTTGCCATGTCCCTACGCCGCACCGCCCTGCTCGCCGCCGCCGGTGTTGTGCTCGCCACGCCCGCCGGCGCTACCTCGTGCCGCGTGGACTACGCCGCCCAGGTCGCCACCCCCGTGGGCCACGTCACCGTCACCGGTTACTGGGACGAGGGCGTGACGGCCGGCGAACGGGGCCGGACGCGCGTCGACGTCGCCGTGCTCGGGCTGCCGCCGTACGAGCTGGAGACGTACGACGAGAGCGGCGGGCCGGGGCCGGTGGAGCGGGAGGTCGGCCTGCGCCGGCGGCTCTGCCGTTAGCCCGCCGGCTCGCGCGCCGCGTCGCGCAGCACGGCCGGCACGTCGATACCGACGCCCTGCACCAGCCAGCCGAAGTCGCCGAGCCCGCCGCGCGCGATCAGCTCGGCCTCCTCGCCCGCGCCGGACAGGGCTTGCAGGTACGCGCGCGGGTCGCTGCTCGCGAGCGCGATGTCCGGCCGGCCGCCGCGCAGCCCCAGCGCGCGCAACGCCGCCCGCTGGTCGAGCAGCACGGTGTCGCGCGCGCCCGCGACCTGGCCCGCGGCCGCCACCGAGTCGAGCGCCACGTGCGCGGTGATGTCCGTCGTGCCGTCCGGGCGCGGCGGCACCTGGCGCCCCTCGCGGTAGCCGACCAGCGACCCGGCCGCCCACAGCCCGGCCTCGCGGTCGCCCAGGTCGTGCGCGTAGTCGACGCAGACCGCCACCCCACGGTCGATCTTCGCGACAGCCTGGCACCACGCGGCGTCGCGGCGGTGGCCGAGCTCGGCGCGTTCGCCGTCGTCCACCAGCGGCCACCAGCGGTCCAGCCAGTCCTGGTCGGCCGGCTCCACCCGCTCACCGACGCGTTCGGCGCCGTGCTCGTCCACCTCGACGTACGCGGCGAACGCCTCACCCTGCTCGACGACGTCGCACGGAACGTTGTCGAGCCACTCGTTCGCGACGAGCAGCCCGGTGAACAGGCGCAGGTCGGTGACGTCGCGCTGCCAGGCCACGTCGTCCGGCAGGTCGTCCGGGCGCGGCGCGAGGTCCACGCCGACCAGGCGCAGCCGCCCGGCGAGCTGCGGCGCCTCGGTGGGGACGTACGCGCGCAACGCGTGCAGCAGCGCCCCGCGCCCGGCCGCCACCTCCACCAGCGTGAACGGCTCGGGGAAGTCGAGCGCGGCGTCCACGTGCGCGGCCAGCCGCAGCAACGCCCGGGCGAAGTGCGGCGACGCGGTGGACGACGTACGGAAGTCCCGGCCGGGCGCGCCGGTGCCGGACGTGTAGAACCCCTCGGGTCCGTACAGCGCGCGCTCCATCGCGCTGCTCCAGCGCTCCCAGGTCATAGCTCGCCAGTGTCGCGCACGCGCGGGGAGGCGGCGGCGCGAGCGCGCCGCCGCCTCCCGTTCCGGGCAGCGTGCAGCTACTGGAGGGCACAGACCCGCACGACGGCGCGGTTGGTACGCGGGATCGGCACGCCGGCGATCTGCTGGTAGCCGGGCGGGCAGCCCTCGCCCGGGTCGGTCAGCACCAGCACGCACACGACGTGGAGGACCGGGTCGCACACCTTCTTGGTCGCCTCCGCCTGCGCGGGCGCGGAGCCGACCGCCAGGCTGCCGAGCAGTGCCGCCGCCGCCGTGGCCAAGCCGATTCGTCGCATGTCTGTTCTCCCTCAGATCGGTTGTTGCCGGAGTGGCGAACGTAGGAGGCCCGGTCGGTCTTCACACGTGCCGAAACGTCACAAGTTCCGGTGCGACCCGCCGCCGCTCAGCCGTCCGACAGCAGCCGGGTCAGGTCGCTCTTGCGCACCCCGCCGAGCTTGGCGCGGACCCGCGCGAGGTGGTTGCGCGCGGTGCCGTACGAGATGCCGAGGCGGTCGGCGATCTCCGGAAGCGTGAAGCCCTGGCGAGCGAGGTCCGCGACGTCCTGTTCGCGCGGCGTCAGCCCGACCGCGCCGGCGCGCGCCTGGCCCGCGGGCACGTGGTACGCCGCCAGCGCGCGGGAGCGCCCGCCGCCGCGGAGCAGCTGCGCGAGCGAGCGGTCCGCACCGACCGCGGCGTAGATCCCGGCGGCGTCGGCGCACAACGTCCCCGCCCGGGCGTCGCCGCGGCGGCGCAGGCAGTCAGCGGCCGCGGCCAGCGCGCGGGCCCGCGCGACCGGCTCCGGCAGCC
>DATLNJ010000093.1:0-4145 GCA_035536815.1 Frankiaceae bacterium
ATGAAGTCACGACGCCACGTCCGGTGAGCGCGAGCGAGCCCCGCACCACCCGGCCGACAGATCCGCATCAAGACCCAGAAGTCAGTCAGACGAAGGGTCAGGCCGAGCGGCGCGGGGCTCGCTCACATCCTCACTGTCAGTAGACCTTCACGGTCAGGGTCGGGCTGTTGTTCGCGATGTGGTCGGCGTCGCTGCCCTTGTAGATGCGGAAGTAGTAGGTGCCCGCCGCCGGCCGGCTCGCCCGGAACGACGCCCGGCTGGTGCTGTTCAGCTTCGTCGGCGAGATCGGCCGCCACACCCCGCCCACGTAGTGCATGAGGACGACGTTCTGGCCGGCGTGGTTGGGCGAGACGGAGGCATAGATGGTGAACGCCGTGTTGCGCGGCACGCTGGTCCGCGACAGCGCGGCGCCGACCTTCACCCGTACGTCGACGACGCGGTAGCCGCTGCGCGCGGTGTACAGCGACGCGTCCGGAGGGGTGTAGACCGCGAAGTACTCGGAGTTTCGTAGCGGCTTGTCGGTGCGGACGTAGTACCCCTTCGCGTCGGTCGTGTAGCGGCCGAGGATGACGCCGCCGGCGTCGTCGTACTTGTTCCGCCGGTACAGCCGGAATGAGTGCCCGGCCAGCGGCGCGCCGCCGTGCGTCAGCCGCACCCGGATCGTGGTGGCCGAGCCGTACGTGACCAGCGCCGGCGAGGCGGCGACCGTGACCGTCGGCACCCGCTGGAACCGCACCGCGTCCGCGACGATGCGCCGGCCCGCGACGTCGCTGACGTCGTTGAGCCACACGGTCGCGCCCGGCCCGAGCGTGAACGTGCCGAGCAGGTACGCCTTCCCCGCCCACGTCGCCTGGTCGACGGTGACCGCGATGCCGCCGACGCGGTACGTCGCGCGCCCGAGCGGCTCCTCGACCGTGCCGACGGCGGGAACGTTCGCGTAGACCCGGTAGGCCCCCGACCGCGGGATCGGCGGCGCCCACGTCACGCGGGTCTCCTCGTCGCCCGTCACCGACTTGGTCCAGTGCGCGCGGCCGGCCCAGCCCTTGCCCTCGGCGAGCCGCCAGCCGCCGCAGACGGTGCAGGTCACGCCGGGTCCGTCGGGGCCGTACGCGCCGGGCGGGTACGTGACCGCCGGCGGCGCCGCGCGGTCGTCGTGGACGAACGCCTTCGCGGTCTTGGTGACCGCGCCGGTCGTGTGGTCGTAGAAGACGAAGTCCTGCTCGGGCAGCCGGGCCTGGAACGCCGACGGGAACTCGTACGACGGGTTGACGTCGTCGCGCGGATGGCTGAACCCGCCGATCGGCATGAACGGCTTGATGCCCGCGATGGTGACGCGGCGCCACGGGTCCGCGACGAGCTGCTGGATGCGGGTGGCGTAGGTGTCGTCGCCGGTGCAGCCGTTGTAGAGGCAGGCGGCGTAGAACCAGTTCTCGATCGCGTGCGGGTCGTCGGCCGGGTGGCCGGTCGGCGGCGGGGTGGTCTGCGACACCGCCCACTTCTCCGCGAGGATCTTCGCGCCCTCGTCGATGTTGTACCGCGCGTCGCTCGCCAGCAGCACCGCGTCCGCGCGGTCGTCGGCGGTGATCTGCATGATCCCGATGCCGCAGACGTGGTCGCTGGAGATGACGACCGGGTCGGTCGCCTCCGGCGTGTCCACGAACTGCCGCCACTCGGACTCGCGGTACGCGATCGCTTTGAGCACCTGCACCGGCACCGCGTGCTCGGCGGCGGACTCGGTCAGCCAGGTGCTGATCTGGGCGTACGACGGCTGCGTGCCGCGCACCTCGGTGACGCCCGCGGGGCAGGCGTTCGGGTCGGCCGCCGCGACCGCGGGCACCCCGAGCAGCGACGCCGCGACCAGCGGGACGAGCAGGCGGCGCATGGGGTCCCCTCAGACGACGGACGAGTACGCGACGACACCGCGACGCAGCGCGCCGAGTGCCTTCTTCGCAGTGTCGCGTACCGGACTGTTCTCCGCAGCGACTTCCGCCACCTGCGAGAGCAGGTCCAGCAGCATCTTCGCCCAGCGCACGAAGTCGCCCGCGGTCAGCTCGCTCTCGGTGAGGACCGTGTCCAGCCGGGCGCCGGACGCCCAGCGGTGGGCCGCCCAGGCGAAGCCCGGGTCCGGCTCGCGGAGGAAGTCCAGCCGCTGGTCCTCCTCGGCCGCCTTGAGCCGCGCCCAGAGCCGGACCATCTCGGCGAGCGTGTCGCGGACCTGGCCGCCGGGGATCTTGGGTGCGGTGTCCACCTGCCCGCGCGCCTCGTAGACGAGCACGGACGCGCACGCCGCCAGCTCCGCGGGGTCGAGCGCGTCCCACAGCCCCGACCGCAGGCACTCGACGACGAGCAGGTCGCTCTCGTTGTAGACCTGCGCGAGCTGCCGGCCGCTGGCGGTGACGGCGTCGCCGGAGACGTAGCCGAGCGACTCGAGGAGGGCGACGACGCGGTCGAACGTGCGCGCGATCGAGTTGGTCCGGCCGCGCACCTTGGCCTGCAGGTTGTCGGTGTCGCGCCGCAGCTTCTGGTACCGCTCGGCCCAGCGCGCGTGGTCCTCGCGCTCGTCGCAGCCGTGGCACGGGTGGGCGCGCAGGTCCCGCCGCAGCCTGGCCAGGTCCTCGTCGTCGGCGGCGTTCGACCGCTGCTTGCGCGGGCGGCCGTTCTCGTCGTCCAGCCCGAGCGCGCGCAGGGAGGACGCGAGGTCACGGCGGGCCTGCGGGCTGCGCGGGTTGAAGTTGCGCGGCACCTTGACCCTGGCCAGCGGTTCGACCGGCGCGGCGAACTCCACCATCGACAGCCGCTTGACCTGCTTGTCCTCCAGCAGCACGAACGGCCGCGGGTCCTCGGTCGCGGACAGCCCGGGGTCGAGCACGACGGCCAGCCCCGCGCGGCGCCCGGCCGGCACCCGGACGACGTCGCCGGGGCGGAGCTGCTCCAACGACTGCACGGCGGCCAGGCGGCGTTGCGCGGCGGAGTCGCGGGCCAGCCGGGCCTCGCGGTCCTTGATCTTCAGGCGCAGGCCGGCGTACGCCATGAAGTCGCCGAGGTGGCAGGTCGCGGCCTCGGCGTAGCCCTCCAGGGCCTCCTCGTTGCGCGCCACCTGCCGGGCCAGGCCGACGACCGCCTTGTCCGCCTGGAACTGCGCGAACGAGCTCTCGAGCAGCGCCCGCGCGCGCTCGCGGCCGACCGAGCCGACGAGGTTGACGGCCATGTTGTAGCTCGGCCGGAAGCTGGACCGCAGCGGGTACGTACGGGTGCTGGCGAGGCCAGCGACCGCGAGCGGGTCGAGCCCCGGCTGCCAAAGCACGACGGCGTGGCCCTCGACGTCGATGCCGCGCCGGCCGGCCCGGCCGGTGAGCTGGGTGTACTCCCCCGGCGTGATGTCTGCGTGCGTCTCGCCGTTCCACTTCGACAGCTTCTCGAGCACCACGGAGCGCGCCGGCATGTTGATGCCGAGGGCGAGCGTCTCGGTGGCGAAGACCGCCTTCACCAGGCCCAGCGAGAACAGCTCCTCGACGACCTCCTTGAAGGTCGGGAGCATCCCGGCGTGGTGGGCCGCGAACCCCGCCTCCAAACCGGCCATCCACTCCCGGTACCCCAGCACCTCGAGGTCGTCGTCGGACAGGCCGGCCGTGCGGGCCTCGGCGATGGCCCGGATGGCGTCGCGCTCCTCTGGGATCGTCAGCCGCATCCCGGTCATGAGGCACTGGCGGACGGCGTCGTCGCAGGCCGCCCGGCTGAAGATGAAGAAGATGGCCGGCAGCATCGCCTCCCGGTCGAGGCGCTCGACGACCTCGCTCCGCCGCGGCGTCTGCAGGCCGCCCGAGCTCCGGCGGGGCGGCCCCCGGTACGACACCGCGTGGGCCGCCCGGGCGTCGAGCTTGACCGCCTCCGGGTTGGCCTTGCCGTCGACGAACGTGGGCAGGAGCGTGAGCTCGTCGGCCTCCCGCTCGCCCACCATGTAGAAGTGGGTGAGCTCCACCGGCCGCCGCTCCTCGATGATGGCCACGGTGGCCCCCCGCACCGTCTGGATCCAGTCGGCGAACTCCTCCGCGTTCGACACCGTCGCCGACAGGCACACCAGGTCGACCTCGGGCGGGGTGTGGATGATGACCTCCTCCCACACCGGGCCCCGGTACTGGTCCTGG
>DATLNJ010000094.1:0-2272 GCA_035536815.1 Frankiaceae bacterium
GACATCGAGATCGAGAACCCACCGGAGTCGCGGCGCGCGTACCCGGTGGCTCGACCCGGAACGATCGCCGTGTGATCGTTGGCGAAGCGTGTATGGCGCATGCCGAGTGGGCGGAAGATGTTCTCTTCCGCGAAGCGCGCGAGCGATTTGCCGCTCACTCGCTCGACGAGCACCGACGCGAGGAAGAATCCGGAATTGCTGTACAGGTACTGCTCGCCCGGCAGGAAGTTGAGAACCTTCTGCCTCGTGATGATCTCCAGCGCCTCGTCGTCGGTCGTGAAGTCGGCGTCATCGATGCCGGCGAGGTACCAGAGCGTCAGGTAGTCCCGTAGCCCGCTGGTGTGCGTGAGCAGGTGCCTCACGGTGACGCGCTTCTCATAAGCCGGAAGCTCCGGGATGTGCTTTCGCACGTCGTCGTCGAGGGAGAGCTTCCCCTGTCGGGCAAGGAGCACGACCGACATCGCCGTGAACTGCTTGGACGTCGAGCCGATGTCGAGCACGGACTGGGGCGAGAGCGCGACGCCCAGCTCCAGGTTCGCCATTCCGTACCCGCGCGCGTACGCAACGTGGCCGTCGCGAAAGACGCCGAGCGCGCACCCGGGCGAGTCGGTGCGGTCGAAGTGCGCGAAGATCCGGTCGGTCTGCGCCGTGATCGACGAATCGGCCCGGTCGCCGGCCGAGCGGGTTTGACCGTCGAGCCCGGCCGGCGGGCCAGCGAGCAGGCCCGCCGCCGTAGCGAGGGCGAGCCTAACCGCCCGTGTCATTCCACGGATCCGGCGACGCGCGACGTCGTGCCGCGCACGCTGCCCTCGGTCGGGGGTGGACCTCGACGGGTGCGCCAATAGAAGTAGACCGGAACGCCCAGCGCGACGCCGGCCAGGCCGACTATACCACGCATCGGCTGCGTGACGAGCGTGTTGAGGACGATCGCGACGGCCGCGAGAATGAACAGCGCCGGCGTCACCGGGTAGCCGGGCGTGCGGAACGGGCGCGGCGTGTTTGGCTCGTTCCGGCGATAGTAGAAAATCGCCATGCCGGCCAGCGCGAAGAAAATCCACGTCGTGAAGATCACGTACGTCAGGAGCTGCTGGAACGTCCCGGTGGCGGCCAGGATCATCGCCCAGACCGAGCTGACGATGATCGCGAGTGCCGGCGTCCGGAAGCGCGGGCTCACCTCGGCCAGCTTCGCGAAGAAGACTCCGTCGCGCGCCATCGCGTAGTACAGGCGCGGCGCCGTGAGCGTCAGGCCATTGGCCGCGCTGAAGATCGACACGAGAATCACGGCGGCGATCGCCTTGCCGGCGGCGTTCCCGAAGTGCATCGAGACCGCCTCGGCCGCGACGCGGTCGCTGCGCATGACGCCCCCGGCGTTGAGCGCCGCGATGTAGCCGACGTTCGCGAGCAGATAGAGGCCGATCACGAGCGCTGTCCCGGCGACGATCGCGCGCGGGAACGTTCGCTGCGGGTCCATTGCTTCGCCGGCGGAGAACGTCACGTAGTGCCACCCTTCATAGGCCCAGAGGACGGCAACGAGGGCGAGGCCGACGCCTCCAGCCAGCGCACCCCCGTCGACGACTTCAGGCCACCACCGCGTCTCGGCAGATGCGAAGCCGTTGCCGGCAACGAGCAGCAGCACGCTCATCACGAGGATCGCCCCCGCCTTGAGCATCGTCGCGAGGTTCTGCACCGTCGCTCCCTGCCGCGTTCCGCGCACGTTGATGAGCATGACGACCGCGATCATCGCGACCGCCACAACCTTTGCGGCAACGGGGGAGAGCGGGACGAACTCCCGTGCATAGGAGGTGAAGGCGACGGCGAGGGTCGCCACCGCGCCGCTGCCGGCGACGACGAACACCATCCAACCGTAGAGAAACGCCAGCATCGGCCCGAACGCGTCGCGGATGTACACGTACAGCCCACCGGCGTCGGGGCGCATCGCACCCATCTCGCCGTACGTGAAGGCGCCGAGCAGCGAGAGGATTCCGGCGATCAGCCAGACGAGGAGCGCGAGGCCGACGGATCCTCCGGACTGGGTGAGTACTGCACCCGGCACCAGGAAGATGCCCGAGCCGATCACCGTCCCGATGACGATGAAGACGAGGTCCTTGAGCGACAGTGTGCGGTCCAGCGGCCGTGTCATGTGGTGGCTCCGAAGTGAAGGGCCCGTGACGCCACTCTCGCCGTTTCCGCCAGAACCGCTGCGCCGACGAAGAGACTTTCCTCGGCAGCGTAGAACCGCGGCGCGTGGGCCGGGACGACGGCGCCGCCGGGC
>DATLNJ010000095.1:0-14542 GCA_035536815.1 Frankiaceae bacterium
CACCGTAGCCCGCTGAGCTGCGAGAGCGTCGCAACCGGGCCGCTCCGGTGCCGAACTGAGGCCGGGGGGGCGGGGGCGACGCACGCGGCGGCACCTGCCCCGCGCACGCCGTACGCTGGACGGCTGTGTCACCGTCCGCGCCCCCGCCCGGGTCCAGCTCCCCGTCCCGCACCTACGAGGTGCGCACCTACGGCGGCCAGATGAACGTCCACGACTCCGAGCGCCTGGCAGGGTTGCTCGAGGCCGCAGGCTACGCGCGGGCGGGCGCCGGGACGACCGCGGACGTCGTCGTCTTCAACACCTGCGCCGTACGGGAGAACGCCGACAACCGCCTGTACGGCAACCTCGGCCACCTGCTCCCGGTGAAGAAGCGCCACCCCGGCATGCAGATCGCGGTCGGCGGCTGCCTCGCGCAGAAGGACCGCGGCACGATCACCCGCAAGGCGCCGTGGGTGGACGTCGTCTTCGGCACCCACAACATCGGCAGCCTCCCCGCGCTGCTCGAACGCGCCCGCCACAACGGCGAGGCGCAGGTCGAGATCGTGGAGGCGCTGGAGACGTTCCCCAGCACGCTGCCGACGCGGCGCGAGTCGCCGTACGCGGGGTGGGTGTCGATCAGCGTCGGCTGCAACAACACCTGCACGTTCTGCATCGTGCCGAGCCTGCGCGGCAAGGAGCGCAACCGCCCCGCGCAGCACATCCTCGACGAGGTGCGCGCGCTGGTCGCCGACGGCGCGGTCGAGGTGACGCTGCTCGGCCAGAACGTGAACTCCTACGGCTCGGACCTCGGCGACAGGGGAGCGTTCGCCAAGCTGCTGCGCGCCTGCGGCGACGTCGAGGGCCTGGAGCGCGTGCGGTTCACCAGCCCGCACCCGAAGGACTTCACCGACGACGTCATCGCCGCGATGGCCGAGACGCCGAACGTCATGCCGCACCTGCACATGCCGCTGCAGTCAGGCTCCGACGCGGTGCTCAGGCGGATGCAGCGCTCGTACCGGCAGGAACGCTTCCTCGGCATCGTCGACCGCGTCCGCGCCGCGATCCCGGACGCGGCGATCACCACCGACATCATCGTGGGCTTCCCCGGCGAGACCGAGGACGACTTCGCGCAGACGCTGCACGTCGTACGCGAGGCGCGGTTCGCGGGCGCGTTCACGTTCCAGTACTCGCCGCGCCCGGGCACGCCCGCCGCGACGATGGACGAGCAGGTGCCGAAGGCGGTCGTCCAGGAACGCTACGAGCGGCTCGTCGCGCTCCAGGAGCAGGTCGCCTGGGACGAGAACAAGCGCCTGGTCGGCACCCGCGCGGAGCTGCTCGTCGCGGCCGGCGAGGGGCGCAAGGACTCCGGCACCGGCCGGATGACCGGCCGCGCGCGGGACAACCGGCTGGTGCACTTCCTCGGCGACCCGGCCGTCATGCGGCCCGGCGACTTCGTCGAGGCCGACGTCACCTACGCCGCCCCGCACCACCTGCTCGCCGAGGGCCCAGCCCTGGCGCACCGGCGCACCGTCGCCGGCGACCGCTGGGCGGCCGCGAACGCCACCGGTGCCACCGGCGCGCCGCCCCCCGGCGTGCTGCTGGGGATGCCGAAGGTCGGCGCGCCCGCGTAACGGCTACTTCCGGGGCGTGCCCGTCGGCTTCGGCTTCGGCGTCGGCTTGGGCGTCGGCTTCGAGGTGGCCTTCGGTGTCGCCTTGACTGTCGGCACCACCGTCGGCACCACCGTCGGCACCACCGGTGCCGGCACCCACGGCGGTTCCAACGGCGTCTGCATCCCGTACTTCGAGCCCGGCCCGATCGGCTGCGGCGGGTCGTCGTAGAGCGGGAACGACAGCCGCGGGCAGTACGTGTCGCACACCTGCGGCGCGAGCGCGTTGCCGCTGCGGTCGTAGAGCTGGATGCCGACGAGCGGGCGCCCCTCGGCGTCGTAGGGGTAGATGTCGTTGACCTGCCCGAACGGCCCGTGCAGGCCGGTCGGCGGGTACGACGCGCCCACGTAGTCGTAGTGGTACGTGCGGTGCGGCGCGTTGTTGAGGACCGCGAGCGCGACGAGCGCGGTGACGACGTTGACGGCGATCGTGAGGGTGCGCGGGACGCGGGTGTACGCCGCCCGCCGCCGTCCCCACGCGACCGACCCGACGATGGCGCCGGCCGTCGCGAGCAAGCCGAGCAGGACGTTGCCGGACACGTGCGGGATCGGCACCACCTCGCGCAACGAGTGGTGGGTCCAGTACGCGAGCGCGACGACCAGCAGGTAGCCACGCAGCACCCACCACCCGGGGCGCAGCTCGGGCGCGAACGCGCGCACCTCGCCGTACCACCGCGTCGACATGACCACGGCCAGCCAGCCCCGCACCCGGCGCACCGGTGCCCACGCGTGGCCGCCCCCGGCCCGGGCCGGCAGGCCGGCCGCGGCGCGCAGCTCGGCCGCGTACGCCGCCGGCGAGCCGAGGTCACCGAGCCGGCCGTCGGCGGCCGCTTCGGCCAGGTGCTGCTCGACGTCCTCGAGCAGCTCGACGACGTCGTCGTCGGGCAGGTCGGCCAGCTCCGCGCGGACCGCGTCGACGAACGCGCGGGCCTCCGGCGTCAACATGAGCGTCACGCGGCCGCCCCCCTCACGACGCCGAGCACGGCGTCCATCGTGTCCGCGAACGACGCCCAGGTCTTGGTGGAGCGTTCCAGCAGCGCCCGGCCGGCGTCGTTGATGGCGTAGTACTTGCGGTGCGGGCCCTCGTCGGACGGCACGACGTACGACGTGAGGTTGCCGCCCTGATAGAGCCGGCGCAGCGTCCCGTAGACCGACGCGTCCCCGACGTCGTCGAGCCCGGCGGCGCGCAGCCGGCGCAGGACGTCGTAGCCGTACCCGTCGCCGTCGGCGACCACGGCCAGGACGGCCACGTCGAGCACCCCCTTCAGCAGCTGGCTGGTGTCCAACGCCCTCTCCCTCCCGGCGGGCCCGCCGCACCACGGCGGCGACGGCTTCCTGTGGTGCGTAGTACTACACGGTGCGTAGTACTACCGCAAGCGAGGCGCCGGTCTCGGCGTGTCGGACGATGCCGCGAGCGTTGCCCTACCGCTTCGAGGACTCCGCCTGCGCGAGCCACTCGCGCTTCGTGGCGATCTCGGCCTCCGCGGCCGCGGCGGCCTTCTCGTCCCCGGCCGCGCGGGCGCGCGTCACCCGCTTCTCCAGCTGCTCGATCGACTCGCGGAGCCTGACCACGAGCGGGTTGGTCGGGGCGGGCCGGGTGGCCGAACGCCGTCCCTCGTCCACGTCCCGAAGCCGTCGCTCGACCGCCGCGAGTCGCGCGTCGAGCCGCGCCTCGACCTCGCGCGGCACCCGGCCGGTCTTCTCCCACTTGTCCGAGATGTCGGCGAGCCGGGCGCGGGCGCCGGCCAGGTCGCGTTCCGGCTCCAACGCCTCCGCCTCGGCCAGCAGCGCCTCGCGCGCCTGCACCGCCGACGCGGTCTCGGCGTCCTTGGTCGCGTAGTGCTCGGACCGCTTGCTGAAGAACGCGTCCTGCGCCGCCTTGAACCGCGCCCACAGCTCGTCGTCCACGCCGCGCGCGGCCCGCCCGGCCGTCTTCCACGCGGCCATGAGCTCCTTGTAACGCGTGGTGGTGGCGTTCCACTCGGTGGACTCGCCGAGGCGTTCGGCCTCGCGGATCAGCGCCTCCTTGCGCTCCTTCGACTGCTCGCGCTGCGTCTCGAGCGCCGCGAAGTGCGCGTCCCGCCGCTTGTCGAACGCCCGCCGCGCGGCCGCGATCCGCTGCCACACCTCGGTCTCGGCCGGCTTGTTCGACTTCGGGCCGAGCGGCAGCGCCTTCCACTCCTCGACGATGGCGCGGTACCGCTCGCCGGTGGCCTTCCACTCCGACGCCGTGGAGATGCGTTCGGCCTCCTCGGCCAGCGCGCGACGCTGGTCCATGACGGCCGACTCGGCGGCGGCCTTCGCGGCCTGCGCCTCGGTCTGCTTCGCCTTGGCGGTCTCGATGACCGCGTCGATCCGCGCGCGCAACGACTCGATGTCGCCGAGCACCGCCGCCGTGTCGAGCGACTCGCGCAGCCGGACCAGGCTCTGCTGGGTCTGGCTCGGGTTGCCCGCGCCGCTGTTCAGCCGGGCCTCGAGCAACGACACCTCGGTCGCGACGTCGTCGTACCGCCGGGTGAAGTGCGCCAGCCCGGCGGCGGCGTCACCGGCGTGCCACGAGCCGATCGCGCGCTCGCCGTCGGGCGTACGGACGTAGACGGTGCCGTCCTCGGCTACCCGTCCCCACTCGGTCGCGTCTGCCACGTCCGACACCGTACCGTCGCGCCGTGCTGCTCGCCGCCGCGGTCTGCCCGCACCCGCCCCTCCTCGTGCCCGAGGCGGCGGCCGGTGCGGCGCCCGAGACCGGCGACCTGCGAGCCGCCTGCCGGGCGGCGGTGGCGGCGTTGCCGCCGGAGACGCTCGTCGTCGGCACCGCGCAGGCCGTCGACGTCGGCCGCTGGCTGCTGCCGAACGCCGCCACGCACGTCGTCCAACGCGACCTCGCCCCCGCCGACGCCGCCGCGCTCGGCCGCGCTCTGGTCGCGGACACGGACCGCGCGCTGCTCGTCATGGGCGACGGAACCGCGTGCCGTTCGGTCGGCGCGCCCGGGTACCTCGACGACCGCGCTGCCCCCTACGACGCCGCCGTCGCCGCCGCCCTGGCGGCCGCCGACACCGGCGCCCTGCTCGGGCTCGACTCCGCGCTGGACGACGAGCTGCTGGTCGGCGGCCGGGCCGCCTGGCAGGTGCTCGCCGGCGCCGCCGCGGGGCGGACCTGGCGCGCGACGCTGCACTACGACGCGGCGCCGTACGGCGTCGGCTACTTCGTCGCGACGTGGCTGTCGTGACGCGCGTCGTCGCCGTCGTCGGCCCCACCGCGGCGGGCAAGAGCGAGGCCGGCCTGCGCATCGCCGCGGCGCTGGGCGGCGAGGTCGTCAACGCCGACTCCATGCAGCTCTACCGCGGCATGGACATCGGCACCGCGAAGCTCACCCTCGCCGAGCGGCGGGGCGTCCCGCACCACCTGCTCGACGTGTGGGACGTCCGCGACACGGCCAGCGTGGCGGCGTACCAGGCGCTGGCCCGCGCGGCCATCGACCGCCTCGACGTCGCGGTGGTCGTCGGCGGCAGCGGCCTGTACGTGCGCGGCGCGCTCGACGCGTTCGAGTTCCCCGGGACCGACCGCGCGGTGCGGGACCGGCTGGAGGCCGAGCTCGCCGAGGCCGGCCCGGAACGCCTCCATGCCCGGCTCGCCGAGCGCGACCCGGCCGCGGCCGCGGCCATCCTCCCGACGAACGGCCGCCGGGTCGTCCGCGCGCTGGAGGTGGTCGAGATCACCGGGCGGCCGTTCTCGGCGCAGCCGGGCATGACGACGTACGCCTCGGTCTACGACACCCGCTACGTCGGCGTCGCCCCCGGCCTCGCGACGCTGGACGAGCGCATCGACCGGCGGGTGGACGTCATGTGGGAGCGGGGATTCGTGGACGAGGTCCGCGCGCTGGAACGCCAGGGCCTGCGCGACGGCGTCACCGCGTCCCGCGCGCTCGGCTACCAGCAGGTGCTCGCGCACCTCGCCGGTGACGCCACCGAGGACGAGGCGCGCGCGGAGACGAAGCTGGCGACCCGCCGGTTCGCCCGGCGGCAGCTCAAGTGGTTCCGCCGCGACCCGCGGATCGAGTGGTACGAGTCGGGCGAAGCGGCGGTCGCGGCGGTCGCGACGACGTACCGTGGCGCGTCATGAGGGCATCGCGCTGGGCGGCCGCCGCGGTCGCCGTCGCGCTGGCTGCGGGCGGCGTGACCGCGGCCGTCCGGCTGCGCGCCGGCGACGCGGCCACGGCAGGTCTCGCGACCAGTCCGCTGGACGCGCCGCTGATCACCGCGCCACCCGCCGCGACGACCGTACCCAGCCCCACCGGCGCGGCGACGACGACGCCGCCCGCGACCCCGGTCGCGACGCCCGCGCCCACCCGGCCGGGCGCCACCGCCCCCGTCACCGTGCCGACCGCCGTCCCGACCGGCCGCCCGCTCCCGGTCACGAACCCGACGCGGACCGCCCCGGCCGACCCGGCGACGCCCACCTCGCCGCCGCCGCAGGGGCACTGGACGCACAGCGCGGGCGGGGTCTCGCTCGATGTCCGCATCTCGCCGACGCACCCGCGCGCCGGGCAGCTCGTGACGTGGACTGTCACGATGCGCTCGACCGGCGCCGAGTGCTGCGGCGCGCAGATCCTCTACGGCGACAACCAGGGCGGCCCCGAGTCCGACCGGTACTGCCTCGGGTACGACCCGTACCCGAAGACGGCGACGGGCGCGACGCAGACGTTCCGGCACGCGTACCGCCGCGGCGCGGTCTACACGCCGTGGATCCACGTGATGAACCACTGCAACGACGGGCCCCTGGTGTTCACGTACAAGCCGACGCTGCGGGTCGGGGACGGCCCGCTGCTCTCCAACGGTCCGTGGGTGCCGGTCGGGAGCGTCGACGACAGCGTCGCGGCGCCCGACGGCGACCCCGACGCCGGCCAGTACTTCGTCGCGCAGGTCTTCGACCACGACGGTTTCCCCGTGTCGTGGCAGTGGGACTTCGGCGACGGCACCCGCCAGCCCGTCACGAAGAACCCCGACGCCTGCCGCTGGCCGGAGGACGGGGGCTGGATCGAGTCGAGCGGCTCGTCGCACCTCGCGCACCGCTTCCCCGGGCCGGGGACGTACACCGTGCGGTTCACGGCGACGACGGCCGGGTGCGACGGCCGCAACCCGCAGTCGTACACCGTCAGCATGAAGTGGACAGTGGACGAGGCGCGCGTCCCGTAGGTCCTCGATCTGGTTACGCGACGATCGGACCTAGAAGCACGCCCTAGTCATTTCGGGCTAGAGACGCGCCGCCCGCCGGGCGCGCACACTGCGCGGACCGGCGAACGGAGGCCGCCATGACGGCACACGACGTTGACCTGGTCGCGGCGATGCGGACCGCGCTCCACGAACGCCAGTTCGTGCTGCACTTCCAGCCCGAGGTCGACCTCGCGTCCGGCGAAGTCGCGGCGATGGAGGCGCTGCTGCGCTGGCAGCACCCCGAACGCGGCCTGCTCTGGCCGGCCGACTTCCTCCCCGCCGCGGAGGCGAGCGGCTTCATCGTCGAGCTCGGCGCGTGGGTCATCGAGGAGTGCGTGCGCGAGGCGGCGTTGTGGCAGCTCCTCCCGGCCGCCCGCCGCGCGGGCGGCAAGCAGCTCTGGGTCAACGTCTCCGTCGTCCAGCTCGCGGCGCCGGGCTTCGCTGACCGGGTGGCCGAGCGGGTGCGCGACGCGGGGCTGCCGGCCGGCGTGCTCGGGTTCGAGGTACGCGAGCCGGAGGGCGGCGCCGACCTCACCGCGCTCGCCGGCGTCCTCGGCGCGCTGCGCAAGGCCGGCGTCTGGATCGCGCTGGACGACTTCGGCACGTGGTACTCCGCGCTGTCCAGCCTGGACGAGCTGCCGCTCGACGCGGTGAAGCTCGACCGCCGGTTCGTGCACGGGGTCGGGCTCGACACCGACGACGACGCGATCGTCGCCTCGGTCATCCGGCTCGCCCACACGCACGGGCTGCAGGTCGTGGCGGAGGGCGTGGAGAGCCGGTCGGAAGGCGCGCGGCTGTGCGAGCTCGAGTGCGACCGCGCGCACGGGTACCTGTTCGCCGGCCCGCAGCAGGCCGAGCACGCGCGCCGGCTGCTCAGCCGCGGCGTCGGCTGGCGGGGGACGACGGCGCTGCCCGACGGCGTCACGATCCCGGCCGCGCGCAGCGGCAGCGACGGCCTGCGCCGCCTCGGTCAGTAGCCACGAGTGGTTCGGGAAATGGCCCGTCCTAGCCATGTGTCGCGGCGACGTTCGTGACGACATGTCCGATATGACGAGGAAGCCGCTCATGACGATCGCCCTCCCGCCGGACACCGACCCGAGCTGGGCGGCGACGTTCGTCCTCGGCCTCGACGGCGCCCTCACCTCGGATGACTACGCCGCCGCCGTGCAGCGGATCCAGCGCGCCCTCCGCCCCGGCGACCACGTCGTCCCGATGGACACCCGCACGATCGGCGTCCACTGCACCAGCCTGGTCAACGAGCGCGAGACCGACGCTGTCGCGGGACGGCTCGCGGACGCCGTCCGGGGTCCCGTGACCGACGACGTGCGGACGTACGGCGTCTGCGTCGGCTCGGCCACCCTGCGCGACGGCGAGGCGATGGCCGGCGCTCTGCACCGCGCCGCCGAGGCGATGCGGCAGATGCGCCAGGCGCGCGCCGGGCTGCTCGCGCCCGCGGCGCCCGACGTGCCGGGGCAGCGTTCGGGCGGGTCGGCGCTGCTGCGCCGTTAGTGTGCGGGGCGTGCGGTTCACGAAGGGCCACGGCACCGCGAACGACTTCGTCCTCGTCCCCGACCCGGACGGCGACCTCGCGCTGACCGACGCGTTCGTCCGTGCCGTGTGCGACCGGCGTACCGGCGTCGGCGGCGACGGCATCCTGCGTGTCGTACGGACCCGGCACGTGCCCGGCTACGAGCACCTCGGCGCCGAGTGGTTCATGGACTACCGCAACGCCGACGGGGGCGCGGTCGAGATGTGCGGCAACGGCGTCCGCGTCTTCGCCCGCTACCTCGCGTCGCGCGGGTGGGCCGCCGGGGACGCGATACCGGTCGGTACGCGCGACGGCGTGAAGCACGTGACCCTGCGCGCCGACGGCCGCGCGACCGTGGACATGGGGGAGCCGGGGTTCGCCGGCGCGGCGCCGGACGGCGCGACGTTCGTCTCGATGGGCAACCCGCACGTCGTGTTCTTCGTCGACGACGTCGCGACCGCGCCGGTCCGCAGCGAGGGGCCGCGGATCGAGGCGGCGACGCCCGGCGGCACCAACGTCGAGTACGCCGTCGTGCGCGACCGCGGCCGGCTCGTCATGCGGGTCTGGGAGCGCGGCGTCGGCGAGACCATGTCCTGCGGCACCGGCGCCTGCGCGGTGGCGGTCGCGGCCGCGCGCAACGGGCTCGCGGAGCGTTCCGTCGAGGTCGAAGTCCCCGGCGGCGAGCTCTCCGTCGAGTGGACGCCCGAGGGCCGGGTGCTCCTCACCGGTCCCGCGGTGCTCGTCGCGGACGGCGACCTGCGCGACGAGTGGCTTGCGCTCGCCCGGTGACCCTGCGGCTCGCGCTGATCCTCGTGGCGGGGGCCGGCATCGTCGGTAACTCCGTGCTGCTCGCGATCGGGTTCGGCGTGCGGTGGCGGCGGACCGAGCCGGCCTGGCTGCGGCCGTGGTTCCCGCGCAGCCTGGTCCGCGACTGGCGGTCGCTCTCCACGCGGTACCTGCTGTGGTGGGCGAGCTGGCCGCACCTGGTCGAACGGCTGCTGCCGCCGTTGCGGGCTCCGTTGATGGCCACGCCGTCGGTCGTCGTCTGGCGGAGCGGGCGTGCGACGCTCTCGCGGTTCGGCGTGCCCGGTGTCCGCCCGACCGGCGACGCGGTGCTGATCGTGCACTCGGTCGTGACCCGGCCGTGGATCCTCGACCTGCTGCCGGGCCGCAGCCTGGTCGGCGGGCTGGTCGAGGCAGGCTTCGACGTCTACCTGCTCGACTGGGGCGACCCCGGGTCGTCCGACGCCATGCAGGGCCTCACCGAGCACGCCGGCGTGCTCGGGCTGGCGTCGGTCGCCGTCGCGCAGCGCGCGCCCGGCGGCCGGGTGCACGTCGTCGGCTACTGCATGGGCGCGACGATCGCCCTCGCCGCCGCGGGGGCGTGGGGGACCGGTCCGATGGCGTCGTTGACGCTGGTCGCGCCGCCGTACGACACCCAGGTGCCCGGCGGTACAGGGGAGCTGCTCCGCGCGCCCGGGCTCATGCCGGTGCTCGCGCTGGACGGGCAGAGCCTGGTGCCGGAGGCGTACATCAGGGAGTCCGTTCCACCTGCTGCGGCGCAAGGTGCTCAAGGCCTCGGTCGCGCGGCTCGCGAAGCGCAAGGACCGCGAGTTCCAGACGGTCGCGGGCGCGCTGTCGCGGTGGGCGTGGCAGCAGCGCAAGCTGCCCGGTCGGCTGTGGTTCGACGTGGTCGACCTGTTCCGCGCGAACGCGATGCTGCGCGGCACGCTGCGCATCGGCGGCCAGCCGGTGCGGCTCGACCGGATCACGGTGCCGACGCTGGTCATGGTTACCGACAGGGACCACATCGTGCCGATCGCGTCGTCGCTCGCGCTGACCCGCGTGATCCCGCACGCGCAGGTCGTGCGCGCGCCGGCCGGGCACGTGTCGATGCTCATGGGGCACGAGGCGCGGTCGGTGACGATCCCGGCCATCGCGTCGTTCATCAACGCCGCGTCCGCGCCGCCACCTGCGCCGCCCGCCGCTCCCGCGCCGAAGCCGGTGCCCAGGCCGAAGCCGCGCAAGGCGGCACCGCGCACGGCGGCACCGCGCCGCGCGGCTCCAAGTAGGGATCGGCGAAACGGATCGTCGCAGGTCAGGGGCGCGTGACGCGGCGCGGAGTACGCATACCCCGGGATGTGGCCGGGGCGTACCCCGAGCGGGGTCGGTGGCGGTGCCGTCGTTCTGACGCACCCACTGGCGGGATCACCGGACTACCGACACAATGACCCACCATGTCCCGGATCGCGGCGATCGCCGCTCTCGCCCTCGCCGCCACCACCGCCGCGACCAGCGCCCCCGCGTCGGCCGCCGACCTCTGCAAGTACCACGGCCTGCCCGTCGACGCGCGGGTCTGCGTCTACAGCGACCCGGGTCGCAACTACGTCCACGTCTGCGTCTACGCCCTAACGCCGGCCGGGGAGTTCTTCCTCGCAGGCGGCGGCGTCTACACGAGCCCGCCGCGCGTGACGGTCGGCTGCTGAGCCGCCCGCATCACCGGCCGCCGATGTAGCGGTGCGGGATCTCGACGTACTAACCGTACCCGGACCGGGTCGCCCAGACCGTCGCGGACTCGATCGCGGGGCGCGTGTCGCCGGGGCGGAGAACGGCGGAGGGTGAGGCTCCGTAGCCACAGTCGACCTACCCGTTCGCCAAGCCCTACTAGAGCTCGTCGATAGAGACGCCGCCGACCGGCACGCTGCCGATCGGGTCGCCCGCGAGGTCGGCCGCGTCGTACGGCGCGCAGTACGCCGCCAGCCGCGGGTCGCCCGCGCCGAACCCGATCGACCTGGCCAGCCTGATGTCCGCGCACATGACGTGGTCGCCGACGGTCGGGGAGACGTTGAAGATGGTGTTGTCGTTGACGGCGACCTGCGCGGTGATGACCGGGTACGCCGCCGCCGGCGCGATGAGGTAGCCGATCTGGTCGTTGGCCAGGCCGAGCGTGACGACCTCGCGCGCGCCGGTGATGCCGTCCCTGATCCCGAACGCGATCTCCGGGTACCCCTCGCCGGGCAGCCCGGCGAACAGCACGTCACCGACCCGCAGCGCGGACGCCACGGTGGCGATGGTGTTGCCGTTCTGCCACGGCGGGTCGAGCGAGCGGAGCAGCCGCGCGCCGAACGCCGTCCCGCCCGCCGTGAACAGCCCGAGCACCGCCGGGCTGGTCACGACCTCGCGGATGCGGCTCTGCGCCGCCGCGACCGGCCCGGTCACCGGCTGCGCCGCGTCGACCGCGCGGACGACGTGCGCGAGGTAGTTGGCGGTGATCTGCTGCTGCCGGCCGGACAGGCCGAAGCTCGGGTTGCTCCTGCTCGTGAACGCGCAGTGCGGCCGGCATGGCTGCGTCTTGCCGACCGCGCCCTGCATCGCCATGCCGACGCCGCCGTACCGGGCGGCCATCGCGTCGCCGACGTACTGCGGCCAGTCGCCGTGCACGCCGCTCGCGCCGCCCGCCGTCGCGTGCGCGGCGAACGCCATGAACGTCACCACGACCTCGCCCCCCGGCGCGCGCGCCTGCACCACGCGGACGAGTCCGTCCTTGCCGTCGGTGCCCTTCGTGCCCTGTGCGCTGCCGGTCGGGCACGGCAGATCCATCGTCTCCTCGGGCGCCTCGCCCTCGCTCTGGTGCAGCGCCTCGGGGCAGGACTGGTTGTAGATCAGGTCGTACGCCGACGAGTGGCCGGCCGCGACGTCGGCGAACCGCCGCTGCGCGTGCGCCGTCGTGATCGCCGCGACGGTGCGGTCGTAGACGAAGTCGAAGTACGCGCGCGGCATGCCGCCCCAGGCGCCGATGGTGTCCGGGCCGCTGTGCGTGTGGTCGGCGCCGATGAGGATGTGGTGCGCCGGCATGTTCGGGCGGGCCGCTGCGGCGGCCATGTCGGCGAGGCCCTGGAGGCCGTTGCGGTACGCCGCGAAGTAGCCCTGCGTCTCGATCGTCGCCAGCGCGATCGCGTTCGTGCCGTCGTCGAACACCACCGCGCGCGCCTTGATCCGCTCGGTGTAGCGGTCGTTGGTGCTGCCGCGGCCGACGAGCTGCGACAGCAGGTGGCCGTCGCCCAGACCGTTGCCGCCCTGGTTCGTCGTCGTGATGCCGATCAGGTCGGGCGAGATGTCGAACGCCGCCGCGCCGACCTTGTAGGCGGGCACCCGCACCGTCGCCGGCAGCGATGGCGGGCCGGTGGTGGTGTGCTTGCCGTCCTTGCCCCACGCGCCGGTATCGCTGACCGTGTAGTCGTGCGTCGCGCCGTGGGTGACCGCGCCGTCCTCGTACGACGTCGCCGTCGCGGGCACCGACGCCAGCGGCCGGCCGTCGCGCGCGACGACGTAGCCGCGCACGTCGTCGTCGGCGACCGCGGTCCAGCGCACCGTGACCGACGCCGCGCCGAGCGTTGCGGACACGCCGGTCGGCGCGGCGAGGCGGTGCCGCGGCGGCGTGGCGTGCGCGGCGGGCGCGAGCAGGCCGAGCAGGGACAGCAACAGGAGGATGCGGCGCATACGTCCGGCTTCGACGCCCGCGCGGCCCGGACCTGCGACGGGAGGAAGGGGCCGGTTGGGCGGCGCGGCGTTCGGCCGCGGCGAAACGCGGGTGTGCGGCGGGTCTCGCGGTGGCACCATCCAGGGTGATGACGGAGCACGCGGGCACCGAACCGCTCGAAGACGACCTCGACGACATCGAGGGCGTCGCCGACCTCGACGACCTCGCGGAGCCCGAAGTCGAGGCCGAGGACGTCGACTACGAGTTCCACGAGATCGGCGACGAGGGGTTCGACCGCGAGGCCCGCGCCGGGCTGAAGCGGGTCGCCGGGCTGCGTACCGACCTCGAGGACGTCACCGAGGTCGAGTACCGCAAGCTGCGACTCGAACGCGTCGTGCTCGTCGGGGTGTGGACGGACGGCAACTCCGACGACGCCGAGAACTCCATGCGCGAGCTCGCCGCGCTCGCCGAGACGGCCGGCTCCGAGGTGCTGGAGGGCGTCATCCAGCGGCGGTCGCGACCGGACCGCGCGACGTTCATCGGCAGCGGCAAGGCGGCCGAGCTGCGGGAGATCGTCGTGCGCACCGGCGCCGACACGGTCGTCTTCGACGGCGAGCTGTCACCCGCGCAGCTGCGCAATGTCGAGCAGATCGTCAAGGTCAAGGTCATCGACCGGACCGCGCTGATCCTCGACATCTTCGCCCAGCACGCGACGTCCAAGGAGGGCAAGGCCCAGGTCGAGCTGGCGCAGATGACCTACATGCTGCCGCGGCTGCGCGGGTGGGGTGAGTCGATGTCGCGCCAGGCCGGCGGCCGGGTCGCCGGCGGTGCCGGGATCGGCTCACGCGGGCCCGGTGAGACCAAGATCGAGACCGACCGCCGTCGCCTGCGCATCCGGATGGCCAAGCTGCGCCGCGAGATCAAGGCGATGAGCACCGTCCGCACGACGAAGCGACAGGATCGCCGTCGCAACGACGTGCCCAGCGTCGCGATCGCCGGCTACACCAATGCCGGCAAGTCCAGCCTGCTCAACCGGCTGACCGGCGCGGGCGTCCTCGTCGAGAACGCGCTGTTCGCCACCCTCGACCCGACGGTACGCCGGAGCACGCTGCCCGACGGGCGGCACTTCACGCTGACCGACACGGTCGGCTTCGTCCGGCACCTGCCGCACCAGCTGGTCGAGGCGTTCAAGTCGACCCTCGAGGAGATCAGCCAGGCCGACCTGATCCTGCACGTGGTCGACGGGTCGCACCCCGACCCGGAGTCGCAGCTGGCCGCTGTCCGCGAGGTGTTCGGCGAGATCGACGCCCGCGGCGTACGCGAGATCGTCGTCGTCAACAAGGTCGACGCGGCCGACGAGGTGGTGCTCGGCCGCCTGCGCCGGGTGGAGCGCGACGCGGTGTTCGTGTCGGCGAAGACCGGCGAGGGGCTCGAGGCGCTGGTCGGCGCGATCGAGAACGACCTGCCGCGGCCGCTGGTGGAGGTCGACGTGCTGCTGCCCTACCAGCGCGGCGATCTGGTCAGCCGGCTGCACACCGACGCCGAGCTGGTCAGCGAGGAGCACACCGGCGAGGGCACGCGGGTGAAGGCCCGGGTGCGGCCGGCGTTCGCCGCAGAGCTCGCGGCGTACGACGTCGCGCCGGCCGGCTAGTGCCCCGTCCAGCAACGCTCGCCCTG
>DATLNJ010000096.1:0-22490 GCA_035536815.1 Frankiaceae bacterium
AGGTCGAGCGTCGCGACGAGCATGCCGGGCTCACCCACCAGCGGCCCCGCGAGGACGTTGCCGTCCGGCCCGACGATCGCGGTGTTGCCGCGCGACAGCCAGTCGTCGTCGCCGCCGTAGAGGTCGTCGGCGCCGGGGAGCGTCCTGGGGACGTCGCTGCCGCGCAGGCACGAGTTGACCCCGATGACGAAGACCCGGCCCTCGCGCGCGACGTGCCGCAGCGTCGACAGCCACGCGTCGCTGTTGTCCCACGTCGGCGCGAGGTGGATGCCGACCCCCTGCTCGTACATGGCCGCGCGCGCGAGCGGCATGAGGTTCTCCCAGCAGATCAGCCCGCCGACCCGGCCGAACGGCGTGTCCACGACGGTCAGCGTCGACCCGTCGCCGGCGCCCCAGACCGTTCGCTCGCCGCCGGTCGCCATCAGCTTGCGATGCACCCCGGCCACCTCGCCGTCGGGCGCGACGTAGAGCAGCGTGTTGTAGAGCGTGCCGGAGGCCACCCGCTCGGTGACGCCCACCGCCAGCCACGCGCCGGCTTCGCGTGCCGCCGCGCCGAGGCGGGCGGTGACGGGGCCGGGGATCTCGACCGACTGGTCGTAGAGCCGCTCGTACCACGCCGTGTCGGACCACGCCGGTCGCCGCCACACCCAGTCCGGGTACCCCGGCAGCACCGCCTCAGGGAACACCACCAGCCGCGCCCCCGCGTCGGCGGCCCGCCCCACGTCGCGGACGACGAGATCGAGCGTCGCGTCGAGGTCGAGGAGCACGGGGGCCGCCTGGACGGCGGCCACCGTGACCTCTCCCGCGAACGCGGTCATCGCGTGCCGCTCGCGACCAGCAGCTCGCACGGCCCGACGAAGCCGCTCGGCGTCTCGTACGCCGACAGCTCGGCCTCGATGTCGCGCCACACCGCCGCCTTCTCGTCGTCCGGCAGCGCCGCCATCATCTGGTGCAGCGCGCCGAACGACTCGCGCTCGAACCGCGTGCACTCGGCGGCGGACGCGAGCCGCACCGGCGCGTCGAGGGCCTCGACGGTCACGTCGCGGAACCCCGCCGCCGTGAGCGCGGCCGCGAGGACGCCGTCCGCGCCGAGGCTGAACGGCCCCGGCTGGCCCGGCAGCGGCGGGGGCAGCTGCGCCCGGGTGCGGATGATCGAGACGGGCACCGAGAAGAACGCGTTCCGCTGCGGGGTCGAGTACACGACCGCCGAGAACCGGCCGCCGTCGCGCAGCACCCGCCGCGCCTCGGTGAGCGCCCGGTGCTGGTCGGGGAAGTAGATGAGGCCGAGGCGCGAGACGACCGAGTCGAACGACTCGTCCGGTACCCCGCCGAGCGTCTCGCCGTCGACCTCGAGCGTGTCGAGGGTCGTGACGCCGGCCTCGGCGGCGGCCTTGGCGGCGTAGGTGAGGATCGTCGGCGAGATGTCCGTCGCGAGCACGGCGCCGTTCGCGCCGGCCCGGCGCGCCGCCGCGATCGACTGCCCGCCCGCACCGGCGGCGACGTCGAGCACCCGGCTGCCCGGCGCGACGCCGGCGCCGGTCAGCATCCGGTCGGTCGCCTCCGCCAGCCAGTCCTCCAGCACCGGTCCCCAGCGGTACCACGCGTCGGCGGCGTCCTCCCACTGGCTGCGGGTGGTCGTCTTGTACTGGATGGGATCGAAGCCCATGGCTCCTCCTCGTCGTCGGGTCGTCGTCACCCTGTAGGCGCCAGAACCGGCGGTCGCGCCGGAAGATCCGATCTGGCGATTCGCCAGACGACGCGGAGGGCGGAGGCGGCCACAATGCCTTCCGTGGCCGGGGAGGAGCGTCTGGTAGGGCGAGACGATGCGCTCGCCCGGCTGCGCGACGCCCTCGCCCGGGCCGCGGCAGGCACCCGCGCGGTCGTGCTCGTCGCCGGCCCCGCCGGCATCGGGAAGACCGCGCTGGTCAGGGCGGCGGTCCGCGACGAGGCGCTGGTGGGCTGGGGCACCTGCGTGGACGACGCGGGCGCGCCCGGCTACTGGCCGTGGACGCGCGCCATCGAGACCCTCGTGCGGCTCGCACCGGACGCACCCGCGCCGGACGACGCGCCGTTGCTCGCGACGATCGCACCGGCGTTCGGACCGGCGCGCGGCGGCGCCGGCGAGCGCGACCGGCTGCTGCTCATGGACGGCGTGGGGCGGTGGCTGGAGCGGCTCGCCGCCGACCGGCCGGTGGTCGTCGTTCTCGACGACCTCCAGTGGGCGGACGAGTCGTCGCTGGCGCTGCTGGAGCTCGTGGCGCGCTCGCCGGAGCCGGCCCGGCTGACCGTCGTCGGGTGCTACCGCCGCGACGAGCTCACCGCCGGTCGGCGCGACCGGCTCGCGCGGCTCGCGTCGGCGGCCGGCCACGTCGAGCTGGCGGGTCTCGACCGTGCCGCCGTCGCGGCGCTCGCCGCCGCCGTCGCCGGCCCGCTGCCCCCGGATGCGGTCGACGCGCTATACCGCAGGGCGGGCGGGCACCCCGTCTTCACCCGCGAGCTCGCGCTGCTACCCGCCGGTGCCGAGGGTGCGCTGCCGTCGGCGGTCCGCGACGCGATCGACCAGCGCGTGCGCTTACTGCCTGAGGCCACGCAGCGGGCGGTCGAGGTGGCGGCGCTGGCCGGCAACGACGTCTACGCCGACGTGGTCGCGGCCGTCACCGGCACCCCGGTCGCCGAGCTCGCCGACGTGGTCGAGCCGGCGCTGGAGGCGGGCCTGCTCGTCCGCGACGCGGCGGGTCAGGTCCGTTTCAGCCACGACCTCTACCGCGAGACGCTCGCCGCCCGCGCGTCGCCGGCGGCGCGGCCGGCCCTGCACGCCGCGATCGGTGCGGCGTTGGAGGCCCGTCTCGGTCGTGGCGGCGAGGTCAGCGCGGCCGAGACGGCCAGGCACTTCACCGCGGCCGTGAGCGCCGACGGCAGCGGCCGCGCCGCGCGGTGGGCGCTGGCCGCGGCCGCCCGCGACGTGGAGGCGCTCGCGTTCACCGAGGCGGTCGTGCACCTGCGGCGGTGGCGCGCCGCCGTGGCCGACGCCGCGGCCGACGTGGCCGACGAGGACCTGGTGGCGGTGCTGCTGACCGAGGCGGACGCGCTCACCCGGTCCGGTGCCGGCGCGGACGCGCGCGGGCTGCTGCGGGTGGCGCGCGACGTCGCGGTCCGCGCGCGCTCGGCCACGTGGCGGGCGGACGTGGCGCTCGCGGTCGCCGGCCTCGGGGCGGTGTTCGCCGCTCGGCGGGACGAGTCGGTGCGCGAGCTCGAAGCCGCGCTCGACGCCGTGGCGGGGGTCGATCCCGCCCGCGAGGCGCGGGTGGCGGCGGCGCTGGCGCGCGCGTTGCAGCACTCCGTCGCCGAGGACCGGCCGCGCGCCGGCCCGCTGAGCGAGCGGGCGCTCGGCTACGCGCGCACCGCCGGCGACCCCGAGACGTTGCACGCCTGCCTGCTCGCGCGCCACGACGTGCTGTGGACGCCGGGCGCGGCGGCGGAACGCGTGGCGGTCGCGCAGGAGCTGGTCGAGGTCGCCGGGCGGGTGGGCGACGACGAACGGCGCGCGCAGGCGTTGCTGCTGCTGGCGAACGCGTTGCTGGAGACGGGCTCGGCGGCGTTCCGGCCGGCGCTGGAGGAGTGCCTGGCGCTGCTCGACCGCCTCGGGCAGCCGCCGCATCGCTACGTCACCACGACCCGCCGCGCGGCGCTCGCGTTGCTCGCCGGGGAGCTGGACGCCGCCGAGGCGGCGATCGAGGAGGCCGCTACGCTCGGCCGGAGCATCCGCGAGCCCGACGTCGACAACGTCCGCATGTCGCAGCGGCTGGAGCTGGTCCGGGCGCGCGGCGACGCCGCCGAGCTCGCGGCGTTCGCCACCGCCGCGGTGGCGCACTGGACCGGCGCGCCCGTGCACGCGCACGGCGTAGCGGCGGGGTACCTCGCGCGCGCCGGTGACGTCGAGGGCGCCCGCCGGCACGCGGCGACCGTCGTCGACCTCGGCACCTGGCGTTCGGACCGCTCGTACCTGTGGTCGGTGTTCGTGCGCGAGCTGGCGGTGGCGGCGGTCACGCTCGGCGACACCGGCCTGTGCGCCGAGCTGCTCGCCGACGTGGAGCCGGTCGCGGGGTCGTGCGGGGTCAACGGCGCGGTCGTGGCGTTCGCCGGCAGTCACGCGGAGACCGCGGGCCTGCTCGCCGCCGCCGTCGGCAGGGACGGCGCCGGGTACCTCGCCGACGCCGAGCAGACCTACGCCCGGCTCGGCGCCACCGCGTGGACCCGCGCGACCGTGGTCACCGGCCCGGGCGGGCCGGCGCTGCGGCGGGCCGGGAGCACGTGGGAGGTGTCGTACGCGGGCGCCCGCGCGACACTGCCCCACGCGAAGGGGCTCGCGGACCTCGCGACGCTGATCGCCGCGCCCGGCAAGGACGTGCACGTCCTCGACCTCTACGGCGCGGGCGTCGAGTCGTCCGCCGCGGGGGAGGTCGCCGACCGGACGGCGCTCGCGGCGTACCGGCAGCGGCTCGCCGACCTCGACGCCGAGATCAACGGCGCGGCGGATCAGGAACGCCGCGCCGGCGCCGTCGAGGAGCGCGCCGCGCTGGTCGCGGAGCTGGGGCGCGTGGCGAAGCGCGGCGGGGGCGGCCGGTCGTTCGCCAACTACCCGACGGAGCGCGCGCGCAAGGCGGTCACCGGCCGCATCCGGGACACGATCCGGCGGCTGGAGGCGGAGCTGCCCGCGCTGGCCGCCCACCTGGACCGTTCCGTGGCTACCGGTACGTGGTGCCGTTACCGGCCGGAGTGACGGCGGCGGCCGTTGCGGCGCCCGCGTCCGCTCAGGTCCCGAGCAGCTCACCCAGGCGCCGCGCGACCGGCCACGCGCCGTCCGTCGTGTTGGACAGGACCGTGTGGGTCGTGCCCGTCGCCGGGTCGTGGACGCTGCGGAACGACATCCCCGCGTCGGCCCCGTCGAGAGTCACGGAGTCGCCCGTGGGGTGCAGCCAGAACCCGAGCCCGTAGCGTGCCGACTCGGCCGGCACGTCGCTGCGCGGGCGCACCATGCACGCGACGCGGTCCGCCGGCACGATCCGTCTGGCGAACAGCGCCGACCACAGGGCGGCGACGTCCGCTGCTGTCGTACAGATCCCGCCGTCGCCGCTGCCGCGGACCGGGAGGTGCAAGACGTTCGTCCGCAGCGATTGGGGGTCGAGGTAGCCCAGCGCGACCCGCTCCGCGGGTTCGTCCGACCGCAGGAACTCCGTGTCGACCATCCCGGCCGGCTCGGTCACGCGGGTCCGTACCAGCGCCTCGAACGGCGTGCCGCTCACCCGCTCCGCGATCAGCGCGAGGACGACGTAGCCGCCGTTGTTGTAGGCGAACCGAGTGCCGGGCGCGAACTGCTGCGGATGACCGTCCAGCACCGCGAGGTAGTCGCCGGTCGTCGCCAGGCGGTGCACCGGCACCGGCATGACGTAGTCCGTCATGGACTCGACGGCGTCCTCGTCGAAGTAGTCCCCGATCCCCGAGCGGTGCGCGAGCAGGTGCTCGACGGTCACGGCGTCGTCGACCAGGGGCAGGTCCACGCCGAGGACGGACCGCGCGGTGGTGGACAGGTCGAGCCGGCCCTCGTCGACCAGGCTCATCACAGCGAGCGCGGTCAGCCCCTTGGTGCCGCTCGCGATGCCGAACCGCGTGTCCACGGCGTTCGGGATAGACCAGCCGCGGTGCGCCAGCCCGTACGCCTTCGCCCAGACGTCACCGCCGCGGTCGACGCGCACCGCCCCGGAGAACCCGGTCCGCGCCGCCACCTCGTCGATCGACTCCTCGAGCGCCACCACCCGGCCACCGTAGTGCGCGCGGTCGCGCGTCGTCGTTCGCCGGATCGGACGCCGGCCGTGTGCCGCGAGCGGGTACCGTCCGCGTACCGGGCGGGTCCGGTCGTGCCAGAAGGGGCGGGCGTGGCGCTGCAGTGGGTGACCGACGGAGGCCTCGAGACCGACCTGCTCTACCACCGGGGCATCGAACTGCCGGAGTTCGCGGCGTTCCCGCTGGTCGACCAGCCCGCGGCGACGCAGGTCCTGACCGCCTACTACGAGGCGTACGCCGCCGTGGCGGCGGCCGCCGGAGCCGGCCTGGTGCTCGAGACGCCGACCTGGCGCGCGAACCGTGACTGGGGCGCGCGCGTCGGCTACGACGCCGCCGCGCTCGATCGGGTGAACCGGGCGGCGGTCGACCTGGTCCGCCGGGTGGACACGCACGGTGTGCCGGTGCGCGTCTCCGGCGTCGTCGGGCCGCGCGGTGACGGCTACGTCGCAGCGGGGCACCGGGCCGAGGAGGCGGCGGAGTACCACCTGCCGCAGGTGACCAGTCTCGCGGCGGCGGGCGTCGACGTGGTCCACGCCATGACGCTGAGCGAGGTCGCCGAGGCGGTCGGCGTCGTGCGGGCGGCGCGGTCCGCCGGCGCCGCCGTGGGCGTGTCGTTCACCGTCGAGACCGACGGGCGGCTGCCGGACGGGACCCCGCTGCGGGCCGCCGTGGAACAGGTCGACGCGCAGGCCGCACCCGACTGGTACGGCGTGAACTGCGCGCACCCGCTGCACGTGCGGCCGGCCGTGGACGGCGCGGCGTGGCAGGAGCGGATCACGTGCTTCCGGCCGAACGCATCGACGCTGACGCACGCGGAGCTCGACGAGGCGACGGAGCTCGACGAGGGCGACCGCGACCTGCTCCGGCAGAGCAGCACGGACCTGCTGTCCGTCCTGCCTGCGGTGACCACGCTGGGTGGCTGCTGCGGCACCGACGCCACGCACGTCGCGTGGCTGTGGGGCGTCGGCTGACCCCTCGGCCCGCGCGTCCCTACCCGCCTCCACCCGACGCGACCCGCCGCGCGCCCGCGCGCCGCCCGGCCGCCGGCCGACGAAAAAGCCGGCTGAATACACGGTGTAATCGCGTGGTTTCGCTACGTGTGAATACGTGTCGTAGCCGTTCGTTCGCGCTCCGTGTTATTTCTTTACGACGCCTTCTCCTGGGCTGACGATCACCTTCGGGGCCGCCCGGCCTCGTCCCTTGGAGGGGGCGTCATGAAGCTCATACGTCTCGCCGGTCTCGCCGCCGTCAGCCTCGTCGGCGCACTGCTGGTCCCCACTGCCACGGAGGCGCACGCACCGGAGCAGTCGAAGCTCACCGACGACGGGGCGATCAACAGCGGCAAGGAGAGCCACGACCATCACGGCGCGCAGCACGGCGCGCCGGACGGTCACCTGCCGCCGGTCAACGACAACGTGTCGGTCGTCGGCAACCTCGACCTGTTCGCCGACGGCGAGCAGCCGGGGCGGATCGGCGACGTCAGCGCGTACGGCAACTACGCGTACCTCGCGATGTACTACGAGCCGACGTGCGGCCGCGGTGGCATCCAGATCGTCGACATGACCGACCCGGCCGCCCCGAAGCGCGCCGGCTACGTCCCGAGCCACGTCGACACGTACACCGGCGAGGGGTCGCAGGTGGTCCACCTGACGACGCCGCACTTCACCGGTGAGCTGCTGGCGTACAACAACGAGATCTGCCCCGGCGCGGACCACACCGGCGTCGGCGGCGTGACGCTCGTCGACGTCACGAACCCGCACAAGCCGAAGAAGCTGGTCGAGGGCTTCGGCGACTTCACGACCAAGGGCCGGGCGCAGCCGCATGCGCACCAGGTGCACTCGGCGTTCGTGTGGCAGGACGGGCCGCGCGCGTACCTCGTCATGGTCGACGACGAGGAGGCGGCCGACGTCGACATCCTCGACATCACCAACCCGCGCAAGCCGGTGCTCGTCTCCGAGACGGACCTCACGGCGTTCTCGGCGCAGCCGCCCGGCGCTGTGCACGGCGACAGCCCGTTCCTGCACGACATGGTCGTCAAGGACATTGCGGGCCGGCAGACCATGCTCGCGTCGTACTGGGACGGCGGGTACGTGTTGCTCGACGTCTCCAACCCGGCTCAGCCGGTGCCGCTGCGACACACCGACTTCGCCGCCGCGGACCCGGTGCGCGCGCAGTTCGGCCACGTGATCTCGCCCGAGGGCAACGCGCACCAGGCGGAGTTCACGCGCGACAACGGGCTCTTCGTCGCAACCGACGAGGACTTCGACCCGTACCGCGTGCAGGCAAGGATCACGAGCGGCCCGCACGCCGGGACCGAGTTCACGGCGGTGCAGGCCTCCGACGTCCCGCACATCGACACCGACACGGCGGCGATCGGCGGCACCCGGTTCGTCGGGCTGGCCTGCGACGCGAACATCCCGCCCGCGGACGCCTCGCACACCATCGCCGTCATCGAGCGCGGGGTCTGCAACTTCACCCCGAAGATCCAGAACGCGCAGGCGGCCGGCTACGCCGCGGCGATCGTCTTCAACCGGACCGGCGTGGACGGCTGCGAGACGCTGATCTCGATGCTCGCCGAGGCGGACATCCCGGCGATCTTCGTGTCCCGTATGGACGGCTTCCGCATCCTCGGCGCGTCGCTGGACGGCTACACCTGCTCCGAGTCGGGCGCCGGAACGCCCGCGCCGGCGGCACCCAGCGCCGGCTCGGCGATCGACGTCCGCGCCGTCTTCGACGGGTGGGGCTACGTCCACCTGTACGACGCGCTGACGATGGAGGAGCTCGACCAGTACTTCGTCCCTGAGTCGCAGGACGCGGCGTACGCGAGCGGGTTCGGCGACCTGTCGGTGCACGAGGTCGCGACCGACCCGGACGAGGACCTGGCGTACATCTCCTACTACGCCGCCGGGTTGCGGGTCGTGCGATACAGCCGGGCGACCGGGCTCACCGAGGTCGGCGCGTTCGTCGCGCCGGGCGGCAACAACTTCTGGGGCGTCGAGGTACACCGGCACCCCAACGGCCAGAAGTACGTCCTCGCGTCGGACCGGGACTCCGGGCTCTGGGTCTTCCAGTACACCGGCGGGTAGCTCGCGCGGCGTCCGGGAGCACCCCGCCGGGTGCTCCCGGACGTCAGCGGCGCACCCAGTCCGCGGCCGGCGGCAGGGCGGCCATCTCGGCGGCGACCCGGCCGGCCGCCGCGCGCGCGGCGTCGTCGTCGAGCAGCTGCCGCACGGCGTCGCGCAGGCCGCTCGCCTCCGTCACCGCGCGTCCGGCGCCGGATACCGCGACCGCGTCGGCGTTCACGTACTGGTCGTAGGAGAAGAGCGGCAGCACGGCCAACGGCACGCCGGCCGCCAGCGCGCCGAACGTCGTGCCGAAGCCGCCGTGCCCGACCACGGCCCGGGCGTGCCGTAGCACCGCGGCCTGCGCGACCCAGCGCACGACAAGGGCGTTGTCCGGAACGGGCGCGAGCGCGTCGGGGTCGCCGCCGTTGCCGACGGTCATGAGCACGCGGACGGGCAGGTCGCTGAGCGCGTCGAGCGTGTCACGGTAGACGCTCGCGAGGTGCGGCAGGGCGGCGGCGACGGTGCCGAACGTCACGTAGACCAGCGGCCGGTCGTCGTCGCTGAGCCCGTCCGGCAGCGCACCGCCGGTGCCGGTCATGCCCGCGTCGCGGTAGTGCTCGCGCGGCGGGCCGGCCGGCTCCATCGACGGCGGGACCAGCGACAGCACGCGCGCCGTGCGCAGCGGCGCGGTGTCCACGCCGTACGTCTCGGCGAAGTCGCTCGCGGCGAGCGTGTCCGCCAGGAAGTCGTCGACCGTGCGCAGCCCGATCGCGACCTGCACGATCGGTACGCCGGCCCGCGTCGCGGCGACGTACGAGCCGAGCTCGGCGACCTCGCGCAGCACGACGTCCGGGCGCCACTCGGCGATCAGCGCCTCGTGCGCCGCGAGCGTGGCGTCGACGTTCGCTCCGCCGAAGACCTCGCGCATGACCCGCGCGTTCGCCTCGTCGCGAGGCAGGCCGGGGAGCGAGCCGAAGATGCGGCCGAGCCGCTCCGGCGGCGTGTCCGGCAGCGGCGCGAACGGCACGTCCTCCCGGCGCATCGGCTCCGGCGCGGCGAGCAGCACGTCGTGGCCGTTCTCCGCGCAGCCGCGCACGAACGGCAGCAGCGGGCCGAGGTGCCCCACGCCGCCCGTGCTCGCCGCCAGCACTCGCATCCGGGGCCCCTCTCGGTTCGGTGGAGGGACGCACGATGCCAGGACGTGTGCCCGGTGCGAAACGCGGGCGTCGCCGACGGGGGCTCGCCTACGCGGGGACGCAGCGCTTGTTCAGCAGCTCGATCACCTCGGTGCTCGGCTTGTTCTGGCCGTGCCGCTTCGCCTCGAACGCGACGTGCCGGCCGTCCCGCAGGTCCAGGTCGACCCGCAGCGTGATCTTGCCTTCGGTCACGGTGGCGTCGGTGACGTCGGCGTACGCGATCCGCGCGATCGGCTCGCCGGTCGGCTTGCCCATGAAGTTCGCCTTCGCGATCGCGAAGGAGTCCTTGCCGAGGCCGAGCCACGCGAACTGCGGGATCTCGACGTCGCCGGTGCTCTTGACCGACCTGCTCTGGATAGCGGCACCCGCGATGCCGCCGACCGCGCCGCCGATCTGCGCATTCGTGCCACCGGGCCTGGTGATCGGGCACGCCGCGTCCACCGGCTCGTTCAGGTACTTCGCCATGCGCTCCGCGAACTTCGCCTTGCCTGCCATCGCAGCCCCTCCTCGTCGTCCGACCGGGCCTACGCGACACGACGGCAGCGGCTTACGTTGCCGCCACCGGTGCCACCCGGCGTCGGTCGCATCGGGCGCGCCCAGCATCCCCCTCTGCCCGGTTCGTGACCAGATGCCGGATCGACGCGGCCGGGTCCCTGCGTGCCGCGATCAGCCGCTACGCGTGAACGTCAGGTGCGTCACGCCGCTCGGCGCCGAGACGGCCTCCGCGTCGTAGTGCTGCTCCATGCCTTCCAGCCCGTCCCAGAGGCGCACCCCACGACCGAGCACGATCGGCACGACGACCACGTGCAGGTGATCGACGAGCCCGGCGGCGAGGAAGTCGCGGACCACCGTCGCGCCGCCGCCGAGCCGTACGTCCTGGTCGCCGGCCGCCGCGCGGGCCGCCGCGAGCGCCTCGGCCGGCGCCGCGTCGAGGAAGTGGAACGTCGTGCCGCCTTCCAGCTCGATCGACGGGCGCGGGTGATGGGTGAGGACGAACGTCGGCGTGTGGAACGGCGGGTTCGCGCCCCACCAGCCGCGCCATTCCGGGTCCTCGTGCCAGCCCGGCGGCCCGAACTTCCCTGCGCCCATGATCTCGGCGCCGATGCCCGGACCGTGCTGCGCGGCGAAGGCGTGGTCGACGCCGCCGCTGCCACCCGGCTCGGCCCCGCGCCACCAGCGGGTGGCGAACATCCAATCGTGCAGCCGCTCGCCGGCGTGGCCGAACGGCGCGTCCTGGCTCAGCCCCTCGCCGGTGCCGAAGCCGTCGAGGGAGATGGCGAAGTTGTGCACGCGAACGAGCGTCATCGAGTCACTCCTTGAGTCGACGTCGCGGAGTAGACGGCGCGGACCGGGCCAACTCATCGGGGCGCGCGGTTCGGAGGACGAGCGCGGGGCGAACGCCGGGGTCCGTCCCTATCAAGGTACCCCGCGGCGGAGGGCTTGCCGCAAGGCCCCCACCCGGCCGCATACTCCGCCGGCCCGAAGTCCGAACCGACGGAAAGTGCAGGTGGCTACGTGCCCGAGGTCGTGATTGCCGGAGCAGGACCGACCGGGCTGATGCTCGCCGGCGAGCTGGCGCTCGCGGGCGTCGACGTCGCGGTCGTGGAGCGGCGGCCCGGCCGTGAGCCGGCCGGCTCGCGGGCCGGCGGGCTGCACGCGCGCACCATCGAGGTGCTCGACCAGCGCGGCATCGCCGACCGCTTCCTCGCCGAGGGAACGCCGATGCAGGTCGCGGGCTTCTCGTACATCCCGTTGGACATCAGCGACTTCCCCACGCGGCACGCCTACGGTCTTGCCCTGCCGCAGAGCCGCTTCGAGGAGATCCTGGCCGGCTGGGTCTACGAGCTGGACGTGCCGATCCATCGCGGGCTGGACGTGACTGGCTTCGCCCAGGACGACACCGGCGTCGACGTCACGCTGTCCGATGGCCGGTCGGTACGAACCGGGTACCTCGTGGGATGCGACGGCGGTCGCAGCGCCGTCCGCAAGGCCGCCGGGATCGAGTTCGCGGGATGGGACGCCTCGACCAGCTACCTCATCGCCGAGGCCGACGTCGCCGAGGAGCCGTCGGCCGGGCTCCGCCGTGACGCCAAGGGTGTCTACGCCATCGGCCCGCTTCCGGACGGGCGGGTGCGCGTCGTCCTGCGTGAGGAGGTCGTGCGGACCGGGCAGCCGGCTCTCGCCGACCTCAGCCAGTCGCTCGTGTCCCTGTACGGCACGGACTTCGGCGTACGCGACCCGACGTGGATCTCGCGGTTCACCGACGCGGCCCGCCAGGCGACGTCGTACCGGAACGGTCGCGTGCTGCTGGCCGGCGACGCGGCGCACGTCCACTCGCCGGTCGGCGGCCAAGGCCTCAACGTCGGCGTGCAGGATGCGGTCAACCTGGGCTGGAAGCTCGCGCAGGTGGCCGGCGGCACCTCCCGCGACAGCCTCCTCGACACCTATCAGGCCGAGCGGCACCCGGTCGCCGCCCGCGTGCTGCGCCTCACCATGGCGCAGACCGCGCTCGCCCGGTCGGAGGACCGACTCGACGCCCTGCGCGACGTCATGACCGAGCTGCTGGACATGGACGAGCCGCGCAAGCGGCTCGCCGCGACCATGTCCGGGCTGGACATCGCCTACGACCTCGGCGCGGGCCACCCGCTGCTCGGCCGCCGCATCCCCGACCTCGACCTCGAAACGCCGGACGGTGCGCTGCGCGTGTTCACGCTGCTCCACGACGCCCGGCCGGTCCTGCTCGACCTCGGCGCTCCTGGCACCGTCGACCTCGGGCCGTGGGCGGACCGTGTGCGGCTGGTCGACGCGACGTTCGCCGGGACGTGGGAGCTGCCCGTGCTCGGCACCGTCACCCCGCCGGCGGCCGTGCTGATCCGGCCGGACGGACACGTGGCGTGGGTGGGCGACGGCACCGACGCCGGGCTTCACGACGCGCTCACCACGTGGTTCGGTCCGCCGCGCTGATTGTCCTTGGTCGCGAGTCGTGTCCGGCGGGCGGGTACCGGCGCGGCCGCCGGCCGCCGGCCGCTGCCCTTCCCGGCGCGGCAGGATGACGCGTATACGCGTCGCCCATCGCCCGCGGAGGTGGCGGCGCCCTGGGCACCGGACGGAGGCGGCGTCGTGAGCTACGGCTTCATCGGGCTGGGGGTCATGGGGCAGCCGATGGCCACGAACCTCGCCCGGGCGGGGACGCCGCTCGTCGTGTGGAACCGGGACCGCACCAAGGTCGCGCCGGTCGTCGCGGCCGGCGCGGTGGCGGCGGCGAGCGCCCGCGAGGTCTTCGAGCGGGCGGAGACGGTCATCCTGATGCTGGCGAACAGCGAGGCGATCGACGCCGTGCTCGGCCGCGGCACGCCGGCGTTCCGCGAGCAGGTCGCCGGGCACGTGGTCGTCAACATGGGGACGACGTCGCCGGAGTACTCGTGCGCCCTCGGCGAGGACCTGACTGCGGCGGGTGGCAGGTACGTCGAAGCGCCCGTCTCCGGCTCGCGAAAGCCGGCCGAAGCCGGCCGGCTCGTCGGGCTGGTCGCGGGCCGGGACGACGACGTCGCCGCGGTCAGGAAGCTCGTCGAGCCGATGTGCGCCGAGACGTTCGTCTGCGGACCCGGCGCGCCGGCCGCGGTGCGGATGAAGCTCGCGGTGAACCTGTTCCTGATCACGATGGTCACGGGGCTCGCGGAGGCTTTCCACTTCGCCGAACGGCACGGTCTCGACCTCGACCAGTTCCGGGCGGTGCTCGACGCCGGACCCATGGCGAGCCCCGTGTCGACGGCGAAGGCGGCGAAGCTCGTCGCCGGCGACTTCAGCGTGCAGGCCTCGGTCTCCGACGTCCTGATGAACAACCGGCTGGTCGCCGAGGCGGCCCGCCGCGCCTCACTCGCGTCGCCGCTGCTCGACGCCGCCCATGCCCTCTACGGCGAGGCGGAGGCGCTCGGGCACGGCGCCCTCGACATGGCCGCCGTCGTCGAGGCCATCGCGGCGCGGAGTGACGGGTAGTCCGGCTCGCCGGACGCCGCCGCGGGCCGCTTTCGTCACCTACGAGCGCGGGGCGAGCACGCAGAACTCGTTGCCCTCGGGGTCCGCAAGGACGACCCACGGCTGGTCACCCTGACCGATGTCGACCCGCCGCGCGCCGTGCGCCACCAGCCGGGCGACCTCGGCGTCCCGGTCGTCGGGCCGGAAGTCGAGATGCAGCCGGCTCTTCCCCTGCTTCGGCTCGGCCAGCCGGACGAAGTCCAGCCCCGGCAGGCGTTCGGGCTCCGGCCGGATCTCGAACTCGTCGGCTGAGGAGTACACGACGACCCAGCCGAGGGCCTCGGCCCACCAGCGCCCGAGCGTCTCCGGATCGACGGCGTGCACGACCACCTGTTCCCACTCCAGCGCCATCCGCCGAGGCTAACGAACCATGCGCGCGAGCGACGCACCCGCTCGTACGTGCGCGGGCGCCGGCCGTACACCGTCCGCGCGTGCGGCCGACCCGGCCGCCGGTCCGTCGCGACAAGGCGTCCGGATCGGGTCATTCGGCCCTAGTCCGGTGATGGGGACGGCGGGGACGCTGGCGGGGTGCACGCCCGAGTCGTCGCGGGGGGCGCGGCGGTCATCTCGTCTGCCGTTCTCGCGGCGAGCATCGTCGACCCGCGCGCCGTGACGGATGACGCGCCGGGCAGCCTCGTCGCGACCCAGACGGCGGCGGCACTGGTCGCCGGCCTGGTCGCCGTGGCCGCGTACGCCCGCTTCCGGGTCCGCCGCCGCGTCTTCGACGCCCTGCTGGCTCTCGCGCTGACCCTGCCCGCCGCCGCGAGCGTCTGTTACGCGGTCGTGCCGCTCGCACGCGACGGGGCCGTGTCGAGCGACGCGGCGTGGGCGGCCACCGCGACGCGGCTCGCCGCCGCGGTCCTGCTCCTCGCGGTCACGCGCGTGCCGGCGCAGTGGGTCACCGCGATTCGCCGCCCGCACGTCCACGCGGTCGCTCTCACCGCGCTCGCTACCGCCACCCTCGCGGCGGCGTCGGCCGGTGCGCGCCACCTGCCGCGCGTAGACCTCGGCACGCCCGAACGCCGCGTCTGGGAAGCGGCCCCGGCGCTCGCCGCCGTGCTGCTGGTCACCGCTGCCGCCGGCGCGTTCGCGGCCGCCGGCTTCCTGCGCAGGCAGGCCGCCGAGCCCGATGACGAGCTGTTCGGCTGGATCGCGGTCGCGTCGTTCCTCGCGGCGGGCGCCGACGCGACGGCCGCGGGAACGTTCGTCGCGTCGTACTCCTCGGACGTTTCGGCCGCCGACCTGCTTCGGCTGCTGTCCTCCGTCGCGCTGCTGGCCGGCGTCGCCCGCGAGATCGCGCGGTTGTGGCGGGCGGACCAGGCGATCGTCGTCGCGGCGGAACGCCGCCGGATCGCGCGCGACCTCCACGACGGACTCGCGCAGGAGCTCGCGTACATCGTGTCGGCAACGCGACGGCTCGCGCGAGGTGGGGCGACTGATCTCTGGGACGTCTGCTGGGCGGCGGAGAGTGCGCTCGACGAGTCGCGGCTCGCGATCGCCGCGCTCTCGCGCGACCCGCGCGAGCCGCTCGACGTGTCGATCATCTTCGCGGCCGAGGAGGTCGCCGGGCGCACCGGTACGCGGGTCACGTTCGAGCTCGAGGAGGTGGAGGTCCCGTCGGACGTGCGGGAGGCGTTGCTCCGCATCACCCGCGAAGCGGTGACGAACGCCGTCCGCCACGGCGCCGCCACCCGCGTACACGTCCGGCTGTCCACGCGGGACGGAGTCCGGCTGCGGGTGAGCGACAACGGCCGCGGCTTCGACGTCTCGGAACCGAGGCCGTCGGGCAGCCGCGGGATCAGCGGCATGTCCGAGCGCGCGGAGGCCCTCGGTGGCGCGGTCAGCATCCTGCCCGGTCGCCCATCGGGTACCGACGTAGAGGTCGTCCTGCCGTGACCACCGTCGTGGTCGCGGATGACCACGCGGCGACTCGCGACGCGGTGCGAGCCATGCTGGAGGACGCGGCGTTCGACGTCGTCGGCGAGGCCGCCGACGCGGAGACGACGGTCGCCGTGACGAGCGCGACGCGGCCGGACATCTGTCTGATCGACGTGCACATGCCCGGCGACGGCGTCGTGGCGGCGCGCCGCATCGCGCGCCAGTTCCCTGAGACGACGGTCGTCATGCTCACCGCCTCCAGCGACGACGGCGACCTGTTCGACGCGGTCCGCGCCGGAGCCGCCGGATACCTCCTCAAGGACATCGACCCGGAACGGCTCCCGCACGCCTTGCGCGCCGCGGCCGCCGGCGAGGCCGCCCTCCCGCGCACGCTGGTCCGCGCCCTGATGCGCGAGTTCCGCGGCCAGGAGGCTCGCCGGCTCGGCGCGCGCCCCGGCGCTCGCCTGACGGAGCGCGAGTGGGAGATCCTCGGGATGCTCTCCCGCGGCATGACGACGGACGAGATCGCCGACGACCTCTTCGTGTCCCCGGTGACCGTGCGCACGCACATCGCCGCCACGCTCCACAAACTCCGGGTCGGCGACCGCGCCGCCGCGGTGCGGCTGTTCCGCGCGTCCCGCTGACGTCCTTCCGTCTCGCCGGCCGACCCCGGGCGTACGCCCGGCCGACCCCGTCCGCGTTGAGAGATCTCAACGCGCCCGGGGCTTTCGTCCCGTTCCGTCCCGGACCACGCTGGCCGAGTCGCACTGCTCTGCCTGAGGGGGGTTCCCGATGCGGGATCGTCAAGTACGTCGCGTCATGGCCGTCTGCGGGACCGCGCTGCTCCTCGTCGGAGCCGCCGGACCGCACGCGCACGCGGTGAGCGGCAACATCAATCCGTACGCGATCGAGATCGAGAAGGCAGGCCGGGCGAACCTCGTCGCGGGCACGGCGAACGCCGACGTGTTCAACTCCGTGGCCGACCACGACTGGATTGCCGGTTCGACCGGCAACGTCGGCACCGGCTGCCTGACGGGCAGCATCGCCAGTTGCAACGCGCCCGGCGTGACGTCCGCTGTCGGGGGAGCCGGCACGTGGCACGGCATCCGCATCGTGGATGGCATCTCCTCAGCCGACCAGGACATCTTCCTCACCGGCGGCAAGGAGCACGACCTGTCGACCTGGAACGTCGGCGCGGGGTCGGTCGGCTCCGCCAAGTACGACGCGACGCAGATGTACCTCGCCAACAACCAGACCGACCTCTTCTTCGGCATGGAGCGGTCCGGCAACAACGGGACGACGGCGTTCGACTTCGAGTTCAACCGTGCCGCCCCGGCGACGGCGGGCAGCTACGTCCCGACTCGCGCCCCCGGAGACGCGCTGTTCACCTTCGAGATGCAGGGGTCGGGTGGCAGCGGCTCGGTCACGCCGCACTTCTACCGTTACGGCGCCGGCGGCTACACCGAGCAGGCGCTCCCGGCGGGGACGTTCGCGTCCATCAACAACAACACGACGACCGCGGGCGAGCCGTGGGGACACGTCGACTCGCATGGCAACTGGGTGCTCGGCAACCTCGACCGCAACACGTTCGCCGAGGCCGTCGTCAACCTCGCCGCGGTCTTCCCTGGCTTCGAGTCGTGCGGAAACGACAGCGCTTACGTGCAGATCCGCACCCGGTCGTCCTCGACTCCGAACAGCGACCTCAAGGACGCCACCAACATCTTCCACTACCAGTTCAACCCGCCGCAGAGTCCGACCACGGAGCTCGTCTCGACCTGCGCCCAGACGTTCACGTACAACTCGCCCAGCGCGGCGGCGTCGTACGACTGGGACTTCACCGTCTCCGCGGCACAGGCGGCGTCGGGCGTCACCCTGTCCGGCGCCGGCGTCACCGGTCCCACGACCGCCCCCAACGGCGACAAGGTGTACGACTCGGACAACCAGTCCGGCAGCGTCTCCGTCACCCTCCCGGCGAATGTCGGCCTCGCGACGATCGGCGTCTCGCAGACGACGAAGAACATCGCGTCGTGCGAGGCCGGCGACGGGCCGTACACCGTGACCGTGTACAAGACGCTCGGCACGACGGCCACGCTCGGGGCGCTCTGCGACAACACGTTCTCGTACGCCTCGACGGTCACCGGCGGGATCGCCCCGTACGCGTACGACTGGACGTTCCAGCGGAACGCGAACACCGACGGCAGCGGCGCGTGGACGAACGTCGGCACGTCGTCGCTCGCCGGCGGAACGTTCGTGGCACCGTCGTCCGGCCGGTACCGCGCGCTGCTGACCGTGCGCGACTCGGCCGCGACCGCGGCCCTCCCGGTCGTGCCGAAGCCGGCGTGCGAGGCGCAGGCGACGTCGAACGCGGTCAACGTCTACCCGGCGGTCGCCGGGACCACCGCGCTGAGCACGACGTGCGCCGCACCGGACGTGCTCGCGTACACGGCGACCGGGAGCGGGGGCAACGGCACGTACGACTACGCGTGGACGATCCAGAAGCGGACCGGTACGGACGCCTTCGGCAACCCGATCTGGTCGACCGCGTACACGTTCACGGACGGCCCGCTGTCCGGCCCGAGCACCGGCACGCTCGACGTCGACTCGTTCCCGGTGCACAACGGCGACGGCTCCTACCGCGCGCTCGTCACCGTGACCGACACGCAGGGTCTCGACTGCGTCGCCGAGCCCGTGTCCAACGTCGTCAACGCCGCGCACCTACTGGGCGCGACGGCGGCGAAGACGGCGGCCGACGGGTCCGCCCTGGCGGTCACCGTGACCGGCGGCGCCACCAACGGCGGGTCGCCGGTCTCCGGATCGGCGTTGGCGTACCAGTGGCAGAAGAGCACCGACGGCACCACGTGGTCGAACGTCGCGTCGGCAACGGCGACGACGCTCGCCTACTCGTCCTTCGGCGCCGATGCCACGCCGACCTTGACGTCGTTCACGATCGGCTCGGGCGCGGCCAGTGGCGCGTACGAGGGCCAGCTCTGGGTCGTGCAGCTGAGGCTGCGCGTGACGCGCACGATCAACGGAACCGAGTGCGTCGCGTACTCGCCCGCCTTGACCGTCAAGAAGGTCACCGCCGTCGATCCGTAGACCGGGCGGCGAGCCCCTCCGCGCCCGTCCGTCCACCGGCGCGGAGGGGGCGCGGTTCGCGGGACGGCGACGTGTCCGCGGCAACTGCCGGCAACGTCGTCCGCAAGAGGCTGACGAACGCCGCAGGCCGGCGGGGGAGCGACGGCGAAGGGACATTTCCGCGGCTGCTCAAGTGGTTCCCCGGCGAGTCGATGGCAACTCGCTACGGGGTGCTGGTCCCGGCGCTCGACGAGCTCCGGCGGCGCGGCGTGCCGGTGCCGGACTACCCGCACGTCCTCGTCGTGGACGGCTGGACGCCTCGGCGCAGCGGGTGCTGCCGGGGGTGTCGGTGGACGAGTGTGTCGCCGCCATGTCCGTTGCCCGCGTGCGGGCGTGGAGCAGCGCGAACGCCCGCTGGCCGGCGCGGACCATGCCGCCCGGCGTGACGCCGATGGTCGCCGGCCGCGCAGGAACTTTGCCGCGCCTGCGGTTGATCGCGTTCGGTACCCGCCACCAACATGAGACGGTTCGGCACGAGGGGGTCGGAGATGAGCATGCGGTCCCGGATGACGGCAGCCGCGCTAGGGATGGCGCTGCTGTCGGCGTGCACCGGCGGCGGCGCACCCGAGGGTGCCGGTTCGCCGAGCCCGTCGAGCAGCACCGTGCGCGTGACCGAGGTCCCGCGCGGCAGTAGTGCGCCGCGCGCTGCCGCGCCGCCGGCGCGGTCGACGGCACCGTCGCTGCGCCCCGAGCCGATGCGCAACCGTTCGATGCTCGCCGGCTTCACGAGCTGCACGCCACTGCTGCAGCGGATCCGTACGCAGGCGCTGCGGGTCGTGGGTCCATACGGTCTCGGTTTCGGCATGTACGGCCACGGCGCACCGTTCGCGGCGCCGGTCACGTCCCCGGGCGGTGCACCCGGCGCGCCCCCGGCGATGGCGCCCGATTCCGGTCCGACCCACTCCACGACCAACAACCAGGAGGCGGGCGTCGACGAGCCGGACGTCGTGCAGTCGGACGGCCGGCTCCTGGTCACGCTGCGAAACGACCCTGCGGGTGTGCAGGTCGTCGACGTGTCCGGCGCGACCCCTCGCCTCCGCGGTTTCCTGCGCCTCGGCGACATCGCGTACGGCGGGCGGTTGCTGCTCGTCGACGGGCGGCTCGTGGTGCTGGGGCCGGCACCGTTCCGCTCCACGCCGCAGCCCGGGACGCCGCGGACGGCGGTCACGGTGGTCTCGCTCGCCGACCCCGACGCCCCGCGGGTCGAGCGGGAGCTCGTAGTCGAAGGCGCGCTGGTCGCCGCGCGGGCGGTGGCGGGGCGGGTGCTGCTCGTCCTGCAGAGCGCACCGGAGATCGTGTTCGCGATGCCGAAGGACGGGTCGGAAACGGCCGCTCGCAACGCGTTGCGCGACAACCGCAGTCGCGTGCGGAAGGCGACCCTCGACGACTGGTTGCCGTCGGTCACCGTCCAGGGCTCGGGGCGTTCCTACCGCGCGTCGTGCGGGCGGTCGTACGCCGCGAGCCATGACGCCGGCGCCGCGATGACCTCGGTGCTCTCGGTGGACCCGGCCTCGGACGTGCCCGGCGACCACGTCGCCGTCGCCGGCAGCGCCAGCGTCGTGTACGCGTCGCTCGAGTCGCTCTACCTCACCTCGCTGCACGTGCCCGAGCCGACGATGGACGGCTCACCGCCGCGGGTGCCCGTCGGGTTGACCACGGACGTGCACGCGTTCGACATCTCCGACCCGGCGCAGCCGCGTTACGACGGGTCGGGACGCGTCGACGGGACCGTGCTCTCCCAGTACTCGATGTCCGAGCACGAGGGGCACCTGCGCGTCGCGACGACCCGGGATCCCACCTGGGACGGCAACGGCACCGAGATCGCGACGTCCGACAACCTCCTCACCGTGCTGCGCCGTGATGCCGGCGCGCTGGCTCCGGTCGGCCGCCTGACCGGGATGGGCCGCGGCGAGCGCATCTACGGCGTGCGGTTCCAGGGCGACCTCGGTTACGTCGTGACGTTCCGGCAGACCGATCCGCTGTACGTACTCGACCTGTCCGACCCGCTCCGGCCGGCGGCCCGCGGCGAGCTCAAGGTGACGGGCTACTCGTCGTACCTGCACCCGGTCGGCGACGGCCAGCTGCTGGGTATCGGCCAGGAGGTCGACCCGAAGACGTTACGGACGATGGGCACGCAGGTCTCGGTGTTCGACGTACGCGACCCGCAGCGTCCGGGCCTGCGGTCGCGTCAGGTGTTCCCCCGCGGGTGGTCACCCGTCGAGAACGACCCGCTCGCCTTCCTCTGGTGGCCCGCGACGCGCCTGGTCGTCGTCCCGCTGTGGCAGCACGACGACAACGACCACCCCACCACGTTCGCCGGTGCCGTCGCGCTGCGCGTGGGCGCGAGTGGCGCGTTGACCGAGCTCGGGCGGGTGCGGCACCCCGACCCGTCGGACGACCCGTACTCGGCACGCGTGCCCGCCCGGATCCTCGTCGTCGGGGACGTCCTGGTGAGCGTGTTCGACGACGGCGTTCTCACCAGCTCGCTCGACACGATGGAGAAGCGCTCGTGGTCGCCGTACCGCTGATCGCGCGCGAGCCGGCCCGCGAGGCGACCGAGGCGACCGAGGCGCAGCGCCTCGCGGCCGCGGCGAACGGCGACGAGGACGCCGTCCGCTGGCTGCTCGACGAGGTGGCCCCTGTCGTGCACGGGTTCCTGTACGCGCGCCTCGGCGGCGACGCCTCCGCGGTGGACGACCTGTTGCAGGAGACCGTGATCGAGGCGGTGCGCGGGGCCGGCAGCTTCCGCGGCGACGCCCAGCTGTCGACGTGGATGTGCGCCATCGCGCGACGTCGCGTCGCCCGGCACTACGAGAGCGAGCGCAGGGACGAGGTCCGCCGGGCGAACCTGCGCGTCGTACCGGAGACGAGCCTCGACGAGGTGCTCGAACGGGCCGAGCAGCGTGACGAGGTGGCCCGGGCGCTCGGCCGGCTGCCGGTGCTGCACCGGCAGGTGCTCGTGCTGAAGTACCTCGACGACCTCGCCGTGGAGGAGATCGCTCGCGAGCTCGGCCGCACCCGCGTGCAGGTGCAGTCGCTGCTGCAGCGCGCCCGCGAGGGGCTACGACGCGAGCTCGGAGCCTCCGATGACTGACCGCGACGAGCGCGTCCGCCAGGCGCTCGTGGACGCCGCCGCGCCGCGGCCGCTCGCGCCCGCGACCCGCGACCGGTTGGCCGCCCTGGTGCGCGTCGACGCCGACGAGCGCGTCGCTGCCTTGCTGCGCGAGGCGGCGGCACCCCGCGCGTTGCGCGCCGCGACGCGGACCGGGCTACGCGCGCGCCTGGCAACCGGCGTCCCGGCGCGCCGGCCGGCCGGCGGTGCCAGCAGGCGGGTCTTCCT
>DATLNJ010000097.1:0-21941 GCA_035536815.1 Frankiaceae bacterium
CGGCCGGCCGAGCAGCGCGCCGCCGCCCACGAGCAGCGCCGGCGTCACCACCAGCGCGGCGGCGGCCGGCCGCATCGCGGGCGTCAGCGCGCGCAGCCGCAGCCGGCCGAGGACGGTCGCGCCGATCGCGGTGCCGACCGCCTTCCGCAACGTCGCCCGGGCCCGGTGCCGACGGACCAGCGCCTGCGACGACCGGGCCTCGCGGTCGTCCAGCGAGTCGAGGATCGCCGCCCGCTCGCCGGGCCGGAGCCCGGCCATCGCCCGCAGCACGTGGCCGAGCGCGACGCGGCGTTCGGCGGTGTGCGCGACGTCGGTGCCGTCCGGCACGGCGAGCAGCACGTCGTCGTAGGTGGTCCGGCCGTCGCAGCGCAGGTGGTCGATGTGCAGGTGCCGCGCGGTCGTCGCGGCCCACCGGTAGAGATCGTTGGGATCGGTGAACGGCACCCGCTTGTCCAGGGCGCGGACCGCCACCTCCTGGACGATGTCGTCGTTCAGTGCCGGGTCGACGCCGCGGCTGGCGAGCATCCGCCGCAGCCGTGCCGATACCTCAGGCCACGCCTCTCCCAGCCGGTCCGCCGTAAGGGCGGCGCCGGTCGTCCGTGTAGATGGCGTCAGCTCCGCCCCATCCCCCGAAAGGCTCACCATGCTCAAGATCGCCGCCCCCATTCTGCTCGCGTTCGCCGCACTCGTCGCACTCGCCACCCCCGCTACGGCGAACGACGACGACGGCTTCTACCCGTACGCCTGCCACCGCGTCTACGTCAACGTCGGCCCGCAGCCGGGCACGTACTTCTGCCCGCCGAAGCCGTAGCGACTTAACACGATTGTCGGGGGGAAACGCGCCGGGGTCACCGTGCCCGGCGCGGAATTTGTCGTCCCCGAAGGAAACCCTTCACAGGTGGAGCCGCCCGTCGGAATCGAACCGACGACCTTCTCATTACGAGTGAGATGCTCTGCCGACTGAGCTAGGGCGGCGCTGTGGCGCCTACGGATGCTAGCCGATCAGCGGCACCGTGTGCCCGGGCTAGGGACGGTCAGGGAGACGAGGTACGCGTCCACGACGCGGTCCACGCACGAGCTGCGGCCGTAGCCGTACGCCGTGTGCCCCTCCCCCTCGTACGTCACCAGCACGCCGGGGAGCTGCTGGGCGAGCGACTGGCTCCACTCGTACGGCGTCGCCGGATCGCCGGTGGTCCCGATCACCACGATCGGCGGCGCGCCCTCGGCGCGGGCGGGCGCCGGCCGGGTGGTCGGCGGCGCCGGCCAGAACGCGCACGCGAGGGGGCCGTACGCCAGCGCCCGGCCGAACCGCGGCGCGGCCTTCGCGAACTGCGCGGCGTCACGGTCGTACGCCTTCGGGTCGCGCTCGTACACGCCGTCCACGCACGACACGGCGGCCTGCGCCTCGACGGAGTTCGAGTAGCTGCCGTTCTCGCGCTCGACCAGGTTGTCGAACAGCGCCAGCAGCGTGGAGCCGTCGCCACGGCTGTACGCCTCCTCCAGCGCCTGCCGCAGCACCGGCCACCCGTACTCGCGCGAGTACAGCGCCGCCGCGACGCCGAACAGCGCCTCGCTCGGCCCGACCTTGCGGCTCGGGTCGCTCCGCGCGTCGAGCGGGCGGCGTTCGATCCGGGCCATGAGCTCGTCGAACGACGTGCCGATCGGGCCGTGCCCGGCGAACGCGCAGCGCTGCGCGGCGCAGTCGTCGAGGAACGACTTCAGCGCGCGCTCGAAGCCGACCGCCTGCGCGACGCTGATCTCGCGCGGCGTGAGGATCGGGTCCACGGCGCCGTCGAGGACGAGCGCGCGGATGTTGCCGGGGAACTGCTGCGCGTACCGCGCGCCGAGCAGGGTGCCGTACGAGAACCCGATGTAGGTGAGCCCGGCGTCGCCGAGCGCCTCGCGGAGGACGTCCAGGTCCTTCGCGGTGTCGACGGTGCCGACGTGCGGGAGCAGCCTGCCGCTCTTGACCTTGCACTCCAGCGCCTGCTCGCGGGCAAGCTCGATCAGCCGCTGCTTCTCCGCGGCGTCGTCGGGCGACGGGTCAGCGGCGAGCAGCCGGTCGAGCTGCCCGTCGTCTAGGCAGTCCACCGGCGCCGACTCCCCGACGCCACGCGGGTCGAACGACACCACGTCGAACCGGTTCAGGATCTCGCCGGGGAGCAGCTGGCGGGCCTGCCGCGCGAACTCGACGCCGGAGCCGCCCGGGCCGCCGGGGTTGAGGACGACCGAGCCGATCCGGTCGCCGCGATTGCGCGCCTTGAGGCGGATGACCGAGATCTCGATCGTCTCGCCGTTGGGGACGTCGTAGTCCAGCGGGACGGGCAGCTTCGCGCACTCGAAGCCGCCGCCGCAGCCGCGCCAGGCGAGCTTCGTCGCGCCGAACTTCTCGATCGTCGCGGTGAGCGCCGCCGACGCCGGCGTCGGCACGGCGGGGATGCCGGGCGTGCGCGTGGCCGTCGGCGACGGGGAGCCCGTCACGGGAGTCGTCGCCGGCGGCGTCGCCGTCTCGCTGGCCCGCGGCGCCGGGTCGTCCCGCACGCACGCCGTCAGCGCGAGCAGCGCCGCCAGCGCCGTGGTGAGCAGTCGCGAGTTCACTCCGCCTCCGGTCGTGTCCCGGCCACCCGGCCGGCCTCGTACTCCTGCCGCGACCCGCACACCGACGCGACCGAGCAGGCGCACCGCCGCCCGGCGTCGTTGAGCCGGACCACGACGCTGTCCGTGGGGACGTTGTGCCCCACGACGACGCCCGGACCCTCCGGCGACTCCACCGGCGCCCCGATCTTGGGGGCCGTCGCCTTGAACTCCTGGTACAGCGGGTGCTCGTACTTCAGGCAGCACATCAGCCGGCCGCACGCGCCGCTGATCTTGAGCGGGTTGACCGGCAGGTCCTGGTCCTTCGCCATCCGGACCGACACCGGCTCGAAGTCCTTGAGGAACGTCGCGCAGCACAGGTCGCGGCCGCACGGCCCGATGCCGCCCTGGACGCGGGCGGCGTCGCGGGCGCCGATCTGCCGCAGCTCGACCCGGCCGCCGAGCGTCTTCGCGAGGTCGCGGACCAGCGCGCGGAAGTCGATGCGCCCGTCGGCGGAGAAGTAGATCGTGTGCCGGTTGCGGCCGGGGACGAAGTCGACGCCGACCACCTTCATCGGCAGGCCGTGCTCCTTGATGAGCCGCTTCGCGGCCACCTTGGCCTCGGCCCGCTTGCGCCGGTTGCGCTCGTCGCGTTGGAGGTCGGCATCGGTCGCCAGGCCTTCGAGGACGGGCAGCCCGCCGATGTCGTCGGCCACCCACTGCGGCGCCCAGACGCACTCGGCGACCTCTGGGCCCTCGTCGGTGGGGACCAGCACGAGGTCGCCCACCCGCGGCGCGTGCGCGCCGGGGTCGAGGTAGTAGAGGCGCCCGTAGCGTTCGAACGACACGGCGCAGACCATGCCCACGCCGCGATGCTACGTGCCGGGGTCAGCCCGCGCGCAGCGCGAGCGTGAGCTGTTCGACGGCGAGCAACGGCGTGACGTTGGCGGCGATGGCCTCGCGGCAGGCGAGCACCGCCTCGACCCGCCGCATCGTCGCCTCGGGTGCCGACCCGGCCGCCGCCGCGCGGATCGCGCCGGCCTGGTCGGCGTTCACCAACGGCGCCGCTGCCCCGACCTGCACGGCCAGCACGTCGCGATACCACGCGGCCAGGTCAACCAGCGCCCGGTCCAGCGAGTCGCGGCGGGCGCGGGTCTCGCGGGACCGCTGCTTCTTCTGCAGGTCGCTGTAGAGGCCGGCGGTGCCGCGGCCCTTGCCGACGGCGTCGTTGAGCGCCTCGGTCTCCGCGACGGCGACCGCCTTCGTCTGCCGCCCGGCCTCGTCGTCCGCGGCCTCGACCAGGTCGGCGGCGGCCGCGATGCACTCGCCCACGGTGGCGAGCCGGCCGGGCAGCGCCAGCGCCCGCTCCCGCTGGACGCGGGCGCCCTCGTCGTTGGCGAGCGCGCGGGCCCGGCCGACGTGACCCTGGCTGGCGGCGGCGGCCCAGCGCGCGGTCTCCGTCCGCACCCCGGACCTTTCGAGAACCTGCGCGACATCCTCAGGTGCGGGCAGCCGCAATGTCACCAGCCGGCAGCGCGACCGGATCGTCGGCGGCAGGTCCTCGGGGCTCGGCGCGCAGAGCAGGAAGACGGTGCCCTCGGACGGCTCCTCGATGGCCTTCAGCCAGGCGTTGGCGGCGGCCTCGGTGAGCCGGTCGGCATCCTCCACGACGATCACGCTGGTCTTGCCGCCGGTCGCCGACATCGACGCCTGGCGGACGACCTTGCGCGCCTCGTCGACCGAGATGGACAGCCCGGCCGGCTCGACGATCACCAGGTCGGCGTGCGTGCGGGCGTCCACGTGCCGGCACGACGGGCAGGTCACGCAGCCGCCGTCGGCGCAGAGCAACGCCGCCGCGAACGCCCGCGCGGCCACCGACCGCCCCGAACCCGGCGGGCCGGTGAACAGCCAGGCGTGCGTCATGCCGTCGCCGGCGACCGCGGCGCGCAGCGTCGCGACGACGTCGCGCTGCCCGGTGAGCCGGTCGAAGACGGTCGCCGTCACCGAGCGCTCACGTCGCCACCGGCTCCCGCGCGACGGCGGGTGTGTCGAGCAACGCGCCGAGGCGGCGTTCGACCGCGCGCTGCACCTCGGCCGCCACCTCATCCGGCGGCTGGGACGCGTCGATGACGACGTACCGGCCGCGCCCGTGGTGGGCCAGTTCGCGGAACGCCGCGCGGACGCGTTCGTGGAACTCCAGCGACTCGCGTTCCATCCGGTCCGGCCGGCCACCCGCGCGGGCCAGCCCCACCTCGGGGTCGAGGTCGAGCAGGATCGTGAGGTCCGGCGGCCTGATGCCCGACGTGGCCCACTGGGAGAGCCTGCGCAGCTCGGCCATCGGCAGCGAACGCCCGCCGCCCTGGTACGCGAGCGAGGAGTCCACGAACCGGTCCGTCACGACGACGGCGCCGCGGTCGAGCGCGGGGCGGATGACGTTCTCGACGTGGTCGGCCCGGTCGGCGGCGTAGAGCATCGCCTCGGCGCGCGGCGCGAGCGCCGCCTGCGCGGGCGAGAGCAGCACCTTGCGGATCGCCGCGCCCGCCTTCGTCGCCCCCGGCTCGAACGTCACCACGACCTCGTCGCGGCGGGTGCGCAGCCACTCGGCGAGCAGGTTCGCCTGCGTGGACTTGCCCGCGCCCTCGCCGCCCTCGAACGCGATGAACACGCCGCCGAGGTGCGACCTGCGGCTCAGCCACGGCAGCGAGCGGGCCAGCTCGCGCCAGAGCGGCACCTCGCCGTCGTCCATCTGCCGGTACGACACCATGCCGACCGCGACCGCGATCAGCCCCGCCAGGAAGAGCGTGATCGTCACGCCGTCGGCGCGGATGTAGACGCGGAACAGCCCGATCCGGTGCGGGCCGATCAGGCCGGCGACGACCGGCGCGAGCGCGAGCACGAGGAGCAGGTCCACGCGCACCAGCGACTGCACCGTCGCGAACGTCCGCCCGCGCTTGTCGTCCTCGACCTCGAGGCCGAGCAGCGTGTACCCGACGATCCAGGCGATGCCGGCGAACGCGCCGACGCCGACCGTCGCGAACAGCGCGAGGATCAGGTGCGGCAGCAGCGCCATGACCGACAGCGACGCGCCCGAGGCGACGATCGCCAGGCCGAACAGCCGCCGCCGCGACAGGTCGGCGAGCAGCCGCGGGCCGATCGCCATGCCGAGCGCCAGCCCGGTGAAGATCGAGCCGAACAGCAGGCCGTACGCCGCGTCGCCGCCGCGCAGCACGCCCACGAACGGCCGCCCGAGCGCGATCGCCGCGCCGCCCGCGGCGAACGCGCCGAGGATGCCCACGACCAGCCCGCGGATCAACGGCGTGGAGCCGACGAAGCGCCAGCCCTCGGCGATGTCGCCGAACACGCCGCGGCGTTCGACCGGCTCGCCGTCCGGCGGCGGCGGCGACGGCATCGCGCCCTTGATGTCCTTGAGCCGGTAGACCGTCAGCGCGGAGAACAGGAACGTCGAGGCGTCGAAGTACAGCGCGAGGTCGACCGGGTTCGAGGCGAAGAACCCGATGCCGGCGCCGAGCGCGTCGGTGAGCTTCGCCAGGCCGGTGAAGACGAGCGCGGCGAGCGGTGCGGTGCCGTACGTCGTGATGAGGCTGATCTGGTTCGCGGCCTCGAGCTTCGGCGGCGGCAGCAGGTTCGGGACCGAGGCCTCCTTGGCCGGGATCCAGAACAGGCTGATCGCCTCGACGACGAACGACGCCAGCAGCAGGTACGGCAGGCTGCGGACCAGCGGGATGCTGGCGAAGACCGCGAATCGCATGATGTCGCAGACGACCATCGTCTTCCGCCGGTCGAACCGGTCGGCGAACGCCCCCGCGAACGGCCCGAGCACGACCGCCGGCAGCAGCCGGAACATCAGCACGCCGCCGATCGCGAAGCTGGCCTTCCGCCCGGCCGGCCCGCCACCCGCCAGCTCGCCGGCCAGCGCGGTCGTCGCGAGCAGCCCCATCCAGTCGCCGAGGCTGGATAGCGACAGCGCGAACCAGAGCCGGCGGAAGCTGTCGTACGACAGCACGTTGCGCAGCTCGTCCGGCGCGGGGAGCTGCGCGGCAGCCAGGTCGGTCAGCGCCGGCTTGACCGGGTCGGTCGGGACGGTGATCGGGTGCTCCGGGAGGTCGTGGGCGTACCCGCGAAACTCTAGCCGCGCCGCGGGACGCCGGCCCGGGTAAGGAGACCGTGGGCCGGGGCGCCGGTGCCGCGCCTAAAGGAGCGCAGCGACCCCAGCGGCACCGGCACCCCGGCCCGCGAGCGCGCGTGGGTCGCAGCGCGGGTGCCGCAGAACCCGGTTGGTGGGGACCGTGGGCAGGGGTGCCGGTGCCGCGTCTAAAGGAGCGCAGCGACCCTAGCGGCACCGGCACCCCGGCCCGCGAGCAACTGGCAGTGTGTCCGAGCGCGGCGGGGAGCCGTGAAGCGCTGTCGGGTCAGGACGGCGGACTACGGCTTCTTGGTCGCCTTCTTGGCCGGCGCCTTCTTGGCCGGCGCCTTCTTGGCCGCGGCCTTCTTGGCGGGCGCCTTGCGCGCGGTGCGCTTCTTCGGCGCCGGCCCGCGGGCGCGGCGGTCGGCGAGCAGCTCGGCCGCGCGCTCGTCGGTCAGCGTCTCGATCGCGTCGTCCTTGCGCAGCGAGGCGTTGGTCTCGCCGTCGGTGACGTACGGGCCGAAGCGGCCCTCCTTCACGACCATCGGCTTGCCGGACACCGGGTCGTTGCCGAGCTCCTTCAACGGCGGCGTCGCGGCCCGCTGACCGCGCCGCTGCTTCGGCTGGGCGAAGATCGCCACCGCCTCGTCGAGGGTGATCGTGAACAGCTGCTCCTCGGACTCGATGTTGCGGAAGTCCGAGCCCTTCTTGACGTACGGGCCGTAGCGGCCGTTGCTGGCGACGATCTCCTCGCCGTCGGCCGGGTCGGTGCCGAGCGTGCGCGGCAGCGTGAGCAGCCGTAGCGCTGTCTCGAGGTCGACCGTCGTGAGGTCCATGTCCTTGAACAGGCTCGCGGTCCGCGCCGGCTCCTTCGACCCCTCCGGCGGCACGGTCGTGACGTACGGGCCGTAGCGGCCGGCCTTCGCGACCACCTCGAACCCGCTCGCCGGGTCCACGCCGAGCGCCCGGTCGCCCGACGGGGCGGACAGCAGCTCCTCGGCCTTCTCGACCGTCAGCTCGTCCGGCGGCAGGTCCTCGGGCACCGCCGCGCGGTCCTCACCGCGCTGGAGGTACGGGCCGTACCGGCCGACGCGCACCACGACCTCGGCGCCGCCGGCGTCCACGCCGATCGGGATGGAGTTGACCTCGCGGGCGTCGATCTCGCCGAGGTGCTCGGAGACCAGGCGGTGCAGGCCGGGCTCGCCGTTGCCCTCGTAGAAGTGCCGCAGCCACTGGATCGGGTCCTCCGAGCCGGTGGCGATGTCGTCGAGGTCGTCCTCCATCGCGGCGGTGAAGCGGTAGTCGACGAGCTTGCCGAAGTGGCGTTCCAGCAACCCGACGACGGCGAACGCCGTGAACGACGGCACCAGCGCGGTGCCCTTCTTCCAGACGTAGCCGCGGTCCTGGATGGTGCCGATGATGCTGGCGTACGTGGACGGGCGGCCGACGCCGAGCTCCTCCAGCGCCTTGACCAGCGACGCCTCCGTGTAGCGCGCGGGGGGCTGCGTCATGTGCCCCTTCGGCTCCAGCCCCACGGCGGGGACGCGTTCGCCCGCGGCCAGCGCGGGCAGCCGGACCTCGCGGTCCTCCAGCTCCGCCTCCGGGTCGTCGGCGCCCTCGACGTACGCCCGCATGAAGCCGGGGAACGTGATGACCTTGCCGCTCGCGGCGAACTCGGCGTCCTCGGCGTCCGTGCGCGTGCCGAGCCGCACCTGCACCGACTGGCCCGTCGCGTCGGCCATCTGCGAGGCGACCGTGCGCTTCCACACGAGGTCGTAGAGGCGCAGCTCGTCGGCGTTGAGCTCGGCGGCGACCTGGTCCGGCGTCCGGAACGTGTCGCCCGCCGGACGGATCGCCTCGTGCGCCTCCTGCGCGTTCTTCACCTTCTTGACGTAGACGCGCGGCTTGTCGGGGACGTACGCGGCGCCGTACAGCTCGCGCGCCTGGTCGCGCGCCGCGGCGAGCGCCGTCTCCGACAGGTTCGTCGAGTCGGTGCGCATGTAGGTGATGTAGCCGTTCTCGTACAGGCGCTGGGCGACCTGCATCGTGCGCTGGCTGGAGAAGCGCAGCTTGCGGCCGGCCTCCTGCTGCAGCGTCGAGGTCATGAACGGCGCGTACGGCGACCGCCGGAACGGCTTCTCGTCCACCGACCGCACGTCGAACTCGCGGCCGGTCAGCCGCCCGGCCAGCGCGCGCGCCGCCGGCTCGTCCAGCAGCACCGCGTCGCGGGCGAGGCGCCCGTCCTCGCCGAAGTCCTTGCCGGTCGCGAGCCGCTTGCCGTCCAGCGCGACGAGCGTCGCCGTGAACGCCTGCCCGTCGTGCGCGACCGCTGCGAACGTCGCCTCGACGTCCCAGTAGCCGGCCGTGTGGAAGCGCATCCGGGCGCGTTCGCGCTCCACCAGGATGCGGCAGGCGACCGACTGGACCCGGCCCGCCGACAGCTTCGGCATGACCTTCTTCCAGAGGACCGGCGAGACCTCGTAGCCGTAGAGGCGGTCGAGGATGCGGCGGACCTCCTGCGCGTCCACGAGGTGCTGGTCGATCTCGCGGCAGTCCTCGACGGCGCGTTCGATCGCGGCGCGGGTGATCTCGTGGAACACCATCCGCTTGACCGGCATCCCGTCCGGCGGGGACAGCACCTCGCGCAGGTGCCAGGCGATCGACTCCCCCTCGCGGTCCTCGTCCGTCGCGAGGTAGAGCTCGCTCGCCTCCTTGAGCAGCGCCTTGAGCTTGCGCACCTGGTCGCGCTTCTCGGCGGAGACGACGTAGAGCGGCTTGAAGTCGTTCTCGACGTCCACGCCGAGGCGGGCCCACGGGGTGCCCTTGTAGGCGGCGGGGACGTCGGCGGCGTTGCGCGGCAGGTCGCGGATGTGGCCGATCGAGGACTCCACGACGAAGTCCTTGCCGAGGAAGCCGGCAATCGTCTTCGCCTTGGCAGGCGACTCGACGATCACCAACGGGCGCTTCTCGGGCACGGCTCTCCAACGGCTTCGTAGGTGGGATGGCGGGCGGACGCTCGCGGCGCAGTGTTGCCACGGCTCTCCCGAACAGTCAACTACACCGCCCGCGCGGCGGCCGTTCCGGGCGGGTGCTCCGGCGGTCCCGGCAGCGGCGGCGGAAGGCCGTCGTCGGCGTAGAACGGCTTCTCCACGTGCAGGCCGATGACGCCCCACTTGGTGTGGACGCCGAGCGAGAACCGCTCCGGCTTCGTCACGTGGATAGCGACGAGGACGACGACCAGCGCGACCAGCGCCGCGCCGACAACGACCAGAAGGACTGCCATCCCACGCTCCCAGAAGCACGACGAACAGTGCTTCTGGGGCGAGCCCTCCCACTCCGCACCCATCGACGACTCGCGCCGCCGCGCGGTCGGGGACCGATAGGGACTTGACGACGTCGGAGCCCCGCGACCGTGCGGCCAGTATGCGCCCGTCGTACCGCTAGGGCCAGACCCCGTCGGGGACGCCGGCCGGGCGTTCGCCGACCAGCTCGCGCAGGCGGGCGAGGCGGCGCAGGCCGTTGATCCGGTACGCGGGCCCGTCGGCGCGCGGCCCGATCTGCGCGGCCGGCAGCCCGGCGCGCACGAGCGCCGCGCCCACCGCCGGCCAGACCAGCTCGTCCTGCGGGCCGAGCCGCAGGACGTAGCCCTGCGGGTCCATGTGGCCCGCGGCCAGCGCCCACCAACGCAGCCGCGGCCCGTCCAGCGTGAGGTCGTTCGGGGCCTTCTTGGTGCCGCCACCAGCCCAGCGGGCGGCGAGGCGGACCAGCCGGGCGTCGAACGGCGTGCGCACCGCCGTGCCGCCCTCCTCGTGCGCGTCCACGGCGCCGCCGTCGAGCCCCAGCGCGGCGAGCGCGGCCAGTAGCGCGCCGACCCGCCACTCCTCCCGGACGATCACCGAGATGCGGGCCGCCTCGTCCTGCCGGACGACCTGACCGGGGCCGCAGAGCAGCCCCTCGAGGTCGCCGACCTCCGCCGGGCGCGACCCGGCGGAGAAGAACGACAGCTGTCCCGAACTCACCCGATCAGCGTAGCCGCGCCAGTCCCAGGAAAACCGAACGGCCCGCCTCCGCGCGGGAGACGGGCCGTCGGGACGGTCGGCGGCTTACTTGAAGCCGACCGGGTCGTTCGGGTCGAGCTGCACCTCGGTTGCGGAGGCGACGGTGCGCTTCTTGCTGTAGACCACCGCGCCGGCGATCACCGCGGCCGAGAGCAGCGCGACGAAGAAGCGAAGGGTGTTGTTCTTGTCGTCACCGATCGAGTACTTCACGACGGTCGGCGCGATGAGCACGGCCACGAGGTTCATGACCTTGATGAGCGGGTTCAGCGCCGGGCCTGCGGTGTCCTTGAACGGGTCACCGACGGTGTCGCCGATGACGGTCGCCTTGTGCGCCTCCGAGCCCTTGCCGCCGTACACGCCCTCCTCGACCAGCTTCTTCGCGTTGTCCCACGCGCCACCGGCGTTGGAGAGGAACACCGCCATGAGCTGGCCGGCCGCGATGGCGCCACCGAGGTACGCGCCGAGCGCGCCGTAGCCGAGGCCGAAGCCGATGGCGACGGGCGCCAGGATCGCAAGCAGGCCCGGCGTCATCAGCTCGCGCAACGAGTCGCGCGTGCAGATGTCGACGACGGCCGCGTAGTCCGGCTTCTCGCTGTAGTCCATGATCCCCGGGTGCTCGCGGAACTGCCGGCGCACCTCGTAGACGACGCGGCCGGCGGCGCGGGACACGGCGTTGATCGCGAGCGCCGAGAACAGGAACGTCACGGCCGCGCCGATCACGAGGCCGACGAGGATCTCCGGCCTGTCGATCGACAGCGAGAACGACTCCGCGCTCTCGCCCGCCGCCTCCAGCGCGACGACGACCGACTCGCGGAACGAGCCGAACAGCGACGTCGCCGCGAGCACCGCGGTCGCGATCGCCATGCCCTTGGTGATGGCCTTCGTGGTGTTACCGACCGCGTCGAGGCCGGCCATGATCTCGTCGGCCTCCTCACCGAGGCCGCCCGACATCTCGGCGATGCCGTGGGCGTTGTCGGAGACCGGGCCGTAGGTGTCCATCGACACGATGACGCCGACGGTGGTCAGCATGCCCATGCCGGTGAGGGCGATGGCGTAGAGCGCTACCTCGCTGGAGCCGTTGCCGAGCAGGTACGACCCGAAGACCGCCGCGCTCAGCACCAGCGCCGAGTACACCGACGACTCGAGGCCGACCGAGATGCCGGACAGGATGGTCGTGGCCGGGCCGGTGAGCGAGGACTTCGCGATGTCCTGCACCGGCTTGCGCTCGGTGGCCGTGAAGTACTCGGTGAGCACCTGGATGACCGAGGCGAGGACCAGGCCGATGAGCGTCGCGGTGATCGCGATGAGCCGTGGGTTCCCGTCGAACGTCGTGAAGTCCACGAGCGCGTCCGGGTCCCGCGTGAAGTCCGCGAACGACGCGGGCAGGTACGCGTACGCCGCGATCGCCACGAGCACCGCCGACACGCCCGCGGAGATGAAGAAGCCGCGGTTGATGGCCTTCATGCCGTTGCGGTCGGAGTCGCGCGGCGACACCGCGAAGATGCCGAGGATCGAGGTGAGGACGCCGATGCCGCGGACGAGCAGCGGGAAGATGACACCCTTGATGCCGAACGCCGCGTTGCCGAGGATCAGCGCCGCGACGAGCGTGACCTCGTACGACTCGAAGAGGTCGGCCGCCATGCCGGCGCAGTCGCCGACGTTGTCACCGACGTTGTCGGCGATGGTGGCGGCGTTGCGCGGGTCGTCCTCGGGGATGTTCTGCTCGACCTTGCCGACGAGGTCGGCGCCGACGTCGGCCGCCTTGGTGAAGATGCCGCCGCCGACCCGCATGAACATCGCGAGCAGCGCGCCGCCGAAGCCGAAGCCGACGAGGACGTTAGGGGCCTGGTCGTTGTAGATGAGCAGGACGACGGTCGCGCCGAGCAGGCCGAGGCCGACCGTGAACATGCCGGCGACGCCACCGGTGCGGAACGCGATGCGCAGCGCGCGCTTGAGGCCCGACTCCTGCGCGGCGGCGGCGACGCGGACGTTGCCGCGGACGGCGAGGCCCATGCCGGCGTAGCCGGTAATGGCCGACAGCGCGGCGCCGACGACGAAGAAGACGGAGCGCCCGATGCGGACCTCGGTGCTGCCGGGCAGCGCGAAGAGGACGACGAACGTCAGCGCGACGAACAGCGCCAGCGTCCTGAACTGCCGGGCGAGGTACGCCGCGGCGCCCTCCTGGATGGCCTTGGCGATCTCCTGCATCTTGGCGTTGCCCTGGCTGGCGGCGAGCACCTCGCGGGAGAGGTAGTACGCCACCGCGAGAGCCAGGAACGACGTCAGGAACACCACGATCAGCAGCGTCTTGTCGCCGCCCGTGATGCTCGGGATCGTCCCGCCCCCTGAGGCGAGGAAGTGCATGCGTCCTCCTTGACGGCACGGTCTGTCGTTCCGCGCGCGGCTACCCCCGGGCGGGCCGGGCGGAACTGGGCGCGGAGTCGGAGGCGCGCAAGTGCTGCCTCTTGCTAGCGGAGTCTAGGGGAACGCGCGGACGGCTCCAAAGCGCCGCACGGGTCCGCGCCGCCCGGGTGCTGCCTACCGCGCGGAGGGCGCCCACGTCATGCGCACGACCGTGCCGGGGTCGGCCGGCGTCACCTCGACGTCGTCCACCAGGCCGGCGATCACGGCGAGCCCGAACCCCGGCGGCATGGCCGCGCCGGGGTCGCCGCTCTCGCCGGGGTCGGCGAGCACGTCCACGTCGAGCAGGTCGGGCAGGTCGGCCACCGCCGCGCCGGTCGCCTCGACCGCGGTGTCCGCGTCGGAGGGGCCGCGGTCCCTGACGCACGCCACGAACGCGCCGCCGTCGTCGTTGAGCTCGACGACGATCTCGTCGCCGGGGGCGTACGCCTGGTGGATGCCCACGGCCCGCGCGCACGCCTCGCCCACGGCCAGCTTGACCTCGTCGATGAGCGACTCGTCGACGCCGGCGCGGCGCGCCACGACGGCGGCGAGCAGCCGGGCGGTACGGACGTGGGCGGGGAGTGGGGAGAAGCGCAGCTCGACGGTCGGCATCTGGTACGCGCGTCAGTCCGTCGCCGAGACGGCTTCTTCGACGGTCGCGTGGATCGGGAAGACCTTGGTGAGCCCGGTGATGCGGAAGATCTTGAGGATCCGCTCCTGCGTGCAGACCAGGCGCAGCGACCCGTCGTGCGCGCGGACTCGCTTGAGCCCGCCGACGAGGACGCCGAGGCCGGTGGAGTCGAGGAAGTCGACGCTCTCCATGTCGACGACCAGGTGGTACGCGCCGCTCGACACGAGGTCGATGAGCTGCTCCCGGAGCTTCGGCGCGGTGTAGACGTCGATCTCGCCGCCTACGACGACGACGGTCCGGTTGCCCTCGGTCCTGGTCGACAGGGACAGGTCCACGCGTTCCTCCTGGCAGCAGACGGCAGCGGCGAAGTCTTGCGCCGCAGGCGTGCGTATGCCCGCGAGCGAGGCGATCTAACCACGCCGCCGGGTACTGGCGCCGTGGCAGGCTACGGGGGTGAACGGCACCCTGCTCGGGCGGCTGACCGCGTCGCCCAGGTACGCGGGGCAGGTCACCCACGTCGAGCACGTGCCCGCGCGGGCCGGCCGCACGACGGGCTGGCCGGGCTGGGTCGCCCCGCTGCTCGTGGACCGGCTCCGGCTCGCGGGTATCACGGCGCCGTACGAGCACCAGGTCGCCGCCGCGTCGCTCGCCCGGGAGGGCCGGCACGTCGTGCTCGCGACGGGTACGGCGTCCGGCAAGTCGCTGGCGTACCTGATGCCGATCGTGACCGCGGCGATCGAGGACCCGCGCGCGACCGCGCTCTACCTGTCGCCGACCAAGGCGCTGGCGATGGACCAGCTGCGCTCGATGCGTTCGCTGACCGTGACGCAGCTGCGGGCGGCGACGTTCGACGGGGACACCCCCGCCGCCGAGCGCGACTGGGTCAGGGCGCACGCGAACCTCGTCCTCACCAACCCCGACATGCTGCACCGCGCGCTGCTGCCGCAGCACACCCGCTGGTCGCGGTTCTTCAAGGGGCTGCGCTACGTCGTCGTGGACGAGTGCCACGGCTACCGCGGCGTGTTCGGGTCGCACGTCGCGCAGATCCTGCGGCGGCTGCGGCGGCTGTGCGCTAAGTACGGGTCGTCGCCGGTCTTCGTCCTCGCGTCGGCGACGGTGTCCTCCCCCGAGGTCTCGGCGGCGCGGCTGATCGGCGCGCCGGTGGACGCGGTGACCGACGACGCGTCCCCGCGCGGCGCGACGGAGTTCGCGCTGTGGGAGCCGCCGCTGACCGACGCGGAGATGGGCGCGCGTCGCTCGGCGCCGGCCGAGACCGCCGACCTGCTGACCGACCTCGTGATCCACGACGTGCGCACGATCGCGTTCATCCGCTCGCGACGCGGCGCCGAGTCGATCGCCGCGCAGGTGCGGCGGCAGCTGCACGAGGTGGCGCCGGAGCTGGCGTCGCGGGTGGCGGCGTACCGCGCCGGCTACCTGCCCGAGGAGCGGCGCGAGATCGAGGCGGCGCTGCAGGACGGGCGGCTGGTCGGCGTCGCGGCCACGAACGCGTTGGAGCTCGGCGTCGACATCAAGGGGCTCGACGCGGTGCTGCTCTCCGGCTACCCGGGGACGGTCGCGTCGGTCTGGCAGCAGGCCGGCCGCGCGGGGCGGCGAGGCGGCGAGGCGCTCGCGGTGTTCGTCGCGCGCGACGACCCGCTCGACACCTACCTCGCGCACCACCCCGAGGCGCTGTTCGGGCGGCCGGTGGAGGCGACCGTTCTGGACCCCGACAACGAGCACGTGCTCGACCCGCACCTGTGCGCGGCGGCCGCCGAGCTGCCGGTGACGGAGGCGGACTTCGAGTTGTTCGGGCCGCGGACGGAGGAGCGGCTGGCGTCGCTGGTGCGGCTGGGCTTCCTGCGGCACCGGCCGACCGGCTGGTACTGGGCGCGGACCCGCGAGCGGGCGACCGACCTCGCCGATATCCGCTCGACCGGCGGCAACCCGGTCCGGATCGTCGAGGAGGCGACCGGCCGGCTGCTCGGCACCGTCGACGCGGCCGCCTCGCACACCACCGTGCACGACGGCGCCGTGTACCTGCACCAGGGCGACTCGTACGTCGTGTCCCGGCTCGACCTCGACGCCGACGTGGCGCTGGTGGCGGCGGCCGAGCCCGACTACACGACGTCGGCGAAGGACGTCACCGACATCCGGGTCGTGGAGACGTTGCGGTCGGTGCGGTGGGGGCCGGTGGACTTCTGCTTCGGGACCGTGGACGTCACCAATCAGGTCGTCGGCTACCTCAAGAAGCGGATCTTCACCGGCGAGGTGCTCGGAGACGAGCCGCTGGTGCTGCCGCCGCGGCAGCTCCGTACCCGGGCCGTCTGGTACACGATGACGCTCGACCTGCTGGCGTCGTACGGCGTCGAGTGGGCCGACATCCCCGGCGCCGCGCACGCGGCCGAGCACGCCGGGATCGGGCTGCTGCCGCTGTTCGCGACCTGCGACCGGTGGGACATCGGCGGCGTGTCCACCGCGCTGCACGAGGACACCGGGCTGCCGACGGTGTTCATCTACGACGGCTACCCGGGCGGCGCGGGGTTCGCGGAGCGCGGTTACGTCGCCGGCGTGGCGCACCTGCGGGCCACCCGCGAGGCGATCGCGTCGTGCGGCTGCGAGGCCGGCTGCCCGTCCTGCGTGCAGTCGCCGAAGTGCGGCAACGGCAACAACCCGCTCGACAAGCCCCTGGCGGTGCGGCTGCTGGACGCGGTTCTCGCCTGTGCGGAGGGGTACACCGACCGGTAACCGACGGCGCCACCGGGCGCCGCTGCCGAACCGGAGGTAGTCCATGGCGATCCTGGGCCTGCTCCTCCTCGCCGCGGCCGTCGCCGTCGGCGTGGAGACCGCGTACAGCAACCGATCGACGCAAGTCGTCGAGGCGTTCGGGACCTTCTCCGCGGTGCCGGCATCGGTGCTCTTCCTCTTCGGCGCGCTCTGCGCGACCGTCGCGCTGTTCGGCCTGATGCTCATCACCGGCCGCATCCAGCGCCGGCGCCACCGCCGGGTGGACGCCAAGCACCGCACGCAACGCGAGGAGACGCAGACGCGGCTCAGCGACATCGACAGCACCAACGCCGAGCTGGTCGAGGAGAACGACCGGCTGCGCGCCGAGCTGGCGGCCGAGCGCCGCGCGGCCGCGACGCTGGGCGGCGTCGCCGTCCCTCCGGGCACCGGCAACGTGGCGTACGGCGACCAGGTCTCCGACGCGGTCCGCAGCGACACGATCTCGCAGACGGGCCACTTCGAGCCGTACCCGACCGACCGCGGCAACGACGGCGCGACCAACACCGAGGCGATGCGCACGAACGGCACCGCCCAGGACACGGACACGGACACGGGCGCGGGCACCGAGGAGCACGCCGGGTTTACCGGCCGGTTCCGCGGGAACCCCTAGCCCGCCTCATTGAGAGCGAACAGCCTCGCCGGGCGCAGGCCGGCGGGGCTGTTCGTCTTTCCGCACCACGGCACAGCCCCGTCCGGGAGTTCCTCCGGCGGGGCTGTCGTCGTTCCAGCGGACGGGGCGACGTTGGCCGCCGGCCCGCGCCGGAGCGAGCGCACGCACCGGAGCGCCACCGGCACCCAGCACCGGAACTTCCAGTACTAGGCAGCACGCAACGGGCGGGGAGGCGTGGCAAGTTCGCGACGGTTCCCCCCGCCGCCGCGTCCGGAGGGCGGCCGCCCGTGCCGGGTGGCGCGAACCAGGGCGCCCGCTCAGAGCGACGCCCCGGACACGAAACAGCCCCGCCGAATGGGCGGGGCTGTTCGCGAGGAGTCGGGCTCGCCGGTCGCTACACCGTCGGCGCGTTGCGGAGCCAGAGCCGCAGGTGCGCGGCCGCGAGGAACATCAGCAGCGCCGCCGCGATCGAGCTGAACAGCTTCCGGCCCTCGAACGCGGTCGTCAGCGTGTCGACGAACGTGCTCGTGATGCCGCCGCCACTGGCGATCGGAGAGGCGTCGATAACGGTCTTCTCGCCGTAGTTGAGCGTCGGGTCGTAGGTGCCCCACGGGATCTTCTCGGGGGCCGGCGGGGCGAACTGCGGGAGCGGGGGCAGCTTCGGCGCGCCGAGCTTCGGCGCGAACGACTTGAAGGTCAGGCCGAACGCGAGCCGCTGCTGCTGCGCGCGAACCGCCGCCTCCTTGCTGGTGCCGGAGGAGAAGTCGCCGCCGTTGACGGGAGCGCTGTTGTAGCCGTTGTCGGTGGTGCCGCCGTCGTCGCCGCCGGTGCCGCCACCGGTCCCACCGGTCCCACCGGTGCCGCCGCCGGTCCCGCCGTCAGCAGGGGGGCCGGGGTCGCCCTCGTAGCCGCTGCCGCCGTCGCCGCCGGTCCCGCCGCCGTTGCCGCCGTCACCGCCACCGGTACCGGGGTCGCCGCCGCCGCTGCCGGGGTCGCCGCCGTTGCTGGGGTCGTCACCGGGGGTGGGCTCGGGCGTCGGCTCGGTCAGCGTGACGCTGGCCGGCTCGGAGGTGCCTGAGGAGATCTGCGCGCTGCCCTCGGCACCGGAGCAGTTCGCGCACGCGAGCCGGTGGGCGCGGACGAAGTACTTGTGCTCGCCGCCGTAACCGGTCTCGGGGAGGTCGAACTCGTGCGAGGTGCGGTCAGCGGGGAGGTTCGCGGCGACCGTACGGCCGTCGCCGTCGAAGACGTCGTAGCCGGTCAGGTCGGGCTCGCGGTTGGCGTTCCAGGACACCTTCACCCGGCGCTGGCCGGTGGCCGTGGCGGTCACGCCGCTCGGCACGGCCGGCGGGACCTGCAGGATGACCGTGCGGGAGCCGCTGGCGCCGCCGACGAGGGTGGCGGTGTAGCGGCCGTTGTACGCGGGGGCCGCGCCGCTCGCGCAGGCGCCGCCGTGGTTGGGGCAGCCGGGCGTGAACGAGAACTTGAGGTCGCGGTCACCGGTGCCGGACGAGGTGTCGACGCGGAACGGGCCGGGGTTCGGCCCGGGGACGGTGAGCTCGAGGTGGACGGCGGTGCCGTCGGCCTGCGACGTGAGACCGGAGCTGCCGCGGTCGAGCGCGACCGCGAAGTCGATGGGCGAGTAGCCGGTGAACGTCGCGTTGTCGGTCGGCTTCTGCCAGGTGGCCTTGACCGCGGCGTACGCGGGCGCCGAGGCGACCAGCACCCCGCCCAAGGCCATGGCCAGCGGCAGGACCGCTGCCCGGCGCGCACTGCTCACGACACCCTCCTCGTTGCTCCCGTGCGCGACGAACCGCCTGCACGCCCTCCATCGTCCCCAATCCGGGCGGCCTTGACCCAGTTGTTCGCGATGCAGGTCTGACGCGCAGTCATGCGTGGCGGTTCCTCTACGGGTGGTACTACCGGTGTTCCCGGCTCTAAAACGGACAACGCGCCACGGACGGGAAGGTTACGGCCGACACGCGGGCGATTCCTGATCGCCGGCCGGACGGCTGCGCTCCCGGGCATGGCCGCCCGCCTACACCTTCGGCAGCGGACGCTCTTCGGCGAGCTCCAGGCGGAGGATCAGGCGCTGCCGCGCGCTGCCCTTCGGGTGGCACGTCGTGAGCGTCAGCCACTTGGCCTTGGGGTCCTTCGGCGGCGCCACCACGTGGTAGTCGGTGGGCAGCACCGCGTGCGGGTTGGGCTTGCCGTCGAAGGACGGCACGACCTTGTAGACGTACCGCGCGAACGGCGTGTCGAGGTACACCTCGTCGCCGGTCCCCAGCTCGTCCATGCGGTTGAACGGCCGGCCGTACGTCGTGCGGTGGCCGGCGATCGCGACGTTGCCAGGCTCGCCGGGGAGCGGCGTCTGCATGTAGTGACCGGCGCCGGCCTTGAGCGCGGCGGGCGTCGTGCCCTCGACGACCAGCACCTTGACGCCGAGCTTGGGGATCTCGAGGCGGGTCAGACCCTCGCCGATCTTGATCTGGCGGGCGCGGTAGGCGTTGGCGTACTGGGGGTCGCTGAACTGGGTGCGCAGCTTGCTCTGGATGCGCGCCGACCAGAGGTCCGTCGCGAACGGGTAGGCGAACATGCCGACCCCCGCGAGCGCGAGCACGATCGACAGCACGGACAGCGCCCGGCGGCCGCCGGGGCGGCGCAGCGCGTCTCCGACGAGCCGTCGCGCGGGGCGCGGCGACTCCGGGACGGGCGGTGGCGTGAACGTTGCGTCCATGTGCTAGCCGTTCTCGTAAGGCTGGGCGTCCGTCAGGTTGCCCAACGCGTCAGCGGCCAGGAAGTTCCGCTGCCTGCGGTCCATCCTCGCAAACCCTTCCGTAACGAGCCTCCTGACCGTGATTTTCGGGCGTTGCGGGCTCGGAGTTGAGCCGCGCTGGGCGGCGGCAGGCGTCAGGGCCCCGGAGCGCCGGGCTCGGCCCGCGCGCGGGCTCGCACGGTCCCGGGCGGCCCGGCGCCGGGGGCGGTGACCTCGGCGACGACGGTCACCGCCCCGGCGATGTCGAGCAGGCAGGCGACGAGCCGTGCGCGGTTGGCACGGGCAACCGTGGCCGCCGCGGCGCAGGCGTCGCGACCGGCCGCTCCCGCGTCGGCGCCCGCGAGTGCGGCGAGGTCGGCCGCCGTCCGCGCCTGCGCGCTCGCCCGCACGGCCTGGCCGACCAGCACCGCCGCCAGCCCGAACGCCAGCGTCACCCCGGCCGCCACCGTGACGAGGACGGTCGCCGCGCCGCGGTCGTCGGGGTGGCGCGACCGGCGCGTCACGGTGGCGCCCCGTTCGGCTCGGCCAGCGCGGTGGCGTCCCTCGCGATCGTCATCGCGGGCAGGATGCGGCGGGCGAGCGGGAGCGGCGCCGCCCGCGCGGTGACCGTCACGGTGAGCAACTCGCCGTCGCGGCGCGTGGCGACGGTGACCGCGCGGCCGGAGGCGCGGCGGGCAGCATCCGCGACGCGCTCCGGCGGATCGCCGCGGGCGGCCGCGCGGGCGGCCGCGCGGGCAGCGTCGCCGACCCGCAGCGCGGTGGACAGCAGCGTGAGCGCGGACACGCACACGGCGAGCACGAGGACGAGGGCAGGCAGCGCGACGGCGGTCTCTGCCGTGGCGCTGCCACGGTCGGGCGCGCGTCCTGCCCGCGGGCGCCCGCGACCCGTCGAACCGGTCGGTACGGCCGCTCGGTGGCGGCGTTCGAGAGTTGTCATGCGTCCAGGCTGGCCGCTCGCGGGGTGCCGGAACGAGCCGGCCGGCAATCTGTGGAGAAGTCGCCGCGCGGCCCGCTCGCCGTCCACAGCAGAATGGGCCCGGTGAGCGAGGTGGGCGACACGAGCGAGGCGGGCGAGCCGCGGGGCAGTACGGGCACGACGGGCGAGCCGGAGGCACAGGGGCGCCGCTGGTGGCAGCGGCTGCCGGTCGTGCTGCTGGTCGGGGCGGTGCCGGTGCCGTTCGGGCTGTTCTTCATGGCGTTCATCGCCATGGCGATGCTGCTGCGGGACTCGACGAGGGACGTCGACGCGCGCGCCGGGGGCGCGGTGGCGCTGTTCTGGTGGGCGTACAGCTTCCGGCAGGGCGAGACGTCGCCGTACATCTCCCTGCCGATGCTGGTGCTCGCCGCGGTGCTGTTCGCGCGATCGGCGCTCGCCCGCCGGCGCGGCACGGCCGCCGGCCCGGCGTGGGCGCCGGCGCTGGGCGTGCTGGGGGCGGCGGCGTTCGCGGTGGTGGCGTTCGTGCCCTACGGCTACCGCGCGGCGGACGTCGCGCGCGACGACGCGGTGCGCCGGGTGCTGGCGGAACGATCGGCTCGGCCGTGGCGCGGCATCGACGCGACGTCGTACCTGGCGGACTCCGGGCGGACCCGGCTGGTCCACGCGCCGCAGTGGTACGTCGCCCTCTACGAGCGGAGCACGACCGAGGACCGCACGCGCGACAACCAGCCGTGCTTCAGCCGCCGCGAGGTGTGGCGGGTGGACGCGGTGACCGGCGACGTGGCGCGGAGCACGTACGACGAGGCGGTCGCGTACGGCGACCCGTGCCTGCCGATCCGCGCGGGCACCGAGCGCGACCTCAAGCCGGTCGCGGCACTGGCGCCTTAGCCCGGATCCACCGTCTCGGTTGAGTGGCCGCGCGTCGTAGAGCCGAGATGCCCTTCTGCTGCAACAGAATCGATCTTGTCTAGGGAACGATTCACCGCATCAGAAGGGCACCCGGTAGGTGCGAGTTTGCCACGGC
>DATLNJ010000098.1:0-36626 GCA_035536815.1 Frankiaceae bacterium
GTACACCTCAGAACGCGCCCGCGTCACCGCCTTGCGCCGCTGGCTGCACATCTACAACCATCACCGCACCCACACCTCCCTCGGCGGTCGCCCACCCGCGAGCCGCGTCACCAACCTCTCGGGTCAGTACAACTAGCCGGCCCCGAACACCCGAACATACGAACGGCCCGCGAACGCTCAGGCGTCCGCGGGCCGTTCGCATGTCCTGCTTACGACTCCTTGACGAACCGGACCTCGGTGTCGTTGGCGCCGTTGATGGAGCGGACGTAGGAGATGTTCGCCTTGCCGGCGTTGTCGAACGCCAGCATCTGGAAGTCGCCGAGCTCCCGGTCCGCACCGCAGTTGATGCCGTCGGTGCAGATCGGGCCGGACTTCACGGCCGTGGGGTCGGCGGTGGTGAGCCCGCCCCACGTCGCGCCGCCGTCGGTGCTGTCGAGGAACTTCAGGTGCCACTGCGCGGAGTTCGGGACGTTGTCCGGGTTTCCGCTCGACGTCGTGTGGTAGACGCTCACGCCGATCCGGCCGTTGCGCGCGTCGATCCACGGGAACACCGAGGCGCCGCCGGAGACGATCGCCCGCGGCGCCGACCAGTTCGCGCCCCAGTTGAGCGACGAGGAGAACATGACCCGGCTGGTCGAGCCGGAGACCTCGAGCCACGCGGCGGCGAGCTTGCCGCCGCCGACGTTGGCGACGACCGGGAAGGCGTCGATCGTCGACGCGCCGCCGGTCGGGTCGACGACGGCGTGCGCCCAGGTGAGGCCGCCGTTGACCGACCGGGAGAACTTCACGCCGGTCGCCGTCGTGTAGATGACGCCGACCTTGTCGTCGGTGCCCGCGGTGGCCGTGCCGGCCTCGGCGATGAGGTAGCCGGGCGGGCAGATGCAGTTGCCCTGGTCGAGCGTGGTCGCGGCGACCTGCTGGACCGGGTACGTGAGGCCGCCGTCGAGCGACTTGGCGACGATCAGGCCCGCGGCGAGCTGGTGGGTGACGTGGTAGGTGATGTCGCGGCCGGTGTTCGCGACCCACTGGCGGTCCTGGACGAGCGTGCCCTGCACCTGGTTGGTGAGCCAGCTGTTCGCCTTGTCGCTGGACACGCCGACGCTGGAGGAGCCGAGCCACAGGTCGGTGAACGCCAGCTTGCCGTTCGGCTGGATGGTGATGTCGATGTCACCGCCGCCGAGGCCGGTCCGGTAGAACGGCGACGTCGGGATCCACGACGCGCCGGCGTCGTCCGAGCGCCAGATCGAGCTGCGCAACGGCACCCCGGTCGGCCCGTGTACGTACAGCGTGCCGTCGGGCGCGACCTCGATCCCGGGCTCGCTGACGTCGTTGGGGCTGACCACCACCGGGGTGCCGAACGTCGCCGCGGTCGCGGGCAGGTTCGGCAGGACGGCGGCGCCCAGCGCGGCGGCGCAGACCGCCAGCTTGAGACTGCGATGCATGAGGGGGGCTCCAGGGGGAGGTAGGGGTTGAGGTGTCGGTTGGATAACGCCAGGTTGGTCGCTTTGTTCCGGCCGCGACGCGCCGGTCCCCCGGATGGCGTAGTGCTCGGCCCCGTCCCGTGCCACGCTGCCCGCCGTGAGAACGCATCCCCGCCGCGCCGCCCGCCTGCTCGCCACCCTCGCCCTGCTCGGCCTCGCCGGGGTGCCAGCCCCCGCGGCCGCGCAGCCGTCGGGCGAGCGCATCAGGTCGTACGAGGTCGAGATCGACGTGCTGCCCAGCGGGCGCCTGCGTGTCGTCGAGACGATCGACTACTCGTTCGGGTCGCAGCAGAAGCACGGCATCTACCGCTACGTGCCGGTCCGTTTCCGCTACGACGACGAGAACGACCGCGTCTACCCGTTCGAGAACGTCAAGGTCACCGGGTCGCCCGGCACGCCGGTCGATACCAAGGTCTCGACAGAGGGCAACAACAAGGTCATCCGGATCGGCGATCCCGACCGCACGATCAGCGGCGACCACCGTTACGTCATCACGTACGACGTGGACGGCGCGCTCAACCGGTTCGAGTCGCACGACGAGCTGTTCTGGAACGCCATCGGCGCCGACTGGGGCGTGCCGATCGCGCGGGTCTCGGTGACCGTGCGCGCCGCCGCGAGGATCGGCGAGGTGGCCTGCTACGCCGGCCCGCAGGCCAGCCGGCTCGCCTGCGGCGCGGCCAACGCCACCGGGACGACGGCGACGTTCACCCACGAGCGGCTGTTCATCTACAGCGGGCTCACCGTCGTGGTGGAGCTGCCCGCGGGCTACGCCGCGAAGCCCGGGCCGCTGCTCGACGAGCGATGGAGCGCGGCGAAGGCGTTCGAACGGTCGCCGCTCGCGCTTGCCCTCGGGCTGGCCGTGCTGCTGTTCGGGCTCGGCGCCGTCGCGCGGCTCGCTTGGCGCACGGGGCGGGACCGCCGGTACGCCGGGCTGATCCCCGGCCTGGAGCCGGCGGCAGGGACCGCGGTGCCCGAGGAGCCTTCGCCGATGTTCGGGCGCGGCGCGACGTCGGTGGAGTTCGCGCCCGGCGCGGACATGCGGCCGGCGCTCATGGGCGTGCTGCTGGACGAGAGCGCCGACCCGCTGGACGTGACGGCGACGATCGTCGACCTCGCGGTCCGGCGTTACCTGACGATCGAGGAGCTGCCGCGGTCCGGGCTTTTCCGCCGCCGCGACTGGGTGCTGCGCTACCTCGGCGGCCCGGCGGAGGGGCTGCTGGCGTGGGAGTCGAAGCTGCTCTGGTCGCTGTTCCCCGGCGGCCGTACCGAGGTCAAGGTCAGCGACCTCAAGAACGAGTTCCACACGCACCTCAAGGAGATCCAGGAGGCGCTGTACGAGGACGTGGTCGCGCGCGGGTGGTTCAGCCGCCGGCCGGACAAGGAGCGCGGCCGGTGGTTCGGCGTCGGCGTCGGCACGGTGATCGCGACCGCCGTCCTGACGTACCTGCTGGCGCGGTTCACCCGCCTCGGGCTGGTCGGCGTCGCCGCGGTGGTGCCGGCGCTGGTGCTGCTCGCGCTGCACAAGCGCATGCCGTTCCGCACCGGCCGGGGCACCGCCGCGCTGGACCGGGCGCGCGGCTTCGAGCGGTACCTCGCGACCGCCGAGACGAACCAGCTCAAGTTCGAGGAGCAGGAGGGCATCTTCGCCCGCTACCTGCCGTACGCCGTGGTGCTCGGCGAGACCGAACGGTGGGCGCGCGCGTTCGGTGACCTCGGCGCGAAGGCGCAGCAGGAGCTCTACTGGTACAGCGGTCCCAGCGGCTTCTCGACAGGGGACTTCACCGACTCGGTGTCGTCGTTCTCGACGATGACGGCGGGCACCATCGCGTCCACGCCGGGGTCCTCGGGCGGCAGCGGGTTCGGCGGCGGCGGGAGTGTCGGCGGCGGCGGGGGCGGAGGCGGCGGCGGGTCGTGGTGACGATCCGCCGGCTCGGCCCGGGTGACGCGGCGGTGGTCATGGCGGCGGCCGAGCTGTTCGACTCCCCGCCCCTGCCCGACGCGACGGCCCGCTTCCTCGCCGAACGCGGGCATCACCTGCTGATGGCGTTCGACGGCGAGACCGCGGTCGGTTTCGTGAGCGGCGTCGAGACGACGCACCCCGACAAGGGGACGGAGCTGGTGCTGTACGAGCTCGCGGTCGCCCCGGCGGCGCGCGGGGCCGGTGCCGGGCGCGCGCTGACCGAGGCGCTGGCCGCGCTCGGGCGCGAGCGTGGCTGCTACGGCATGTGGGTGCTCACCGACGAGGACAACGCCGCCGCGCGCCGCACCTACGCCGCCGCCGGCGGCCGGGAGACGAAGCGGCAGGTCATGGTCGAGTGGGACCTGCGAACCACCTGACCGCACCGTAGCGAGGCGGGCCCCGCGCTGCTGGAGGGCCCGCCTGCTACGGCGTCGCGGCCGCGGGGGCTCAGCCGGACGACGGTGAGGCGGCCGGGGCGCCCGGCTTGCGCGCGCCCTTGTCGCGGAAGCCCCAGCGCTCCCGCAGCCGGTCCGCCTCGGTCACGTCCACGATCCGGATGGCCGTGGCGGTGCCGCCGGCCACCTCGGCGCCGACGTGCACGGTGTCGCCCTGCGCGACGTCGCCGATGCCGTCGTTGGCCGAGACGACAGTGGTGTCGCCGGTGACGGCGTAGGTCCGCGAGTACCCGTCCTCGCTGCGGACGGTGATCGACGTCGGGCTGACGGCGGTGACCTCGCCGTTCTGCATCGCCATCGTGCGGAAGCCGCCGTCGGCGTCCTTCGTCACGAACTCGCCGTGCAGCGCGCCGCGACCGAGGTGCATCCCCGGCCCGCCGAAGTGCTTGCCCTGCTTGCCCTGCTTGTCCCGCTTGCCCTGTCCGGGCTGCTTGTCCGGCGCGCCCGGCGCCTCGGACGGCGTCGGGGTCGGCTGCCCGGACTGGGCGTTCGCGGTGGTCAGGCCGGCGAGGACGACGCCGCCTACGAGGCCGGCGCCGACGAGGGCGACGGCCGGGGTCGTGCGCTTGCGCGGGGCCGGCGGACCGGCCGGAGCGATGTCTGCCATGAGAGCAGAGTGCACCCCCGACCTGAACGGACGCTGAAGCGCGCCGGGTTATCTGGCGGCGTTCGGCCGGTTGGCCAGCTCCCAGACGACGTCGGGGTTCTCCGCGCAGAGCACGACGAGGTCGCCGGGGCTGGCCGCGCCGACCGCCGCGAGTACCGCCGCCTCCTCGTCCGTCGCGACCTCGGTCGCCGGGGGCTTGGCGCCGTGGTGAACGGCGTCGGCCACGCCCGCGAGGATCAGCTCGGCGACCTCGCCCGGCTGCCGCCCGCGCAGGGTCATCTCGTTGACGACAACGACGTGGTCGAAGTGCGGCGCCGCCTCCCGGCCGAGGTCGGTGACGTCCTCGTCGCGCCGGTCACCGGGCGTGGTGACCAGCCCGATCCGCCGCGCGCCGGGCGCGGCGTCGGCGGTCCACCGGTCCACGAAGTCGCCGAGCATCCGCATGCCGTGCGCGTTGTGGCAGTAGTCCACGAGGATCGTCACGCCGCCGACCTGGGTCATGTTGAGGCGGCCCGGCGAGGTCTCGAACGACGTCGTGAACGTCTGCAGCGCGGACCGCACGTCCTGCAGGTGCGCCCCGGCGACGAGCGCGGCGCCGGCCGCCGCCATGGCGTTCTGCACGTTCATCCGCGCCCGCCCGCCGAACGTCGCAGGCAGCGCGTCGGTCCGCACGACGGACTGCGCCCGGCTGCCGTGCCGGTACACGATCCGCTCGACGCCGTGCTCGGTCTCCAGCAGCACCGCGCGGCCGCCGCGGCGCAGGTGCCGCTCCACGTCCTCGTTGCCGGCCTGCATCGTGAACAGCACGACGTCGCCCGCGCAGGCCTTGCGCATGTCGTAGACGCGCGGGTCGTCGGCGTTGAGGACCGCGAAGCCGTTGCGCGGCACCGCCTCGACCACGACCTGCTTGACCCGCGCCAGCTCCTCGAGCGTGTCGATGCCGCGCAGGCCGAGGTGGTCGGCGGCGACGTTGAGGACAACGGCGACGTCGTTGCGCTCGTAGCCGAGCCCCTCGCGGAGGATGCCGCCGCGCGCCACCTCGAACACCGCGAGGTCCACCCGCGGGCTCTGCAGCACCATCCGCGCCGACCGCGGGCCGGACGAGTCGCCCTTGATGACAAGGCGGTCGCCGATCGCGACGCCGTCGGTGGAGGTGAGGCCGACCTTGCGGCCGACCCGGCGGAAGACGTGGGCGATCATCCGGGTCGTCGTCGTCTTACCGTTCGTGCCGGTGACCGCGATGATCGGGATGCGGCTCGGCGCCCCCGGCGGGAACAGCAGGTCGACCACGGGCTTGGCGACGTACTGCGGCTCGCCCTTCGTCGGGTGCGTATGCATCCGGAAGCCGGGGGCGGCGTTGACCTCGACGATGGCGCCACCGGCCTCGTGCACGGGCTGCGTGATGTCCGGCGTGACGAGGTCGACGCCGGCGATGTCCAGGCCGACGACCTCGGCGGCGATCTCGGCGATCTCGGCGTTGTCGGGGTGGACGTAGTCGGTGACGTCCTCGGCGGTCCCGCCGGTGCTCATGTTGCCGGTCAGCGTGAGCTGCACGCACTCGCCGGCCGGAACGACGTCGCCGAGGCCGTAGCCCTGCGCCGTGGCCAGCGCGACCGCGCGGTCGTCCAGCGTGATGCGGGTCAGCACCTTCTCGTGGCCGATGCCGCGGCGCGGGTCGGCGTTCTCGATCTCGACCAGTTCGGCCAGCGTGTGCTCGCCGTCGCCGACGACGTGCGCCGGCCGGCGCACCGACGCCGCGACCAGCCGCCCCCCGACGACCAGCAGCCGGTGGTCATCGCCCTCGACGAACCGCTCGACCACGACCCGGCCGCGCCGGCGCGAGGCGGCGCGGGCGCGCTCGTACGCCTGGCGCAGCGAATCCTCGTCGGTGAGGTTCAGGCCGACGCCGCGGCCGTGGTTGCCGTCCAGCGGCTTCACGACCACGGGGTAGCCGATCTGCTCGGCGGCGCGCACCGCCTCGTCGGCGGACTCGACCACGGTCGTGCCGGCGACCGGCAGGCCGGCCGAGGTGAGCAGCCGTGCGGTGAGCGCCTTGTCGCTCGCGATGTCGGTGCCGATGACCGGCGTCACCGACGTCATCGTGGCCCGGATCCGCTTCTGGTGGATGCCCTGCCCGAGCTGCACCAGCGACTGCTCGTCCAGCCGCAGCCACGGGATGTCGCGCGACGCGGCCTCGTCCACGATCGCCTGCGTGGAGGGCCCGAACGCCACCCGCGTCGCGGTGCGGATGAGGTTCTCGACCTCGGTTTGGAGGTCGAACCCATCCTCGGCGTGCACCAGGTGGTTGACCAGCCGGACGGCCAGGTCGCCGGCCGCGAGGGCGACGGTCTCGTCGCCGTAGCCGTAGATGACGTTGTACTCGCCGTAGCGGCCGGTGCCGCGGGTCTTGCCGCGGCGGATCTCGGAGCCGGTCAGCCGCTGCAGATCGAGAGCGACGTGCTCGCTGACGTGGCCGAGCCAGGTGCCCTCGTGGAGGCGTTCGACGAAGCCGCCCCGGTAGCCGCGCGAGCAGGTGTGGTCGCGCAGCCCGGGGAGCATTTCGACCAGCCGGTCGCTGAACCCGGGCAGCTTGTCGGTCGGCCACTCCTCGAGCTCGCCGAGGTCCACGACGAACCGGACCGCGGGGTCGTACGACCAGTAGTTCGGCCCCCGGTACACGCGGCGGTCGCGGACGTGGATGCGCCCGCTCTCCGGCCAGTCGGTCATGCCGTGCCCTCCCTGGTGCGCGTTGCTGCTACTCGCCCCGGTCGCGGGCGCGCGAGTCCGCGGGGGCGTCGGTGATCACCGGCGTGCGCGTCGCGAGCTCGAACGCGTAACCGGAGGGGAGCACGTGGATGTTCGCACCAGTGAGGGCGATCGGTCCCGTCCCGGCGGCCGGGATGCGCCATGCGCCGCGTCTACCCGCGCGCGGACCGCCCCGAACCGTGCGTCAGTACGGGCGCACGCAGCCGAGGAACCTCTCCAGCGGCGTGCCGCACCAGGGCGGCGTGGGACAGGGGGTGTCGGCTGGCAGGCGTACGCGGCGGAGGCCGCGCCGAGCGTGAGGCCGGCGGCGACGAGGGCGGACGCGAGGACGAGACGCACGAGGGGCTCCAGGGAGGGTTCGGGGACCTGCGCGCTTCGTACCCGCCGCGACGGAGTCCGGCAACGACGGCGCCGCCCGCTGGTCAGCGGGCGGCGCTCGTCGGGCGGATCGCGGGACTCAGCCGCAGCAGGCGGCCGTGTCGGTCGGGACCGCCGCCGCGGCGGTGACGCCCTCCAGCTCGGGGTGCGCGTCGGCGAGCACGGTGTAGACCTCCCAGCGGCCGTTCGCCTCCTCGCCGACCCAGACCTTGTCCTGCACGGCGTAGCAGCACGACGTGGCCTCGCGGACGTCGGTGTCGAGCCCGGCCGCGGCGAACCGGTCGGACGCGGCCTTCACCTCGTCGGTCGAGCCGACCTCGACGCCGAGGTGGTTGAGGGTGCCGCCGGCGCCCTTGGCCTCGAACAGCACCAGCTTCAGCGGCGGGTCGGCGATCGCGAAGTTCGCGTAGCCGGGGCGGCGCTTGGCCGGCTCGGCGCCGAACAGCGTCGTGTAGAAGGCGACGGCGGCGTCGACGTCGTCGACGTTGAGAGCGAGCTGTACGCGGGACATGAGGTCCTCCTAGGGAGACGTATTGACAGGCGTCAATGTGACAGAGGCATCGACGTCTGTCAATACATGTCGTACGCTGTCCCCGTGAAGACGCTCCCGGTCCTGCGCGACGCCTGCTGCACGCCGTTGGCGAAGGCCCCGCTGTCGGCCGAGGACGCGGCGTTGCTCGCGTCCCGGCTCAAGGCGCTGGCCGACCCGGCGCGGCTGCGGCTGCTGTCGTTGATCCTCGCCAGCGGTGACACCGGCGGCTGCGTGTGCGACCTCACCGAGCCGGTGGGCCTGGCGCAGCCGACCGTCAGCCACCACCTCAAGGTGCTGCACGACGCCGGCCTGGTGACGCGCGAGCAGCGCGGCGTGTGGGCGTACTACCGCGCCGACCGCGCGACGCTCGCCGACCTGGCCGGCGCCCTCGCCCTCTGAGCGTCCGGCGGTCTGGCGGCTGGGGGCGTGGAGATCCCGGCGATCGAGCTGCGTCGATCGTTGCCCGAGGTGCTGGCCGAGGTGACGACGAGGCGTGCGGACGCTCGGCCGGTAGCTCGCGGCCGCGTCGCCTCCGGACTACCGGCGGCGCAGGACGAAGAAGCTCGCCGTGGGCTGCACCTTGTGCCACTGCGCGGTGGCGCGGTAGCGGCTGTTCCACGCGGTCATCGCGGAGAGCGCCAGGTCGAGCGTGACGCCGACCTCGCTGTTGAACCCGAGCCCGCGCGCGGCCAGCCGCCGCGTGGTCGGGAACATGCACCGCGTCTCGTGGACGACGTCGAGCCCGGCGCGGTCGAAGGCCGCGAGGAGTGCCGGCCGCGGGATGCCGCGCTCGTGCTTCGTGAGGCCGGCGCGTGGCCGCCGCCAGTCGCCCATCGACGTGGTCGGCTCGCGGACCAGCACGTGGCCTCCGGCGCGTGTGACGCGGCCGATCTCGCCGACGACGTGCGTGACGTTGGGGATGTGGTGCAACGTCCCGAACGACACGACCAGGTCGAACGACGCCTTACCGAACGGCATGTCGCCGTTCGGTACCGGCGAGACGTAGGTCAGCGGCACGCCGCGGAGCTCGGGCGTCCGCAGCGCCGCTGACGGCTCGAGCACCGTCACGGCGTTGACGCGGGAGATCACCGGAAGGAACTCGCCGCCGTACGCGCTGCCGAGACCCAGCGCCCGGCCGATCCGCCCCGGGGGCAGGTGCCGGTAGCCGCACCGCACGTTGAGCGCGTGGTACCCGTAGCTGTCCGCGCTGCCGTGCTCGGCTGCGCCGAGGGCGGCGTAGCCCTCCTCCTCGTCGGCGAACCACGCCTCGATCTCGGGCAGCGAGAAGTCGTCGCCCCAGATCGCCTCGCCCCGGAGGCAACGCTCCTCAGCGGCCGTCATGGCGAGAGCATGCCACGCGGCGGACGGCGCGTGAGCCCTCGGCCACCTGCGTCGAGCAGGTAGCCGGCGTCGCCGAAGCCGACCACCGTCCAGCAGCCGTCCAGCGCGCCGCCGAGCTCGGCGCGGACGCAGTGCCGCCACGCCCGCGCGGCGTCCGGGTCGGTGCGGCGCAACATCTCGACGTCGTCCGGGACCGCGACCACACGCTCGCCGGCCGCCCCCGGCGCGGGCGCGGCCGGGTGCCCTCGGCCAGCAGCCGGTCGGCCTCCAGACACTGGACATCCTCGGCGCAGTCGTCGGCAACGCGCACGCGGAGGGCGAGTGGATCGACGTCGCCGAGCTGCCGCGGGCCGCGCGGCGCTGCTGGCCGCGCTGGTGACCCGGCTGACGGAACGCGAGTCCGGCTAGCGCCGCGGCTGCGGCGGGCGCGGGTCCGCCGGGCGCGGCTGGAGCAGCGCGAGGGCGGCGTCGTGCAACAGGCCGTTGGTGGCCAGCGCGCTGCCGCCGTCGGGCCGCGCGACTCCGCTCAGGTCGGTGAACCGGCCGCCCGCCTCCTCGACCACCACCTGCAGCGCGGCGAGGTCCCACAACGACACCTCCGGCTCGGCGGCGACGTCGACCGCGCCCTCGGCGACGAGCATGTACGACCAGAAGTCGCCGAACGCGCGCGTCCGCCAGCAGCGCCGCGCCAGCCCGGGCAGGTCGCGCCCCGCCTCCTCCCAGCCGCCCAGGCTGGAGTACGACAGGTGCGCGTCGGCGAGGTCGCTCACGTCCGAGACGGCGAGCCGGCGGCCGTCGGCGAACGCCCCCTGCCCGCGCGCCGCCCACCAGCGCCGACCGAGCGCAGGCGCGGACACGACGCCGACGGTCGTGACGCCGTCCTCCTGCAGCGCGATCAACGTCGCCCACACCGGCACGCCGCGCACGTAGTTCTTGGTGCCGTCGATCGGGTCCACGATCCAGCGGCGCGGGCCGGTGCCGGTGGTGCCGTACTCCTCGCCCACGACGGCGTCGCCCGGCCGGGCGGCCGCGACCCGTTCGCGGAGTGCGCGTTCGACCGCGGTGTCCGCCTCGGAGACCGGCGTGAGGTCGGGCTTGGTCGACACGACGAGATCGCTCGCGAGGAAGCGCGGCATCGTGATCGCGTCCGCGAGGTCGGCCAGCTCGAGGGCGAGCGCGAGGTCGTCGGTCACGGTTCCGCACGCTACTCGGGGGCCGCGCTAGCCTGTCCTGACGGTGATCACGCGTCCGGGTGTGCGGCAGGCGGCCGGCCTGTGGGCGGCGGTCCGCTCCCGCACGTGGCTGCGCCGGACGCTCGTCCTCGCGAACCTCTGCCTCGCCCTCGTGGGCGCCGGCTTCGTCGCCTACCCGTTCGCCACGGACGCGTTCGCGACGCGCTGGGTGCAGCCGCGGGCGCGGGAGCGGTTCTCGTCACCGGCGTTCGCGACGGCGTACCGCGAGGGCCGGATCGCGCTGGCGTCGCCGGTGACGCGGCTGCGCGTGCCGCGGCTCGGCATCGACGTCGTGGTCGTGGAGGGCGTGACCGAGGGCGCGCTGCGCGCGGGCGCCGGGCACTACCCGAACACGCCGCTGCCGGGGCAGCCCGGCAACGTCGCCATCGCCGGCCATCGCGTCACGTACGGCAAGCCGTTCCGGCACATCGACCGGATGGTGCGTGGCGACCGGATCGAGCTGGAGACGCCGGTCGGGACGTTCACCTACGTCGTCACGCGCGAGCCGTTCGTCGTGACGCCGGACGACCTGTCGGTGGTCGCGCCGGACCCGCGGTCGATGCTCACGCTGACGACGTGCAACCCGGTGCACAGCGCGCGCGAGCGGCTGGTCGTGCAGGCGGTGCTGGTCGATGCCTGACCCGTCGCTGCTGCTGTTCGCGTTCGCTCCGCCGCTGGAGGACGGCGTGTGGCTCGACGCCCCGCCGCGGCCGGGCACCGTCGTCACCGCGCCGCTCGACGTCGCGGGGGAGACGCAGGCGACCGAGGGCGTGCTGAAGGTCGAGCTGTTCGCGGTGCGCGGGGCCGAGGTACGGCTGGTGGAGACGTTCACGCCGCCGCTTCCGGTCGGCGTCGGGACGGTGCCGTTCGAGCTCACCTTCGACCCGAAGGGGCTGCCGCCGGGCACGGTGACCATCCGCGTCGTGGCGACGACGCTGGCCCGCGGGTTCAGCGCGGAGATCCCCGGTCTCGTGCTGCCCGCGCCGGCGAACCGGCCGGAGCGCGCGCTGCCCGGTGTGGTTGTCGTCCGCCCGGCGGCGCGGGCGGGGGCGCGGCCGGTCGCCGCCGCCGGGCCCGTCGCGCGGCCGGTGCTCGACGACAGCGGGCGCGCGTTCGGCCGGGCGGCGCCAGTCCTGCCGTACGACGTCCTACCCGACCCGCCCGCCCGCGTCGACTCCACGATTGCCGCCGCCACGCCGGAAGAACTGCCGCCGGAGCGCAACGGCTGGGCGTCGGTCGCGGCCGGCCTGCTCCTGCTCGTCACGTGTTCGCACCTGCACCGCGCGCTGCGCCCGCAGCCCGACCCGAGGGAAGCCCGATGAGACTGCTGCTCGCGCTGGCGGCCCTGGCGCTCACGCCGGTCCCGGCGAACGCCGCGCCGATCCAGGTCGACATGCTCGACAACCGGTTCACGCCGCGGTCGGCGACGGTGTCGGTCGGCGACCGGGTGACGTGGAAGAACATCGGCAAGGCGCCGCACGAGGTGACCGCGCCGGCGTTCAAGAGCGGCAACGTGGACGCGGGCAAGTCGTGGTCGTGGACGGCGACGACGGCAGGGACGTTCAGCTACGTCTGCAAGTACCACGAGGCCCAGGGCATGACGGCGACGCTCGCCGTCAACGCCTCCCCGGCGCGGTCGACCGGCCTGCCGAATACCGGCGGCGACCGGGTCGCGCTGGGGCTGCTGGTGCTGGGGTTCTGCGCGATCGCGGGCGCGTCGCTGCGCTACGGCTGGAGGGCCCGATGAACGTCCGCCCGTGGGCGCCGGCGGTGGTCGGCTTCGCGCTGCTCGCGCTCGCGCCGGGGCCGTCGTTCGCGGCGACCTCGCAGGTCGTCATGAAGGACAACGTGTACATCCCCGAGGTCGTCAGCGTGGCGCCCGGCGACACCGTGACGTGGGTCAACAACGGCCGCTCGCCGCACAACGTGACGTACGGCGACGACTCGAAGCAGTCCGCGTCGATCGCGCCGGGGGCGTCGTACTCCATCACGTTCGCGTCGGCGCAGAAGCTCTACTACTACTGCTCGTTCCACTCGGCCGGCCCCGGCAAGGGCATGGCGGGCGTGGTCGAGGTCGGTACCGGCGGGCCGGTCATCGGCGCGCCGAAGGCGGACGGCGACGACGGCACAGGCGGCCCGCGGGTGCGGCGGGTGCCGGCCGAGTACCCGACCATCCAGGGGGCGGTGGACGCCGCGAAGGCCGGCGACGTCGTTCTGGTCAGCCCGGGCATCTACCGCGAGCAGGTCAACGTCACCACCGACGGGATCACGGTCCGCGGCCTCGACCGCAACAAGACGATCGTGGACGGCGAGTTCAAGCGGGCGATGGGCTTCCTCGTGCAGGACGCGGACGACGTCGTCATCGAGAACATCACCGCGCGGCACGCGACGTTGAACAACTTCTACTGGACGGGCGCGAAGGGGTTCAGGGGCAGCTACCTGACGTCGTACAACAGCGGCGACTACGGCATCTACGCGTTCGCCTCGACGCACGGCGTCTTCGAGGACTCGTGGGCGTCCGGGTCGCTCGACTCCGGGTTCTACGTCGGCCAGTGCAAGCCGTGCCACATCGTGATCCGCCGGATCAAGGCGTCGCTGTCCGGCCTCGGCTACTCCGGTACCAACGCGGGCGGCGACCTGGTGCTGACTGACTCGGAGTGGTTCGACAACTTCGGCGGCGGCATCACGCCGAACACCCTCGACAGCGAGGAGAACCCGCCGCAGGTCGACATCGTCATCACGAACAACTACGTGCACGGCAACCAGAACCTGAACGCGCCGTACAAGGACCCGGCGTTCGCCTCGGTGTACGGCGTCGGCATCGCCGACATGGGCGGTGACAAGAACGTCATCGAGAACAACCGGGTCGAGGACCACGAGTACTTCGGCATCCTCGTCCAGCCGATCCCCGGCATCGGGTCGTCCGAGGAGCCGATCCCGATCAACCCGACCGGCAACGTCTACCGCGGGTACGACAACAAGGTCCGCAACAACAAGGTCTCCGGCTCGGGTCTCGCCGACCTCGCGCTCGGCGCGCCGGCCGGCACCGGCAACTGCTTCGCGTCGAACACGTTCACGACGTCGTTGCCGCCGGCCATCGAGACGGCGTACCCCTGCTCGGGGCCGTCGCTGGGCCAGGCGGGTGGCGGCGACCCGGCGGTGACGTCGGTCATCGCGGCGAACTTTCTCGCCGCGGCCTCGGGTGAGCGCCCGCCGGGCGACTGGAAGACGCAGCCGGTCCCGCCGCCGCAGCCGAACATGAAGGACGCAGGCAAGGTCGTGCTGGGCGGGACGGGCTCGGGGTCCGGGTCGGGGTCCGGCGACGGCGACGGGGCCGGACCGGGGACCGGCATCGGGCCGAACACCGGGACGCCGCGCACCGGTACGCCGTTCCCGACGCTCCCGGTCGGGCTGGCCATGCTCGGCGCGGCCGGCGTCTGGGCGGGGCTGCGGGAGCGGCTGCGCCGGGCGGCGTAACGGGCTTCTGGTGGACCTCACACTTATCCGGATTCATGAAACAGCGCCGTGAGTGGTGAAACCCTGCCGCGAAAACTCTGGCGCGGCGGTGATAGCGCCGGTCCGAACGGCGCGCATCAGTGGCGTCGGTGTTTCGTCCCGAAACGTTGACGCGGCCGGGGCGCGGTGAACAAACTGGGTGAAATCCCCTATTTCGGACTCAGGAGTCATTACCCCCCATGAGAAATGCCCTCCGTATCGGGCTCGCGGTCGCCCTGACCGCCGTCAGCTTCGCCTCGCCCTCCGCGACGGCGCAGCAGGCCACCCAGCGCACGTTCCGGCTGAACGCCGCGGACCTGAACACCGACTACACGACCCGCGAACGCGCGGCCGACCTGCTGGCCGCCTCCCGCGGTGAGGGTGCGGTGACGTTCCGGAAGATGTACCAGCCTCGGGTCAAGAACGGCGTGACGTACCTGAGCTGGGTGGGCAGTGACCGCGGCGGGGACGTCCTGGTTACCGCCGCGGCGGGTCCCAGGCCGGTGCTCCTCGCGTTCGAGCCCGCCACGGCGCAGCGCGAGGCGACGTTGCACGTCTGGACGCTGGCCTCCGCCGACCCGCGGTCGCCCGTGGTGTCCTCGCGCCGGCTCTCGGGGGCCGACCTGCCACGCGACGTCGCCACCAGCAGCGCCGACAACGCCTCCGGCGAGTGCGCGCTCATCGGGTTCGTGATCGACGTGGGCGCCAGCTTCGTGTGCGGCCCGGTATGTAGCCACAGCGTCGGCGTCGTCGCGAACGCGTACTGCGAGGCCCTGATGGGGCAGCAGAAGCCGCCGGGCTACTACGAGAACCCGCCGTACGTGCACTGGTTCGGCAACTCGACGGACCCGTACGGCCAGCAGAGCCGCACGGCGACGGTGTACGCCGACTCCGGTGGCTACGTGAGCCACGTGGCCGACTTCGAGATCATCCCGCCCACCTGCGCGCCGAACCACAGCACTTGCAAGCTGGCGAACGGGCAAGCGATCCGCAACCGTTTCGTCATCCGCTACTACTGGCCGAACGGCGTCATCCAGACCGTCGGTGTCGGGTACACGTCCGCGATGAGCCTCGCGTACATCACGCAGCAGTCGACGTACCTCGAGGAGGGCGACCACCTCTACTTCGTGATGGTCGAGTCGCAGGTCGAGGGGGCGCTGACCGACTACTACCTCGGTGGCGTCTCGCGCGTCCTCACCGTCAAGTACTAGCGCGACGCGCCCGGCACGTCGGCGCCCGCTGGAGCCGCCACCGTGCGACGCCGGCGGGCGCTGTCGTCGTTGTCGTCCGGGCCGTTGCCGACGCTCGGCATTGCCGGCGCGGCGGGCGTCTGCGCCGGGGCTGCGGGAGCGGCGGCGCCGGGTCGCGTAGCGTTCTGTCAAATGCCCGACAGAACGCCCACCTGGGTGCGGTGCGGCGGTATCACTGGGTCCTTCCAATGGAGGGGTACCCATGAGCCAGACCGCAGCTGTCCGCATCCGCGTCACCGACACCGCCCGCCGCCCGCTGGGCAAGGCGAAGGTGAACCTGATCCAAGCCGGCGCGAAGAAGCGCGGCGTCGCCCTGACGTACGACGAGCGCACCGGCTCGTACGTCGGCTCGGTCGAACCCGGGGAGTACGTGGTCGAGGCGGCGCTGCGCGGCCTGCGCGGCGAGTCGCGCACGGTCACGGTGCAGCCGGCCGGGACGGCCGAGGTCGTCGTGCTCGGTGAGGAGGGGCTGCCGGCGTACTGGCTGGGTGGCGTGCGGGTGCCGTTCGACCCGCCGCGCGGCTTGGTCGCGGTGACGCTCGACGGTACGGCCCGCAGGCGCGGCGAGGACGTGGACGCTCGCGTCGCCGGTGTCGCCGCCGACCTCGGGCTCGAGCCGGTCGAGGTACCTGAGCCGGTGCTCGCGAACAACGTCCGGGTCTTCGCCACCGACCCCGACCGCGTCGACGAGGTCGTCGCACGGCTCAACGACGCCGAGGGCATCCGCCGGGCCGGGCCGGTGCTGCACCTCGATAAGGACTCGGTCACGTACCTCACCGACGAGGTGGTCGTGCGGTTCCAGGACCAGGTCGAGGCGGAGACCGTCTCCGGCATCGCGCGCGAGTTCGGGCTGCGCGTTCTGCGCTCGATCCCGTACGCAGGCAACGCGTTCGTGCTGAAGGCCCCCGCGGTGACGTTCGAGCTGCTCGACGTCCTCGACCGGCTGGTCTCGCTGGACGAGGTCCAGTACGCGGAGCCGAACCTCGTGGTCACGGTCGTCGACGACTTCACGCCGAACGACGACCGGTACGACGACCAGCCGCACCACGCTATCATCGGGTCCGAGGGCGCGTGGGACGTGACGCTCGGGTCGAACGCCATCACGATCGCGGTCATGGACAGCGGCTGCGAGATCGCGCACCCCGACTTCCAGAACCCGATGGGCGCGGGGTGGACCAAAGTCGTGAACGCCTTCGACTTCGCCGACTACGACAGCGACCCCGCCTCGGGCACGCACGGCACCAAGAGCGCGGGGATCGCCGCCGCTGTCACGAACAACACGACGGGCGTCGCGGGCCTGGCCGGTGGCTGCCGGCTGATGCCGTTGCGCCGGCCCGACGGCGGCGTGCTGACCGAGTTCGCCGACGCCTACATCTGGGCCGCGGGCTTCGACCCGGGCAGCACGACGCCCGGCTTCCCGGCGGTGATCGCGGCGAACCCGGCGGACGTCATCAGCAACAGCTTCGGCCGCACCGAGGCCATGCTGCCCGCGATCATGAAGGACACCTTCGACTACCTGACGACGTACGGGCGCGGCGGGCGCGGCTGCGTCGTCGTGTTCAGCACCGGCAACGACGGCCTCGACTTCACGACGTACCGCCAGTGGGCGGCGTACGAGCGCACCATCGCCGTCGCCGCGTCGCGGATCAGCCCGCCGGACGCCGCGGAGGTCAAGGTCACCAGCAGCAACTTCGGCGACAAGGTCGACCTGTGCGCGCCCGGCGGTGGCGAGTTCGACCCCCCGGAGACGCGCACGCTGAGCACGACCGCCGGTGGCGGGTACTCGACGTTCGGGCAGACGTCGTGCGCCTGCCCGCAGGTGTCGGGGACGGTGGCGTTGATGCTGTCGGCGAACCCCGCCCTGACGTGGACGCAGGTGCGCGAGCTGCTGCGCGACACGGCCGTGCGCATCGACAACGCCAACGCCGACCCGACCGGCCAGTACGTCGACAACGACGGTGACGGCGTGGCCGAGTACAGCCAGTGGTACGGCTACGGACGGCTGAACGCCGCGGCGGCGGTCTCCGGCGCGGCGACCTACGTCGCGGGCTACGACGTCGTCGTCCGCGAGAACCTCGCCGACACCGGCGCGGTCGCCTCGGCCGGCGCGTTCTGGAACAGCCCGGACATCTGGGTGCGGCAGACCGCGCCGGCGATGGACGCGGGCGCGCTGCCGGCGAGCTACGGGACGGCCGGCCCGCACGAGCCCGCCGACTTCGGTCAGGACAACTGGGTGTACGTCCGGCTGCGCAACAACCAGGCCGGCGCGTCGCTGCCGTTCTACGTCCGGGTGTACCTGGCGCATTTCGCCGGGACCGAGTTCGTCTACCCGGCCGACTTCGTCCCGTCGAACGGCCCGGGCTCGACGCCGGCGCCGCCGTTGCAGCCGGGGACGTACCTGCTCGGCGAGGTCGCGCACGCGCCGCTGGCAGGCATGACCGAGAGCATCGTCAACGTCACCTGGCCGTCGGCGCTGGTGCCCGACCAGTACGTCGACGTGGACGGGACGCCGGTGGCGTGGCACCCGTGCCTGCTCGTCGAGATCTCGCCGCACGACGGCCCGAACGCGAGCGGCAACCACGTCTGGGACGACAACAACCTGGCGCAGAAGAACATCTCGATCGACTACACCGACGACGACGACGACAAGGGTGCGTTCGGGGCGTTCATGGTGCTCGGCAACGCGCTCAACCCGGACCGCGAACTGGAGCTGGTCGTGGACCGCGGCCGGCTGCCGCGCGACGTCGAGCTGTACGTGCGGTTCGTGGACGAGCGGGTGGCGAAGCAGGTGCGGGCGCGGCTGTCCGGCGACACCAACGGCCACGACGGCGGCGACGGCCTGCGCGTGAAGCTGCTCGACGAGAGCCGGATCGAGCTGGCAACGCCGGGCGAACGGCTGCGGCTGCGGGTCCCGCCGGGCACTCTGCTGGAGAGCGTGCTGCCGGAGGTCCGGCTGGTGAAGCCGGCCGGGCGGCCGTCGTGGGACGGCGACCGGCTGCGGCTGCCGTACACCCGCCGGGTCCGCATCCCGGTTCCCGTCCAGCCGGGCGACCTGGTCGGGATCGTCGTGGGCGGCCGGGCCGCGCGCACGTCGCGCGCCGGGACGTACCACGTCGTCGTCGGCCAGCACTCGCCGGGCGGCGACCTGACCGGCGCGGCCGGCGTCGAGGTCCGGATCGGCAAGCGCAAGCAGTAGGCCGTAGGTGTCGCGGGGCCCGCCGGGAACGTTTCTCCGGCGGGCCCCGTGCCGTCACCCGGGACCGAACGGCTCGTGGTGCCGGCGCCACCACGCCTGGTCGCCGTCGACGTGGAGCAGGTACTCGGCGACGTCATCTCCGGCCGGGTCGGTGAGCCGCGTCGCCGCCCGGACGCGACGGTAGGCCGCCTCCCACTCCTCGGCGTCGCTGTCGAGGCGGTCCAGTAGGCGCAGCTCCTCCGCGAAAAGCGGCGCCACCGCGTCGAACCCAGCGCGTGACTCGACCCGCGCCAACAGCCACGGCTGGTCACGGCCGGTCACGTGCAACTCGGCGACGACAGCGCCGTCGTGATGCAGCCGCCAGACCTCTCCGTCCACAGCCGCATTCTGGCCGTTGACACGGGAGCCGCTCGTGTAAAGCATCGGTGATGTGACGGACGTGCGGGAGGCGCTGCTCGACGCGGCGTACGACGCCGCCGTCACGACCGGCTGGCAGCGCGCCCGGATGGCCGACGTCGCGGCCGCCGCGGGGGTGAGCAGGCAGACGCTCTACAACGAGTTCGGCGACCGCGACGGGCTCGCGCTGCACCTCGCGCTGCGCGAGACGCGGCGGTTCCTCGACGGCGTGGAGCGGGCGCTGGACGCGCACGGCGCCGACCTGCCGGGCGGGTTCGAGGCGGCCGCGCGGTTCGTGCTCCGCGAGGCCGACGACAACCCGCTGGTCCGCTCGATCCTCACCGAGAGGGGAGAGGCCGGCCTGCTGCCGTACCTCACGACGCGCGCCCAGCCGCTGGTCGAGGTCGCCAAGCAACGGCTGGTGGCGTACCTCGGGGCGCACTGGCCCGGCATCCCTGCCGGGCAGGCCGCGGAGACCGCCGAGGTCGTCGTCCGGCTCACGCTGTCGTACATCGTCCTGCCCGGCCCGGCGCGCGCGGCGGCAGCGCGCCGCATCGCTGCCGTCGCGGCGCGCACTCTGGAGGGGATCCGCGTATGACCACCCACGACCGTTACACCGCGCCGGTGGACCCCGAGGGCTGGTCGGTCCCGATGACCGGGCAGGCGCACTTCACCTGGGAGTACGACGACGGCCGGCAGCGGCTGCTCGACCTGTACGCCAAGGGGAAGGCGAAGCAGTGGGACGCGGCGACGCGTGTCGACTGGGGCCTCGACGTCCAGTACGGCAACCCGCTCGGCATGCCGCGCGAGCTCCTCCCGATCCACGGCTCGCCGACGTACGAGCGGCTCGACGAAGCCGAGCGCGACGAGCTCACGCAGCACGTGATCGCGTGGCAGTTCAGCCAGTTCCTGCACGGCGAGCAGGGCGCCGCGGTGTGCAGCGCGCGGCTGGTCGAGTCGGTGCCCGACCTCGACGCGAAGTTCTACGCCGCCACGCAGGTGATGGACGAGGCGCGGCACGCCGAGACGTACGCGCGGTTCCTCCAGGAGAAGATCGGGCTGGTCTACCCGATCAACCCGCACCTCCAGTCGCTGCTCGGCGACACGCTGTCCGACTCGCGCTGGGACATGCCGTACCTCGGGATGCAGGTGCTCATCGAGGGCGTGGCGCTGGCGGCGTTCGGAATGCTGCGCGACTCGACGACGGCGCCGTTGCCGAAGCAGATCCTCGCGTACGTCATGCAGGACGAGGCCAGGCACGTGGCGTTCGGGCGGCTGGCGCTGAAGGACGCGTACGCGCAGCTCACGACGAAGGAGCGCGAGGAGCGCGAGGAGTTCGTGGTCGAGGGGTGCTACCTGCTGCGCGACCGGTTCCAGGGCCGCGAGGTGTGGGAGACGCTCGGCTACGACGTCAAGGAGTGCGTCGACTACGTCGAGGCGTCGCCGATCATGCGGACGTACCGGTCGCTGCTGTTCATGCGCATCGTGCCGATCGTCAAGGACATCGGTCTGTGGGGCGAGAGGATCCAGAAGGCGTACGCCGACATGGGCGTCCTCGACTACGCGGGCTTCGACATCGACGCGATGATGCGCGACGACGAGGCGACCGCCGATCGGATCGACGAGGAGAAGGCGTTGCGCGAGCGCGCCGACCAGGTGCACGAGACGATCGCGGCGGGCGCGGACGGCTAGCACGAACTTCCAGTGCCGCGGAGCACGCGAAGGATCGTGGGGCACTGGAAGCCGGCGTACGACTCAGCCGGGCAGGTCGTAGGCCGAACGGAGCCAGCGCGCGTCCGCGGCGTAGAGCGGCGCGTGCGGCGAGGCGTTCGCCACCAGCAGGTCCAGCCGGTACGCCGCCCAGCGCAGGACGTCGTCCGGGTCGGCGTCGCCGTACGCGTCGCACAGCAACGCCAGCCTGCGGCGTTGCTCGCCGACCGGCAGCTCGTGGCCGTCCGGGTGCCCCGGCGGCGTGAGGCTGACGAACCGGTACGCGGCATAGCCGAGGTCGTAGCCGCGGGGCGCCGGCCGGGCGTGGTCCCAGTCGATGAACGCCACCAGGCGGCCCGCGCGCCACACCGTGTTGTACGGCGCCACGTCGCCGTGGCACACGACGTCGCCCGGCTCGACCGGCGCATCGCGCCACCCGACGGAGGGGAGCTCGAGCCGCGCCGACGCGTCGTGCACCGCGCGCAGCGCGGCCCCGACCTGGCGCACGACGTCGTCGGACCACACCCACGCCGGGAGCGGGTACACGGGGCAGTCGCCGGCGACGTACTCGACGACCTCGCGCCCTTCGGCGTCCAGTCCGCGCGGCTCGGGGACGACGCCGACGCCGGCGGCGCGCAGCCCGGCCATCAGCCGTTGGACGAGCGGCGTCCACGGCCCGGCGACGCGGTGTACGGAGTCGCCGACGCGGACCACCGGCGCGCTGTGGCCGCCGGTCATCGGTACGCCCTCCTCGTGCACGGGTAACAGAATGGACCGATGAACGACGCCGCCACGCTGCTGGGGCTGATCGCGGACGACGACCGGCTCAAGGTGGTCGCCGCGCTCGCGCTCGGTGCGACCACGACGGCCGAGGTCCGCGAGCGCGCGGGGCTCGACGCGCGCACCGCCGGCAAGGCGCTGGCCCGGCTCGAGGACGCGGGCATCGTCGCCGGCGACGGCAACGAGTGGGTGCTCGAGCTGGCGACGCTGCGCGAGGCGGCGCGGGTGCCGGCGCCGCCGGAGGACTTCGGCGACACCGACGCGGAGACCGCGAAGGTGCTGCGCGCGTTCGTGAAGAACGGCCGCGTGACCGGGATGCCGGCGCAGCAGTCGAAGCGGCGGATCCTGCTCGACCACATCGTGCAGGTGTTCGAGCCGGGGGAGCGGTACAGCGAGAACGACGTCAACGCGATGCTGCGCGCGTACACCGACGACTACGTCACCGTGCGGCGTTACCTCGTCGACGCGGACCTGCTCTCGCGGGAGGCCGGCGTCTACTGGCGCACCGGCGGCACCGTCGTCGTCTGACGGCTTGTCGGCACGGACGGCTTACCGGCAGCAACCACCTCCGATCCGGCCTACAGTCCGCGGCGTTGCGTCCGAACGGGGGAGATCTGATGGCTCGACTCGTGATGGCCGTCCTGCTGACCGTCACGGCGGTCGCGGCGGCTCCGGCAGAAGCGGCGGGACCGACGGGACAGCCGTGCACCTACGCCGAGACCGCGACCGGCGACGGCCGACGCGCCGGCGTCGTCACCGCTGGGCCGTACGCCGCCGACGGCACGATCACCTGCGCTGTCCAGTTCGGTGCCGGCGCGCACCGGGCGCCCGACGACGCGGCGGTCTCGGCGAGCGGGAGCGGCGTCGTCGTCCTCGCGCCGCGGATCGTCGCGGCCGAGGACATCCAGGCTGGTCCGGCGTACGTGTGCACGACGTTCAGCACGCCGCACGCCGAGCTGTACTGGAGCGGCGGCCGGTGGACGGCGGACGCGGGCGCTGCCTGCGACCCGGCGACGGCGACGGTCCCTGCCGTGACCGACACGGTGCCGCCGATCCCGCTCAGCGGCTCGATCACCATCTCCAGTGACGTCAGCATCGACGAGGACACCCCGTCGGTGAACTTCGTGCCGGGCGGCTTCCTGGCACTGCCGGCCCTCTGGGACTGCTCGATCAGCGGCGGCCCCGGCGGACCGATCTCGCAGCCGTACGAGGTTGTGTGCACGCCGTACACCGAGGTCGGCATCGTGTGGTCGTGCATCGCGGTGACCGCGCAGGCGCTGGCGGTCGGGTACCCGCGGGTGTCCGACGTGCTGTCCGGCGTCGACGCGGCGTACCGCTATGGGGAGCGGGCGGCCGCCGACGTGCGCGACGCCGTCGGCTCCGGCGGTATCCCGGAGATCGACCCGGGGCCGGACCTGCCGCCGGAGCTGACCGACCCGATCACCTGGGGCGAGGTGGCCACGACCGCCGAGTGCGCCGACGACGACGGGTGGGCCGGGGTCACGACCCGGACCGCGACGCAGACCGATCCGTACTTCCAGGCGGACGGGACGGTCGCGGCGGTGCCCGTGACCGCCGTGCGGTGCCGGGCCGCGGCAGGGTCCGCAGGGCCCCCGCGCCAGCACTTCACGTCGATCTGCCGGTACGGCTGACCGGGGCCGGACGCACCGGCAGCGCGATCGCGGTGACGGAGGTGTGCCGGCCCTTGCCGACTCCGGAGCGCCCGACGAGAACGCTCACCCGGTCGTAGCAGCGCCGCGCGCAGCGCATCCGACGGCGCGTCCTGTCGGGTCGTCGCCTGATGGGTTTCCCGCACCGCCGACACATTGCGCGGCGGCGGGCGTACGGTGCGCGGGATTCGGCGCGCCTATGGCCCGCGTCGCGCGGCCACGCGCCGGGATCGGGGGAACCATGAGAACGAAGATGGTGGCGGCCTTGGTGGCCGCCGGAACGCTCGTGCTCGGGGCGCCCGTCGCGGGCGCCGACTCGCACAATTACGTCGGTGGGTGTGCTCTCACCGACGTCCGCGACGCGGCCCTGTCCGGGCAGGACACCCACGAAGGAGTGCTGCGCGCCCTGGCGGTGATCGGCCACGCGGCGTCGCCCGTCACCGACGCGACGATCACCTGCGTCGTCAAGGTGGACGGCGTCGCCGCCGCGCAGGGCGTGCCGATCCGGGGACGGAGCGTGCTCGTCGGGGCGTCGGCGGTGACGTTCGGCGCGTCGTCGACGTCGACGGTGGAGATCTGCGACCGGGTGCAGGCGAACGGCACGGCGAGCGAAGTCTGCCGCGTCCACAACTGGCCGGGCGTCGCGCACGACGACGTGCTGGAGACGGCGGGGGCGGTGTACCGGAAGGCCGGCGACCTCGTCGAGTACGTCGTCTACAACAACGCCGAGCCGACGCTGTGCTCGGTGACCTCGCGGTTGGGCGGCGGGATGAGCGGCCCGGTCAAGGTCGGGCCCGACGGTGACGTCTACCTCGATGGGGCGGTTCTGCTGGACTGCGCGCCGTACGCCGGTCCGAAGCAGAAGCTACCGCCGCCGAGCGGGGCCGCGGGGATCGTCATCAGCAACTTCGGCAACGGCGTGAGCTGGCAGCGCACCGGCCTGCTGGCGACCACGTCGCTGTGGTCGTGTGCGGTCGGTCCGGTATCCCCCTTCACGGTCACCTGCACCTGGGTCTCGTCCGCCACCGCGCCGAACTGCCAGTCGCTGTACTCGACGGCGGCGGTGTTCCTGACGGCGACGTCGCCGCCGACGTGGGGGAAGGCCCGCGCGCGGGCGCTGTGCGACTTCTACCCGCTCGACAGCGCGGTCGCCAGCGCGAGCGGACCGTTCCAGACGGTCGGCATCTCACCGGGGCCGACGCCGCCGGTTGCCGACCTGCTGAGGTGCCGGGCGGACAACGGCGCCAACGGTCCTGCGGTCCCGCAGTACGTCGTCGACTGCGACTTCCAGCTCGTCTAGGTCTCGTCCTCGCCGCCGCGGGCGCTGAGCAGCCGCCGGTACGACGCCAGCCGGGCCGCCGTCGCGTGCTCGTCGGCGACGCGTTCGGCGACGCCGCAGTGGTCGGCGCCCTCGGCGTGGTCGCAGTTCGGCAGGCACTCCTCCGCGCCGGGCGCGAGGTCGGGGAACGCGCGCAGCACCGAGTCCGGTGTCACGTGCCCCAGCCCGAACGACCTGATGCCCGGCGTGTCCACGACCCACCCGCCGTCGGGGAGCGGCAGCGCGATCGCGGTCACCGACGTGTGCCGGCCCTTGCCGACGCCGGAGACGTCGGCGGTGCGGCGGAACGCGTCAGGGACGAGCTGGTTGACGAGCGTGGACTTGCCGACGCCGGAGTGGCCGACGAGGACGCTGACCCGGTCGTGCAGCGCCGCGCGGATGGCCGCCAACGACGCGTCGCGCCCGGTGGTCACGGCGCGCACGCCGAGCGGCTCGTAGAACTCCAGCAGCTCGCCGGGGTCGGCGAGGTCGTTCTTGGTGAGGCAGAGCAGCGGTTCGAGACCGGCGTCGAACGCCGCCACGAGACACCGGTCGATGAGCCGCGAGCGCGGGGGCGGGTCGGCGACCGCGACGACGATGACGACCTGGTCGGCGTTGGCGACGATCGGCCGTTCGACCGGGTCGGTGTCGTCGGCGGTGCGGTGCAGGACGGAGGTGCGTGGCTCGAGCCCGACGATGCGGGCGAGCGCGCCCGGGTTGCCGGATGTGTCGCCGACGATGCGCACCCTGTCGCCGACGACCAGCGGAGTCCGGCGCACCTCGCCGCCGCGCATGGCGACGACCTCGCGGCCGTCGAGCAGGCAGGTGAACCGGCCGCGGTCGAACGTCACGACCACCCCGACGACGGCGTCGGCGTGCTTGGGCCGCGTCCGCGTCCGTGGCCGCGAACCAGGGCCCGGCCGGCTGCGGACGTCGTCCTCGTCCAGCTCGCGGCGGCTCACCCGAGCATCGCCTGCCAGCGTTCGGCGAAGTCCGGCATCGTCTTCCCGACGGTCTCGACGTCGGCCACGACGACGCCCGGCACGACGAGCCCGAGCACCGCGGCGGCCATGACCAGGCGGTGGTCGTCGTACGTCGCGAACTCGCCACCGCGCAGCGGCCCCGGCCGCACCTCCAGCCCGTCGTCGGTGTCGGTCACCGACGCGCCGAGCTTCGTCAGCTCGGTGGCGAGCGCGGCCAGCCGGTCGGTCTCCTGCAGCCGCAGGTGCGCGATGCCGCGCAACGCCGTCGGGCCGGCGGCGACGCAGGCCACCGCCGCGAGCACCGGCGCGGCCTCGGGGCAGTGCCGCAGGTCCGCGTCGACGCCGCGCAGCGGGCCGCCGCGCAGGACGAGCGTGTCGCCGTCGAGGTCGTACGAGCAGCCCATCTCGGCGAGCAGCGCCGGGATCGCCGCGCCCGGCTGGGTCGTCGCGCGCGGCCACCCCTCGACCCGCACGACGCCGCCGGTCACCGCCGCCGCCGCGAGGAACGGCGCCGCCCCCGACAGGTCCGGCTCCACCGCCACGTCGCGCGGCTGGTACGCGCCCGGCCGCACGGTCCACACGTCGCCGTCGACGGCCACGTCGGCGCCGAACCAGCGCATCATCGCGACCGTCATGTCGAGGTGCGGGCGGCTCGGTACCGGCGGACCGGAATGGCGGACGACGAGGCCGTGCACCATCGACGGGCCGGCCAGCAGCAGCCCGCTGACGAGCTGCGACGACGTGCTGGCGTCCAGCGTCACGCCGCCGCCGGGCAGCACGCCGCGCCCGCGCACGGTCACCGGGAACGCCTCGCCGTCGACCTGCGCGCCGAGCGCGCGCAACGCCGTGAGCAACGGCCCCACGGGGCGTTCGCGGATGCGCGGGTCGCCGTCGAGGACGACGTCGCCAGAGCGCAGCGCGGCGACCGCGGGCACGAAGCGGGCGACGGTGCCGGCGTTGCCGAGGTCGACCCGGTCGGCGGCGACCGGCGCCCCGGCGGGCGCGCCGTCCACCGTCCACTCGTCGCCGGGGGAGACCGGCGAGCCCAGCGCGGTGAGCGCGGCCGCCATCAATTCGGTGTCGCGGGCGCGGAGCGCGCCGCGCAGCGTGGTCCGCCCCGGCGCGAGGGCGCCGAGGACGAGCGCGCGGTTCGTGACGGACTTCGACCCCGGCAGCCGGACCGTCGCGTCGACGGGTGCGGTCGCGACGGGCGCGGGCCACGCGGTCAGGGTCGCGGCCGGGTGCGCTCGTGGGGTGCCATCGGCCGCATCGTCGCAGCGCGCGAACCGCCTCGGCAACCGGCCGACCCGTATCCTGGCGCCGTGCGTCTCAGGTCGTTCCTCGTCGCGGCGGTGCTCGCGCTGACGGCGTGCGCGGGCGAGGTCGCCGACCCGGGGGCGCAGCCCACGCCGACGCCGCCGGCGGCGACCGGCAGCGGCCCGGCCTGCCCGCCCGCCTCCCGCGCCGCCGACGACAAGTGGCCGAAGGAGGTCCCGGACATCGTGCCGCGGCCGGCCGGCTTCGAGCTCGACAAGGTGGACAAGCAGACGCAGGGCAACATCACGCAGGTCCGCGGCTACGTCCCCATGTCCATGCAGGAGGCGTTGCTCTGGATCGTCCGCGAGTTCCCGAAGGCGGGGTTCGCGCTCGACCGGGGCGACGCCGAGGCGACCGAGATCGACGCGCCGTTCCGCCGCACCGAGGCGCTGCGCGGGCTGCTGCGGGTGTTCGTGACGCCCGAGGAGTGCCGCACGTACTGGGCGTACGCCGTCGTCCGCAACACCAACGCCCCGTACGACATCTCGTACACGCCGCCCCCGTCCTCGACGCCGCTGCCGTTCGGGTGAGCGAGCCCCACGACGCCGCTCGCTCCGCTCGCGCCGCCGCGGGGACCCCGGAATGAGTGGGGGAGTACTCCTCCAGGCCGTCGCGACGGGGCTGGCGCAGGGCGCGATCTACGGGCTCGTCGCGCTCGGCTTCACCCTCTGCTACCGGCTGGTCCGCGTCCTCAACTTCGCGCACGGCGACGTGCTCGTCGGGTCGCTGTTCGTCGCGGTGCTCGCCACGGTCGGCACGACGCCGGTGCTACGCGCGCCCGGCCTGCCGGTCGCGGTCGGCCAGGTGCTCGTCGCGCTGCTCGCCGGGGCGCTGCTCGGCGGCGCGCTCTACGCCGTCGCGGTCCGGCCGTTCCGCTCCGAGGTCGGCTGGGTCGCCGCGACGGTGACCGCCGGGCTGGTCGTACGCGAGGCGGTCGCGCTGGTGTTCACCCGCGAGGCGTACGCCGTCGCGGACCCGTTGCGGCTGCCGACCACGCTGCTCGCCCTGCCCGGCGGCGGCCGGCTGTCCGTGCGCGTGCTGCTCGTGCTGCTGATCGCGCTCGGCGTCGGCGTGCTGGCCGAACGGCTGCTGGTCGCGTCGCGGCTCGGCAAGGCGATGCGCGCGGTGGCGGACGACAGGGACGCCGCGGCGTTGATGGGCGTGCCGACCGAGCGCGTGGTGCTGCTGGCGTTCGCGGCCGCCGGGCTGCTGGCCGGTGTCGCCGGGCTGCTCGCCGCGCCGGCCGGGCCGGTCACGGTGTCGGCCGGCGTCGTGCTCGGCCTCAAGGGCGTGGCCGCCGCGCTGCTCGGGAGGCTCGGCTCGCCGCGCGGCGCGCTGGCCGGCGGGCTGCTGCTCGGCGTCGTCGAGTCGCTGGCCGTGTCGTCGCCGTGGCTCGGTCCGGCGTACCGCGACGTGCTCGCGCTCAGCGTGCTGGTCGCGGTGCTGGCCGCGCGGCCGGAGGGCCTGCGTAGCCGGGTCAGGGAACGCGTCGCGTGAGCGCCGTCGACCTGGCACGCGACCTCTACCTGCTGCTCGCCGCGCTCGGCCTGAACCTCGCCGTCGGCTACGCCGGGCAGCCGGTGCTCGGGCAGGGGGCGTTCGTCGCGGTCGGGGCGTACGGGACGTTCCTGCTCGCCGGAACGCTCCCGCTCGGCCTCGCGGTCCTCGTCGCGGTCGCGGGCGCCGCCGGGCTCGGCTGGCTGGTGGCGTACGGCGCCGCCCGGCTGCACGGCGCGTTCCTCGCGCTGGGGACGTGGGCGCTGGCCTGGCTGGCGGTGGCGGTGCTGGCGGCGTTCCCGGGGCGGTTCGGCGGCGAGCAGGGGCTGCTGCGCGCCGCGCCGGCGACGCTGGTGTCGCCGTCGCTCGGGCTGTCCTGGCGGCTCACGCCGCGCTGGCACGTGGCGTTCGCGGTGCTGCTCTGCGCGGGCCTGGTGCTGGTGACCCGCGCGCTGGGGCGCGGGCCGCTGGGGCTGGAGCTCGCGGCGTTGCGGCAGGGCCCGGAGGCGGCGGCGTCGGTGGGCGTGCGGGGCGCGTCGCTGCGGCGCAACGCGCTCGCCGCGGCGGCGGCGTTCGGCGCCCTCGCCGGCGCGCTGACCGGCGTCCTGCTGGGCGTGGTCGCGCCGTCGAGCGTGGCGCCGTTGCTGTCCATCCAGCTGTTCGTAGCGGTGCTGATCGGCGGGACGGCGAGCCCGTACGGACCGATCGCCGGGATCGCGCTGGTGCTGCTGCTGCCCGACCGGGGCCGCGGCGTCGGGCTGCTCACCGCGCTGCTGCTCGTCGCGGCGCTGGCGCTGCGCGACCCGATCCGCCGCCGGCTGCCGTCGTGGTCGCGGCCGCCCCGCAGGGAGCCGGAGCCGGCCGCGCTCCCGGTCGCGGAGCGCGGCGGCGACGTGCTGCTGGACGCGAGCGGGCTGCGCAAGCGCTACGGCGGGCTGGCCGCGCTCGACGGCGTTGACCTGACGCTGCGGGCGGGCGAGGTGCACGCGCTGCTCGGCCCGAACGGCTCCGGCAAGACCACGCTGCTCCGCGTCCTCGCGGGCGCCACGGCCGCCGACGGCGGGCGGGTGGTCGTCGGCGGCAGGGACGTCACCGCGCTCGGGCAGGAGGAGCGCGTGCGGGCAGGCGTGGCGCGGACGTTCCAGGACACCGTGCTGTTCCCCGGACTGGACGTGCGCGGGAACGTCGCGGTCGGCGCCCGCGCGGTCGCGGGCGGGTCGTTCGCGCGGACGCTGCTGCGCACCCCGTCGGCGCGGCGGGACGACGCGCGGGTGGCGGCCGCCGGGGCGCTGGCGCTGCGGGACGCCGAGCTGCCGCCCGGCGCGAAGCCGGCCGAGCTGCCGTACGGCGAGCAGCGCATCCTCCAGGTAGCCCGCGCGGCCGCCACGAACGCGACCGTCCTGCTGCTCGACGAGCCGGCCGCAGGCATGTCCGCCGCCGAGACGGCGCGGCTGGCGACGTTGCTGCGCGCGCTGGCGGGGAACGGTCGTGCCGTGCTCGTCGTAGAACACAACGTGCGCTTCGTCTCCGCGGTCGCCGACCGCGTCACCGTGCTGGCCGCCGGCCGCGTCCTCGCGGAGGGGACGCCGGACGAGGTGCGGGCCGACCCGGCGGTGCGCGAGGCGTACCTGGGACGGCCGGCGTGAGGCGGCTGCTGGCGGCGGTCGCGGCGGGCACGCTGCTGGTGCTGCCCGCCTGCGACAGCGGCGGCGGGGGCGGCCCGGCCGGCGACGACCTCGCGATCGTGGTCAGCGCGCCCATCTCGACCTCGCCGTGGGTGGCGCGGTCGGTCGTCAACGGCGCCCGGCTGGCCGTGGCCGAGCTGAACGAGAAGGGCGTGCGGGTCGGCGGGCGGACCCGGCGGTTCCGGCTGGTCGAGCTCGACCACGGCGACAGCGTCGAGCGGGCGCTGGCCAACGCGCGCCAGGCCGTTGCCGACGACGCCGCCGCGCTCATCACCGACGGCGTGGGTGCCGTCGCCGTGGCCGGCGTCGCGACGCCCGCGCACCTGCCGGTGTTCGTGACGTTCGAGGGCGGCGAGGACATCGTCGACGAGAACGTGCGGCCGACGCTGTTCCGGATGGCGCCGGCCAACCGGCCGATGACCGTCCGGCTGGCGGACTACGTCGCGACGCGGAAGCCGAAGGCGGTGGTGTTCACCGACGACACCGGCTACGGGAAGGACGGCGAGCGCGACCTGCTGGCGGCGTTCGAGCGGAACTCGCTGCCCGTGCCGACGCTGACCGAGGTCGCCACCGGCGCCGACCCGGCGCCGGTGGTGCTGATGGCCGAGCAGCTCGACCCGGCCCTGGTCGTCGTGTGGGCGCGCGCGCCGGTCGTCGCCTCCGTCGTCACCGCGATCCGCGCGCGCGGCTGGGACGTGCCGATCTTCGCCGCGCCGACCGCCGCCGACCCGTTGGTGCGCCAGCAGCTCGCGCAGCACCCCGAGTGGCTGGACGGGTTGTCGTTCGTGTCGTTCCGCATCACCGCGGAGATCGGCCCGGAGCCGTTCGAGAAGTTCCGGACGGCGTACGAGGCGAAGTTCGGCCCGGACCGGATCGGCGTCACGGCGGGCGGCCGCGAGGTCGTGCAGCCGCCGGACTGGCCGATGTACGCGTACGATTCGACCAAGCTGCTCGCCGCGGCGCTGGAACGCGCGGGCGGGCTGGGCGCGCCGCTGGTGAAGGCGTTGAACGAGGTCGCGGTGACCGGCGCGAACGGCGACGAGCGGTCGTTCCTCCCGCGCAACCACGAGGGCGTATCGCCGGACGACATGTACGTCGCGCGGTTCGCGGACATGCGGTTCGCGCCGGTGAAGGACGACATCCTGTCCGGCTCGCTCCCGACGGTGCCGCAGTAGCCATGTGCGGCCGTTACTCCGCCTCGCGACCTCCCGACCTGACGGAGGAGACGTACGCCGCGCGCGTCGTCGACGAGCCGCCGCCGCCGTCGTGGAACGTCGCCCCGACCGACCCCGTCTCCGTCGTGGTGGACCGCGGCGAGGGGCGCGAGCTGCGGACGCTGCGGTGGGGGCTGATCCCGTCCTGGGCGGACGACCCGCGAATCGCGTCGCGGCTGATCAACGCGCGCGCCGAGACCGTTGCCGAGAAGCCGGCGTTCCGGTCCGCGCTGGTGCGGCGGCGGTGCCTGGTGCCGGCCGACGGCTGGTACGAGTGGCGGCAGAAGCGGCCGCACTTCATCTCGCGCGCCGAGCCGATCGCGTTCGCCGGGCTGTACGAGCGCAACGGCGAGACGCGGACGTTCACGATCGTCACGACGGAGGCGGCGCCGGACGTCGCGTACCTGCACGACCGGATGCCGGTCGTGCTGCCGCCGGACGTCTGGGACGAGTGGCTGGACCCGGCGAACGACGACGCCGCGGCGCTCTGCGGGCTGCTGCTGCCGCAGACCGGCTTCGCGGCGTACGAGGTCTCCACGGCGGTCAACGACGTCCGCCGCGACGGCCCCGAACTGCTCGCGCCGGTGACCGAGGAGACCCTCTTCTAGAGCCGGCTACGAGCCGCGGGCATCGACGAGCAGCGCGAGCACCTCGCCGACCGTGAGGTCGGGGCGCAGGGCGCCAGGAACGGGCAGGTGCTCCTGGATGAGGTAGCGGTTGCGGCGGCCGTCGCGCTGCTTGACCAGGTACCGCGCGGCGGTGAGGTCGCTGACGATGCCGTACGCCGTCCGCTCGGTGACGGCGAGGGCCGCGGCGAGGTCGCGTAGCCGGGTGTCCGGCTCCCGCGCGATCAGCAGCAGGGCGCGCGCGTGGGTCGTCAGGAAGCTCCACTGGCTCATGTGCGCGAGGGTACCAACATCGGTCCTCAGAGACTAGTAAACTAAGACTAGTAGTTCATTGCGTGAAATAGAAACCTCGAATAGAGTGGGAGTTGCGGGCACAATCCCGCCTCTTGCAAGGCCGGCTCGGTCATCGCGCGGGGACTCCCGCGCGGCACCCGGACCGGCCGGTGCCGGGGTCGCTGCCGTACCCACGGTCGCTCCTCGGGGGAAAACACGGGAGCCGTCCTACGGAAGGCACGTCGTGACCACGTCACCCACCCACCTTCGCCGCGCCCGCCGGCCCGTCCGCCGCGCGGGGTCTCGTGCCCTCAGCGTCGGCGGGCTGCTGCTGCCCGTGCTGCTCGCCTTCGGCGCGCTGCCCGCTGCCGCGGCAGAAGACCCGCTCGCGACGGCCGCGCCCCAGGCACCGGCTGAGGCCACCGAACCGGCCCCGCAGACTCCGTCGCCCGAGCCGACCACCGCGCCGGAGGAGCCCGCGGAGGCGGCGGCGACGCAGGCCGTTGCCGTCGTCGTGCCGGTCGTCACCGCTGCGCCGGCGCCCGAGCCGGCACCGACCCTGGCGACGGTCGTCGCGACCCCGCCGGCCGTACGGCTGACCACCGCACCGCGATCGGCCTCGCCGAAGGCCGCCGCGCCCGCCCCCGCCACCACCGAGCCCTCGTCTGCCATGGCCGCCGCGGCGGAAGGGTCCCGGCTCGGGACCGCGGACAACTTCGCGATCCTGGCCGGGTCGACCATCACCAACTCCGGCCGGAGCGTCGTCACCGGTGACGTCGGCCTGCACCCGGGCTCGGCCGTGACCGGGTTCGAGAGCTGCACCGGCCCGGCGAACTGCGTCGACCTGACCGGGAGCATGCACGTCACCGACGGCGCCGCGCAGCAGGCGAAGGCGGACCTGCTGACGGCGTACAACACGCTCGTCGGTCTCGAGGAGACCTGCACCTCGATCCTGGTCGAGCTCGGCGGCACGACGCTCACGCCCGGCGTCTACTGCTCGCCGACCTTCGAGCTCACCGGCACCCTCACCCTCAGCGGCGTCGGCGAGTTCATCTTCCTCACCGGCGCCGGCGGCAGCACGCTGACCACGGCCGCCGCCAGCCAGGTGCTCCTCATCGACGGCGCCGACTCGTGCGGCGTCTACTGGCAGGTCGCCAGCTCCGCCGGCATCGGCGCGGGGAGCGCGTTCGCCGGGAACATCCTGGCGAACACGTCGATCTCGTTCGGCAGCGGCGCCACCCTCGACGGCAGCGCCCTCGCCACCGATGGGGCGGTGACGTTGATCGGCAACACGATCACCGACTCCGCCTGCGGCGGCGCACCGCCGGACAGCAGCCCGACGCCGACCCCGGACGGCACGGGGACGCCGACCCCGGACGGCACCGGCAGCCCGACCCCCGGCGGCACGGGGACGCCGACCCCGGACGGCACCGGCAGCCCGACCCCCGGCGACACGGGGACGCCGACCCCGGATGACACCGGTACGCCGACCCCGGATGACGGCACCCCGCCGCCGGACGACGGCGGCACCCCCGCCCCCGACGACGACGGCACGCTTCCCAACGAGACCGGCTCCGGCGGCCCCCTTCCGGGTGTCGCGGTCGGCGGTAGCGCCGGGAGCGGCGGCACCGGCCGGGCGCCCGAGTCCAGCACGCTGTCCCGCGACGGCAACGCGACCCGGATCGGCAATGGCCTTGCCGCGACCGGCGCGACCTTCGCGCCGCACCTGCTGCTCGCCGCGCTCACCCTCGGCCTCGGCACGTTGCTGGTGCTGCTGTCGGCGAAGCCGGGACGGCACCAGCTGCGCTGACCGGCCCGAGGTCGGCGGCTCTTAGAGCCGCCGCCAGATGACAGTGGCGTTCGTGAGGACGCCGGCGAGCGCGAGCGAGGCGAGCGCGATGCCGAACGGGCGCGGCGACAGCGGCCGCGGCGCCGCCGCGCGGACCACGTCGGGCGGCGCCATCCGGAAGTGGAACGTCGTCCGCACCGAGCCCGGGCCGTGGTGGCCGAGGTAGGGGGCGTAGTCGTCCGCGCGGGCCGCCTGCGCGGCGGCGTCCACGAGCTGCGTCGTGGCGGCGGCGACCTGCGCGGTGGGCGGGCGGCGCCCCGCCCACTCGGCCCACGTCGCGCCCTGCGGCGGCTGCAACGTCCGCGGGTCGAGCGTCGGGAACGCCGTGAGTTCGAGCTGCAGCGTGCCGGTCGCGGTGGCGTTCACCGTGAACTCCGCGTCGCCGGCCAGCACGCCGTCCAGCCGCAGGCCGCCGGGGACGTGGGTGACCGCGGCGGACTCGGGCGTCGCGGCCGTGCCGCCGGTGACCCGGACGGTGCCGGTGACGCGGAACGGCACGACGACGTTGGCCTCGCGGGTGGCGTTGCCGGTGGCGGGCAGCGTCAGGGGGAGCCCGCGCCCGGCCGCCGGCGGCGGCGTGGGGCGCTTCGCGGTGGCGTAGGCGCGCAGCCGGTCGAGCGGGCCGGCCAGGTGCTCCGGCGCGACCGTGCCGGTCGGCAGCGTCATCGCCAGGCCGGTGCGGTTGGAGACCTTGACCGTGACCGGACCGGCGCCGGTCAGCGTGCCGCCGGGGCCGAGCGGGCCGCGCAGCTCGACGCGCAGCGGCAGCAGCTCGTTCTCCACGAACGGGTCGAGCGTCAGCCGCGCGGCCAGCTCCTTGCGCTGGTTCACGAAGCCCTGCCAGATGACCGCCTCGCGCTTGAGCACCGGCGGGTCGGTGTCCGCCAGCGGCTCGACGTCGCTCGCCGAGGAGCGTTCCCACACGACGAACTGACCCGTGCCGGTCAGCACCAGCCGCTGGGTGAGGGTGACGGCCGCGGGGGTGCCGTTGGGGGCGAGCAGCACGTCGATGCGTTCGGTGTCGTCCACGCCGCCGGGGACCTGCGAGCGGCGCAGCCGTTCGGGACGGTCGGCGACCGCCGCGCTCGGGATCGGGATCTCGCCGGCCGGCTTCGGGAGGGGCAGCGGTTCGGCGAACGCGGCGTTCGGCGCCAGCAGGCCGAGGGCCAGGGCGGTGGCGACGAGCGGGCGCATGCGGCCATCGTAAGTTTCGGTCGCCGCCGGGTGGGCAGGGGACCCCGCGCTGGCGTATGCCACAACATTGGATCTTGTCCGCGTGCTCGTGTCGGAGTAGACAACAGCGCAGCCGCCGCGCCGTTTGCTCCGGGAGCGGGCCGACCGAAGCCGGAAGGGACGACGTGGACGAAGCTGTCACGCGCCAGCGCCTCGAACAGCTGATCGGCGAGATCGACGCCTCGACCCGCACGCTCGCGGGCGAGACCGGCGACGCCGGCGAGCTCAGCCGGCTCGACCAGCACCCCGCCGAGGCCGCCTCCGAGCTCAGCGAGATGGAGCGCGACGAGGCGGTCCGCGTCGTGGTCGAGGGCCAGCGCGAGGAGGTCGTCGCCGCCCTCGCCCGGCTCGACGAAGGAACGTACGGCCGCTGCGTCGACTGCGGCACCCAGCTGCCCGACGAACGTCTCGAAGCACGTCCCGAAGCCGCCCGCTGCGTCACCTGCCAGCACGACATGGAGATGGCTCGATGACCCGAACGCTGCGCACCGCCCCAGACGCCGTACGGCGGGTACGCCGCGACCCGCGCTTCCGCGCGGCGACCGACGCACGCATCCCCGAGCCCGAGTGGCGGAGCCGCGGCGAGTGCCTCCGGCACGACCCCGAGCTCTTCTTCCCCAACGCCGCGGAGGACCCCGCCGCGGCGATCAGCATCTGCTCGACCTGCTCGGTGCTCGGCGCCTGCCTGGCCGCGGCGCTCGACTCGGGCGAGTGTGACGGGGTGTGGGGGGCTACGACGCCGGATGAGCGTCGGGCTATGCGGGTTGCTTGGAGTTCTTTCTGAGAGGCGGCGGGCGGGGGATGCCCGCTCGCTAGGGCTCCTTCGTCGCTTTAGGCGCTCACCGGCATCCCCCGCCCACCGCGTGCCCCGGACCGCGCCCCAGACCGCGGCGCTCGGGGGATGCCGGTTCGCTAGGCTCCTTTCGCTTTAGGCGCTCACCGGCATCCCCCGAGCGCTGCACCGCGCCCAATCTGCGCCCCTGCCGCGTGCCTCGGCCCGGTGCCGCGCCTCGGCCAACCCGCGCGCCCGTTGCGGGCCGCGGGCGGCCCTCGTTAGCGGCGGGTCGCCGAGGCGATGAGGTGGATTCCTGTCGATTCGCCTTGGCGGTCCTTTGCGAGGGCGAGCTCGGTGCGGACGAGGGTGTCGAAGGAGTTCGGGTTGGCGTCGAGGGCGCGGCTGACGGCGTCCTGGGACAGCACGGTGCGGGGGCGGACCCACTCGACGTCGTAGCCGAAGTCATCGAGCACCGACTCCAGCTCCTCCGGCCAGAAGCAGCGGCTGATGGAGCCGTCCTCGTTCTCGACCAGCACGACGTCGGCCGAGGGGACGTCGGCGAGCTGCGCCCACCGGTGCTGCTCGGCCAGCCGGGCCAGCCCGAGCA